>NZ_JAVAYC010000023.1:0-78599 GCF_042709235.1 Pseudomonas sp. LS_2 | reverse complement strand
CAGCCATGGCCACTTCGCTGGCCAACAACGCCCCCATGGCCGTCACGGCCCGCATCACGCGCTTCATTCAGCGCAGCTTCTTGATACGTTCGCTGGGGCTGATCACGTCGGTCAGGCGAATGCCGAACTTCTCGTTGACCACCACCACTTCGCCATGGGCGATCAAGGTGCCGTTGACCAGCACGTCCAGCGGCTCGCCCGCCAGGCGGTCGAGCTCGATCACCGACCCCTGGTTCAGTTGCAGCAGGTTACGGATGCTGATCTCGGTGCTGCCCACTTCCATCGAGATGCTCACCGGAATATCCAGAATCACGTCCAGGTTCGGGCCTTCGAGGGAGACGTTCTCGTTCGGCTTCGGCGAGCTGGCGAACTCTTCCATCGGCAGGCGCCCGGCACCGGAAGCCTTGGCATCAGCGGCCAGCAGCGCGTCGATGTCGGACTGGCCAGCATCGCCGGTTTCTTCCAGGGCCGCAGCCCACTCATCGGCCAGCGCTTGGTCTTCGGCGGAAGTGATCTCGTTTTCGTTAGCCATGGTTTCCTCGACAAACATTCAATTCGGGGTTGCGACCGACGCGCCCTCAGCGGCGCTCGATCGGGTCGATGATCTGCAACGACAGGGTGCCCTTGTGCGCCCCCAGCCGCGCCTTGAACGACGGCACGCCATTGGCGCGCAGCACCAGGTGTTCCGGCAGCTCCACCGGGATCACGTCACCGGGTTGCATGTGCAGGATGTCGCGCAGCTTGAGTTGGCGGCGGGCGACGGTGGCCGACACCGGCACGCTGACGTCCAGCACGTCCTCGCGCAGGGCCTTGACCCAACGCTCGTCCTGGTCGTCCAGGTCGGACTGGAAACCGGCGTCGAGCATCTCGCGCACCGGTTCGATCATCGAGTACGGCATGGTCACGTGCAGGTCGCCGCCACCGCCGTCGAGCTCGATATGGAAGGTCGACACCACCACCGCCTCACTGGGGCCGACGATGTTGGCCATAGCCGGGTTGACCTCGGAGTTCATGTACTCGAAGTTCACCGGCATGATCGCCTGCCAGGCTTCCTTGAGGTCGACGAAGCACTGGTCCAGCACCATGCGCACCACGCGCAGTTCGGTGGGAGTGAACTCACGCCCCTCGATCTTGGCGTGGCGGCCGTCGCCGCCAAAGAAGTTGTCCACCAGCTTGAACACCAGCTTGGCGTCGAGGATGAACAGCGCCGTGCCGCGCAGTGGCTTGATCTTGACCAGGTTGAGGCTGGTGGGCACGTACAGCGAGTGCACGTACTCGCCGAACTTCATCACCTGCACGCCGCCCACCGCCACGTCCGCAGAACGGCGCAGCAGGTTGAACATGCTGATACGGGTATAGCGGGCGAAACGCTCGTTGATCATTTCCAGGGTCGGCATGCGACCGCGGACGATCCGATCCTGACTGGTCAGGTCGTAGCTCTTGACGCCACCGGGCTCGCCAGCGCTCTCGGTTTGTACCAGCCCATCGTCGACGCCATGCAACAGGGCGTCGATCTCATCCTGGGACAGCAGGTCTTGCACGGCCATCTATGTGCTCCTACTGCAATACGAAATTGGTGAACAGCAGCTGGTCGATGACCGGCTTGCCGACTTCCTTCTGTGCCACTTCCTGGACCACCGCGGTGGCCTTCTGGCGCAGCATTTCCTGACCCACGGCACTGCTGGCCAAGACGTCGAAGCCTTGGCCGGAGAACATCATCACCAGGTTGTTGCGAATCACCGGCATGTGCACCTTGAGGGCGTCCAGGTCGGCCTGGTTGCGCCCTTGCAGGGTGATGCTCACCTGCATGTAGCGCTGGCGACCGTTCTGGTTGAAATTGACCACGAAGGCCGGTGCCAGCGGCTCGTAGATCGCCGCGGCCTTGACGTTGGTCTGGGCAGCTTCGGGGGCCGGGGCCGGCTCGCTCTTGTTCATGATGAACCAGGTCGCGCCCACCGAAAGGCCGACCGCCAGCAGCAGCGCCAGTACCAGCAGCAGGATCAGCTTGAGTTTGCCTTTAGTGGCGGGGTCTTTGACTGCTTCGCTCTTCGCCATGCCAATAATCCGTCGTCCGTCGGGGGTTTCAAGAAGGATGACGTGGCTTGAGCAAGTGTTATGCCAGATTTTACAGAGCGCGCAATTGGCAGGGTCAGCGTGGCGGCGTTCGCGGGCAAGTCCGCTCCTACAGGTTCAGCACACTACCTGTAGGAGCAGGCTCGCCGCCAAGACACCGGTACAGAAACCGGCATCAGGCGTAATAGTCGATCGCACTGTCGCCGATGACCGTCTGGCGCTCCACCGGCCGCGAAGCATCGGCCAGCTCGTCGGCATCACCGCCTTCCTCGGCACGGCGCGCGGCCACGCCGGAGAAGTTCGAATCGCCCTGCTGGGCCTGTTGTTGCCGCTGCTCGCGGGACTGGTCGGCGACATTGACGTCAGGCTGGGCCAGCCCTTGCTGGGCGAACAGTTCGCGCAGGCGATGAGCCTGGTTGTCGAGGGCCTCACGCACGCCAGCGTGGCCACTGATGAAGGTGACCTGAGTGGACTGGTCCGTCGCTACATTGACACGAATGTCCAGGCGCCCCAGCTCGGCGGGCTCGAGCTGGATATCCGCCGACTTCAGGTTCTGACTGGACAGGTACATCACCCGGTTCACCAGGCCCTCGCTCCAGGCGCCCTGGTTCATCTGCAACGGCTGGTGCAGCGGGTTGGTCGGCGGCACGGCATTGGCGGTCTTCGGCGTGACAGCCTGGGTCAGGTTGGCCAGGCGGTTGGCGAAGTCATCGACACGTGTATCGCTGGCCGCGCCTTTGACATCCTTCAAGCCATCACCCAGCAACTCGGTGAATGCCTTCTCGCCATGCTCGGACTGACCGGCATCGGCCTGAGGCTGATCGGCCAGGTTCGCCAAGGTATTGACGGCGCCCTGGCCGTTGCTGGCGGCCTGCTGCTGCGCAGGTGTCTCGCTGCTCGTGCTGGCGTGCGCGGAGGTGACGCCCTTGGCCTGGGCGTTCTGCTCGAGCGCCAAGCGCAAGGTCGGCAAATTCGCCAGCGGGTCGGCCTCGGGATCGAAGGCTTCGGCCGGCACCTCTTCGGTCACCGCTGCAGCAGGCGGCAAGGGCTGTTGCGCGACCGCTGGCTGTTGCGCCACCACGGCCTGCTGCACAGCTGCCTCCAACACCGGCGCCACGGCCTCGGCCTGGGCCTGGAGCAGTTGCCCACCCGGCAGCGCCTCGGTGACCTGGCCGGCAACCAGGCTGGCATCGAGCGAGCTGCTCTCGTCGGCCTCTGCCGTTTCGCTGACGCCCTTGGCTGGCAAATCGTTGCCGCCATCGGCAACCTGGGTTGCCTTGTCTTCCGGCTTCTTGCCGCCCTGGGCGACATCGGGTTTGTCCTTGGGCTTGGCCTGGGCCGCCTTGTCGTCGCGCGCTGGCACATTGTCGCGGGCCTGCCTGGCCATCACCTTGTCGAAGCCGCCGTCCAGGCTGGCCGGGGCTTGCGTGGCTTTGTCCGGGGCGCTGACGGACGAGCGCGACGGCGCGTTCACGAGCCCGCTCTGCAGTAATGGGTTGGGTGCGACAGGCATGAAAAGGTCTCCGCGCCAGGAACATGAAAAACGTCTGGAGCAAAGAAAAGCAAAACTTGCGCCAGTTTTTCAACCAGCCGACACGCGCTGCCGCTCGCTGCGATAAAAATGCTGCACTTCGAGGAATTCCAGGTCGATGCGATTGATCAGGTCTTCGATGCCATACAGCGGCTGCTGGCGCACCCGATCCTCCAATTGCTGGCACAGCCGCGCCAGGCCCACTGCACCCATGTTGCTGCTGCTGCCCTTGAAGCTGTGCGCCGCCAGGCCCAGCTCGTCGGCGTCCTTGGCTTCGTGCAGTTGGTTCAGGCGCCGCTGGGAGTCTTCCAGGAAGGTTTCCAGCAATTGCAGGTAGCCGTCTTCCATGACCTCCTGCAGGTCGCTCAGGACCTTGTGATCGATATTCATCTCTGTCACTTGCTCACTCCTTGATCAAGCCGGTCACGCCCAGGGCTCACCAGGCAAACACCACACGCGCCAGGCGCCCACCTTCAAGCCATTCGGCCTGCGGGCACAGACTGCGCACCAGGTTCAAACCCCGCCCGCAAAAACCCTGCTCCTGCAGCGGACGCGCCAATACCTTGGCAACATCGAAACCCGCGCCACTGTCACGCACCTCGATGATAAGACGGCCGCCACGCCCGAGCGGTTCCACCCTCACATCGATCTGCACCGCGCCTTCACGCAAACGCGCCAGGCGTTGCTTGCGCGCGCCGTAATAGGTGGCAAAACCCTGCGCATCGCGCTTGAGCCTGGAATCCAGGCCCAATACCCCGTGCTCCAGGGCGTTGGAATACAGCTCGCTGAGCACACTGTAAAGCTGGCTGCCCAAGGGGCGCAGGCCATGGATTTCCTGCAACAACTGGACCAGATAGGGTACGGGATTGAAGCGTTTCAAACTGTCGGCCCGCATCTCGAATGATAGCGACCAATCCAGCGGGCTGGAGCGTCCGCTGTCGGAATAGACCATCGGCAGCAGCTCCTGGCGCTGCGCAGCGAGCATGCGAATATCGCACAGGCTGATGTCGTCGCGCGCAGTGCCGCCGAAACTCGCCAACGCCTGCATCACCTCATCGAACAGCAAGACCGGGTCGCGGTTAGCCGCCAGCACCGCTTGCAGGCGCTCGACACCGAACAGCTGCTCCTGCCCATCGTCGCTATCGACCACTCCATCGGACAACAGCAGCAACCGCTCATCCACCCGCAGCGGCATCACTTCGGTGCTGTCGTCGAATTGCTCCGGCACCAGGATACCCAGCGGCACATGCCGAGAGGGCAGGGTCGCAAGCACCTCGCCCGTGGCCGACAGCCGATAGCCGGCGGGCATGCCGCCATTCCACACCTCTACCGTGCCGCGCTGGAAATTCAGGCTGAGCAGCACGGCGCAACAGAACATATCCACCGGCAGGATGCGCTTGAGCTTGGCGTTCATCTCCCGCAGGGTTTCCACCAGGCCGTAGCCCTTGGCGGTCATGCCGTAGAACACCTCGGCCAGGGGCATGGCGCCCACTGCCGCTGGCAGGCCGTGACCGGTGAAATCGCCGAGCAGTACATGCATGTCGCCGGTGGGGGTATAGGCAGCCAGCAGCAGGTCACCATTGAACAGCGCATAGGGCGATTGCAGGTAGCGGATGTTGGGCGAGCTCAGGCAACCGGAATGCGCCACCTTGTCGAACACCGCCTTGGCCACGCGCTGCTCGGTGAGCAGGTGGTGGTGGTGCCGGGCGATCTGGTCGCGCTGCTCCAGCACCGTGGCCTGCAGGCGGCGCAGGCGGTCCATGGCGCGGATCTTGGCATTGAGGATCACCGCGCTGTAGGGCTTGGCCATGAAGTCGTCGCCACCGGCCTCCAGGCAACGCACCAGCGCCTGCTCTTCGTTGAGCGAGGTAAGAAAGATGATCGGTACCAGCGCCTCGCCCGCCAGTGCCTTGATCCGGCGGGCCGCCTCGAAACCGTCCATCACCGGCATCAGCGCATCGAGCAACACCAGTTGCGGGCGCTTCTCGGCGAACAGCGCCACCGCCTGCTCGCCGTTCTCCGCGGTGAACACCTCATGCCCCTGACGCCGGACGATCTGCGCCAGCAACATGCGGTCGGCCGCCCCATCCTCAGCGACCAGTACGCTCAGCGCCTGGGAGCTAGACATGGTCTGCTCAACTGATATCGAACAGCTTTTCGAAATTGGAGATGGCGAGGATCTTGCGCACATCGGGGCTGGCATGCACCACGCGGATGTCCGACTGGTCGCCACCGGCGTGATCGCGCAGCAGCAGGAGCATGCCCAGCGCCGAGCTGTCCAGGTAGGTGGCCTCCTTCAGGTCGACCACCACCGAGGCAGGCTTCAGGTAATGGCGCTCGTAGGCCTCCCTGAATTCCTGGTGCTTGCCGAAGTCGAAACGCCCCTTGACCTTGATCGTCAGCTTTCTTTCATCCCGTGAAAAATCAGTTTCGACTGCCATGCGTGCGATTCCTTCGATGATGGCGAATACGTCTTCTGAAGGTGTAGCAGCCCGATGTAAGGCCCGCAAGGGCGTGTTGCGCGACTACAGGGGCCCGTGGCGCGGCAGGCGCTGGCTCAGCTCATCTAGCAGCTTCTGCTCGCGCTTGTCCTCGGCGCGCCGGGCCTCGTCCAGATAGCGCTGCACCAGCTTGCGCAGGCCCTCGACCCGGGCATAGGCCTGCTGCCAGGTGCCACGGGCATTGTTGAGGTTGTTCTGGTGCCAGGCCAGGCTCTGGCGCTGCTGGGTCATTGCCGTTTCCAGCTGGCCGAGGAAGCGCTGGTAGCTGACTAACCAGTTGCCGTTGACGCCCTGTCCGCCGCGGTCGATCCACTGGGCCTGGTAGCCCTCGCGAAAGTGCTCGAGCTCGGCAAGCTTGGCCTGCGCCTGGGCCACCTGCTGCTGGAAGTGCCCAAGGCGCTGAGCCGCCTTGCGCTCGGCCTCCTCGGCCATCTCCACCACCGGCGCCAGGCGCGCAGCTCGGGTAGGCTGGGCCATGGTCTATCAGCCGCCGGCCGGCGATGCGAACACCGCAGCCAGTTCGTCGCGGCTCTGGCGCATGCCGACGTTTTCATCCAGGCCCTGGCGCAGGAAACCCACCAGCTTCGGCTGCAGGGCGATGGCCAGGTCGGTTTCCGGGTCGCCACCGGCCACATAGGCGCCCACGCTGATCAGGTCGCGGCTCTGCGACAGGCGCGACCACAGTTGCTTGAATTTCTGCGCCTGGCGCAGGTGGTCTGCATCGACCACCTGCGGCATCACCCGGCTGATCGACGCTTCGATGTCGATGGCCGGGTAGTGCCCTTCTTCGGCCAGGCGCCGCGACAGCACGAAGTGACCATCGAGAACACCGCGCGCCGAGTCGGCGATCGGGTCCTGCTGGTCGTCACCTTCGGACAGCACGGTATAGAACGCCGTGATCGAGCCACCGCCGGCCTCGCCGTTACCCGCGCGCTCCACCAGTTTGGGCAGCTTGGCGAACACCGAAGGCGGGTAGCCACGGGTGGCAGGCGGCTCGCCGATAGCCAGGGCGATTTCCCGCTGGGCCTGGGCGAAACGGGTCAGCGAGTCCATCAGCAACAGCACGTTCTTGCCCTTGTCGCGGAAATACTCGGCGATACGCGTGCAATACATGGCCGCGCGCAAACGCATCAAAGGCGCATCGTCGGCGGGCGAGGCAACCACTACGGAGCGCTTGAGGCCTTCCTCGCCAAGAATGTGCTCGATGAACTCCTTCACTTCCCTGCCCCGTTCACCGATCAGGCCGACCACGATGATCTCGGCTTCGGTGAAGCGGGTCATCATGCCCAGCAGCACCGATTTACCCACACCGGTACCGGCGAACAGACCGAGACGCTGGCCCCGGCCAACGGTGAGCAGGCCATTGATGCTGCGGATACCGACGTCCAGTGGCTGGCTGATGGGGTCGCGGTTGAGCGGGTTGATGATCGGGCCGTCCATCGGCACCCAATCCTCGGCGCGCATGCCACCCTTGCCATCCAGCGCGCGGCCGGCGCCGTCGAGTACGCGGCCGAGCATGCTCATGCCCATGGGCAGGCGGCCGCTATCGTCCAGCGGCACCACCCGCGCGCCTGGCGCGATACCGGCGATGCTACCCACCGGCATGAGGAAAACCTTGGAGCCGGAGAAGCCCATCACCTCGGCCTCGACCTGCACCGGGTGGTAGCTGTCATCGTTGATGACCATGCAGCGGCTGCCTACCGCACCGCGCAGCCCCTCGGCCTCCAGGGTCAGGCCGACCATGCGCAGCAGGCGACCCTCCACCACCGGTTGCTCAGGCAGCTTCACCGCCTCGGCGTAGGTGCCCAGGCGCTTGCCGAAGCTGGTGCGATCAAGGCGCATCGTTCGCCCCCAGTTCGATGGAAAGGTCCGGCGTGGCCGGGTGCAGGGCCTGGTCATGGAGCTGGTCGAACAGCTGCGCCACGGCCTTTTCCATGCGGGTTTCCATGGTGGCGTCGATGCGGCTGTGGGCGGTCTCGATACGGCAACCGCCTGGCAGCAAAGCTTCGTCCTCGAGCAGTTTCCAGGTTTCCTCGTGACGCTCGCGCAGGGCTTTTGCCTGCTCGAAGTCCTGCGGGTTGAGGTGGATGCGGATGTTGTCGGCGCCCATCGGCAGCAGCTTCAGGGCCTCGCGCAGCACGTGGGTGATCTGGCTGGAGTCGGTACGCAGCTCACGGCAGATCACCTGGCGGGTGAGGTGCGCGACCAAGTGCACCAGAGTCTGCTCGATCTGCTTGTCCTGCTCGGCAATGGGATCGAGCAGATGCGTCATCAGTTGTTCGAGGTCGGCCAGCTTGGCGGCCAGGGCCACTTCGGCCTCCTGGCGAACCTTGAGCTGAGTGCTGTGGAAGCCCTCGCGCTCGCCGGTGGCGAAGCCTTCGTTATAGGCCTCCTGGCGAATCGCTTCGAGCTCTTCGAGGGTCAACGGCTGGACTTCCTCCAGCGGCACTTCCTCGACCTCTTCCTCGACCACCTCGGGCTCGGGCGCCGGCTCGGGCTCAGGCTCAGGGTCGAAGCTGGGCAGCGTCCAGACGTCGACACCCTCCAGGTCGCGGGCGCGGATCAGGTCACTGGGGTGTTCTTTGGTGGGCATGCTGTCAGGTTCTCAAACCAGGTTCGGCCAACGCGATTGTAGAAGCGGGCTTGCCCGCGAATGCGTCAGCAGGGGCACAGGTGGTGCCTGGACTGGCGCTTTCGCGGGCAAGCCCGCCCCTGCAAAGGCAGCGCCAGTCGACAGGCAGCACGGGGCCGCTTAGATCATTTCCTCGGCGCCCTTGCCGCCAAGCACGATCTCGCCGGCCTCGGCCATGCGACGGGCAATGGTGAGGATTTCCTTCTGCGCCGTTTCCACGTCGCTGACCCGCACCGGGCCCTTGGCCTCGAGGTCGTCGCGCAGCAGTTCCGAGGCACGCTTGGACATGTTCTTGAAGATCTTGTCCTTGACCTTTTCGTCGGCGCCCTTGAGCGACACCACCAGCACGTCCGAGGACACCTCACGCAGCAGTGCCTGGATACCGCGATCGTCGACATCGGCCAGGTTGTTGAATACAAACATCAGGTCTTCGATCTGCTCGGACAGGTCGGAGTCGATCTCGCGGATCGAGTCCATCAACTGGCCTTCTACCGAACTGTCGAGGAAGTTCATGATGTCGGCAGCGCGCTTGATACCGCCCAGGGTGGTACGCGCCGCGTTGGAGTTGCCCGAGAACTGCTTCTCGAGGATCTGGTTCAATTCCTTGAGCGCCGCTGGCTGCACGGTATTGAGCGAGGATACGCGCAGGACGATGTCCAGGCGCACCTTGTGGTCGAAGTTGCTCAGCACTTCACCCGCCTGGTCGGGGTCGAGATAGGCGACCACGATGGCCTGGATTTGCGGGTGCTCGTAGCGGATCACGTCGGCGACGGCGCGCGGCTCCATCCACTTGAGGCTGTCCAGGCCGCTGGTGTTGCCGCCCAGCAGGATGCGGTCGATCAGGCCGTTGGCCTTGTCCTCGCCGAGGGCCTGGTTGAGCATCTTGCGGATATAGCCATCCGACCCCACGCCCAGGCTGGTCTGGTCGCCGACGATGTCGACGAACTCGCTCATCACCTGCTCGACCTGCTCGCGGTGCACGTTGCCCATCTGCGCCATGGCCACGCCGACCCGCTGCACTTCCTTGGGGCCCATGTGGCGCAGCACCTGGGCCGCATCGGTCTCGCCCAGGGACAGCAACAGGATCGCCGCCTTGTCGACGCGGCTCAGCTTGGCGGTAACGGCTCGGTTGTCACTCATCGGCGTTGATCCACTCTTTCACGACCTGGGCCACGCGGCCCGGGTCTTCGGCCACCAGGCCCTTGATTGCGTTCAGTTGCGCTTCGTAGCCCTCGCTTGGGCTTGGCAGCAGGATACTGCTCGGGCCGCCGAGGCTGACCCGATCGTTACCCAGCTCGCCGTCCAGGCCGATCATGCCGCCCAGTTCCATGTCGCTGTCGTTGGCCGCGCTCTTGCCGCCGCCAGTGATGTTGTTGAGCACAGGGCGCAGCACGCCGAACACCAGTACCAGGATGAACAGCACGCCCAGCACTTGCTTGACGATGTCCCAGAACCACGGCTGGGAGTAGAACGGAATGTCCACCAGCGCTTCGCCGCGGTCTGCGGAGAACGGCACGTTGATCACCGTCACGCTGTCGCCACGGCTGGCATCGAAGCCCACCGCGTCCTGAACCAGGCGGGTGAAGCGTGCCAGGTCCTCGGCGCTCCAGGGGGTGTTGGTCGCTTCGCCGGTGGCCGCATCGAGCTTGACCTGATCGTCCACCACCACGGCTACCGACAGACGGGTCAGGCGACCTTGTTGCTGGCGGGTATGGCTGATCGAGCGGTCCAGTTCGAAGTTGCGGGTGCTTTGCGTGCGCTTGTCGGATGGATAAGGCGCGAGCATCGGCTGGCCGGTGGCCGGGTCCATGATCTGCTGGCCGTTGGCATCCACCAGCGGCTGGCCAGGCTGGATGGCACCAGCGGGGGTCGCAGTGGCAGTGGCGTTCTCCGGCGCGTTGGCACCGGCAGGCGGCTGGTTGCTCAGCGCCCCAGGTACGCCCTGCGGGCCTTGGCTGCTGGCGCGCTGCTCGTTGACCGCCTGCTCGCTGCGCAGGGCCGGTTGGTCTGGGTTGAACTGCTCGGAGGTGGACTCCACGGCACTGAAGTCGACGTCGGCGGACACTTCGGCCTTGTAGCGGTCGTTGCCCAGCACCGGCAGCAGGATGTTGTGCACACGCTGGGTGAGCATGCCTTCCATGCGGCGGCTGTAGTCGAACTGCTTGCCGGCCATGGTCAGGGCGGTGTCTTGCAGTTGATCGGAAAGCAGGTTGCCCTTCTGGTCGACCACGGTGACCTGGGACTTGTCCAGTTCCGGCACGCTGGTGGCGACCAGGTTGACGATCGCCATCACCTGGCCGGCTTCCAGGGCGCGGCCCGGGAACAGCTCGACCAGGACCGAGGCGCTGGGCTTGCGCTCGTCACGCACGAACACCGAGCTTTTCGGGATCGCCAGGTGCACACGGGCGGCCTTGACGTTGTTCAGGCTGGAAATGGTGCGCGCCAGCTCACCTTCCAGGCCACGACGGTAGCGGGTGGCTTCCATGAACTGGCTGGTGCCCAGGCCCTGCTCTTTATCAAGGATCTCGAAACCAATGTTGCCATCGCTGGGCGCGACACCGGCGGCGGCGAGTTTCAGGCGGGCACGGGAAAGGTCGTCGGCCTTGACCAGCAGCGCGCCGGAATTCGGTTCGACGGTATAGGGAATGTCGGCGGCAGCCAGGGTTTCCATGACCTGCTTGGTGTCCATCCCGGCCAGGCTGCCGTAAAGCGGACGGTAGTCCGGCTGCTGCGACCAGAGCACCACGGCAAAGCCTATCGCCACGCTGGCGGCCAAGCCAACCAACAGGCCGACCTGACGCAGCATGGGCATCTGCGAGATGTTTTCCAGGAACGCCATGCCGAACAGCGGCGGTTTTGCCGCGGGCGGGCCGCTCTTGGCGGGGGCGTTATCGACGACTGCTTCGGCCATGACTCAATTCGTCCTCAAACCGGCATCTGCATGATGTCCTGGTACGCTTGCACCAGCTTGTTGCGTACCTGGGTCAGGGCCTGGAACGAGACACTGGCCTTTTGCGAGGCAATCATCACGTCGGTGAGGTCGACGCCGCTCTTGCCGATCTCGAAGGCGTTGGCCAGCTGGCTGGACGCCTGCTGGGTGTCACTGACCTTGTTGATGGCCTGGCCGAGCATGTCGGCGAAGCTGCTCTGCCCCGGTGCCAGTTCAGGCGCCGCGGTAACCTTGGGCAGCGACATGGCATCGGCCTGCATGGCGCGCATGTCCAACATCAGACGATTGAATTCAACACCTTGGCTCATGAATCTCTCTCTCCGGCGGCCGCATTTTTTTGACACTCATGCGGCGGATACGCTGAAGCTAGCAACAAGAATGCCAGCCGCGCCGTGATGGTTGAAAACCTGCCTCAGCCGTACAGGCTGGCCTCTACGTCGAGCCCCGCGTCACGCATCTGCGCCAACTTGTAGCGCAGCGTTCGCGGGCTGATTCCGAGGCGCTCGGCAGCTTCCTTGCGACGGCCGCGTTCAGCGCGCAAGGTATCGATGATCATCTGGAATTCGTGACGGCGCATATCGTCACCAAGGCCACTGGACTCGCTGCCCGTTTCGAGCGATGATGGCTCAGTGATATCAACCGAAATATTCGACAATGGAATGGCGCCGGCCAGACAGAAATCCGCCGCCTCGATCACACCACCCTGTTGCAGGATCAACGCCCGCTGCAATGCATTGTCCAGCTCACGCACGTTTCCAGGCCAGGCGTAGCCCTGCAGGCAGGCCCGCGCCTGGGCAGAAAGCCGTACAGGGGCGTGCTTCATCTTGCTGACATGGCGCGCCAGCAAGCGCTCGGCCAGCGGCAGAATGTCGGCGCTGCGCTCGCGCAACGGCCGCCAGGCAAGTGGGAAAACCGACAGACGATAGAACAGGTCTTCACGGAAGCGTCCGGCGGCCACTTCGCCCGCCAGATCGCGATTGGTGGTGGCCACCACGCGGATGTCCAGGGCGATCGGCTTGCGTCCACCCACCCGCTCGACTTCGCGCTCCTGCAACACCCTCAGCAGCTTGGCTTGCAGGCCCAGGGGCATTTCCGAGATTTCATCGAGCAGCAGCGTACCGCCCTCGGCCTGTTCGAACTTGCCGGCCTGGGCGGCAATGGCCCCGGTGAAGGCGCCCTTCTCATGGCCGAACAGCGTGGCCTCGAGCATGTTGTCCGGGATCGCCGCGCAGTTGATCGCTACGAACGGCTGGGCAGCACGGGTGGACTGCAGGTGGATGTAGCGCGCCAGCACCTCCTTGCCGGTGCCCGACTCGCCGGAAATCAGCACCGTCGAATCACTGCGCGCAACCCTTGCCGCCAGTTCCAGCAATTGTCGGCTGGCGGGTTCGGCAGCCACCGGCCCCTGCTCGTCGGCTGCCACCTGCCCGGCACCATGGCGTTCGACCAGGCTCAGCAGGGCCTTGGGCTCGAAGGGCTTGACCAGGTAGTCGACCGCACCTTGGCGCATGGCCTCCACCGCACGCTCCACCGCCGCGTGGGCCGTCATCAGCAGCACCGGCAATTGCGGATGGTGGCGACGCAACTGGGCCAACAGCTGGTGGCCGTCCATGCCCGGCATGTTCACGTCACTGACCACCAGGCCATAGGCATCCCGGACGACTGCCTCCAGCGCTTCCTCGGCACTGCCCACGGCATGGTGCTCGAACCCGCCGATTTCCAACGTGTCGGACAGCGCCTGACGCAGGACACGGTCATCCTCGACCAGCAACACCTTGACCATCATGCCTCCTGTGCAACGATCAGCGGCAATACCACCCGCACGCAAGTGCCACGTCCGACCTTCGAACGCAGCGCCAGCTCGCCCTGGTGTGCCCGCACCACCGCCTTGACCACCGCCAGGCCCAGCCCGGTACCGGTGGACTTGGTGGTGAGGAAAGGCTCACCCAGGCGCGCCAGCAGTTGCGCATCGATACCGCTGCCCGCATCACTGACGCACAGGTACAGGCTTTGCTCGCGGCGGTACAGGTGCACTTTCAGCCTTGCAGGCTCAGGGCTGGCCTGCAAGGCGTTGTCGATGAGGTTGAGCAAGGCACCGACCAGGGTGTCGCGGTTGCACAGCAGCTCACCCAGGTGGGTGTCGCACTGCCAGCGCACCAAATGCCCTTGCACGTGAGATTGCGCCGCCTGCTGCAAGGCCTGGAACAGCGCCTTGGGCGTGACGCGGTCGCCCAGCGGCAACTCGCCACGGGCGAACACCAGCATGTCACGCACCTGGTGTTCGAGCTCGTGCAAGCGCTCTTTGAGCTGAGTGGCGAAACGTTGACGGGTCTGGGCCGGCAACTGCTGTTCGTCGTCGGCCAGGTGGCTGGCGTAGAGCATGGCGGCGGACAGCGGGGTACGGATCTGGTGGGCCAGCGATGCGACCATGCGCCCCAACGCCGACAGGCGCTCATGGCGCGCCAGCTGGCCTTGCAGGCGGCGGGTTTCGGTAAGGTCGTTGAGCAACACCAACTGCCCAGGCTCGGCGTCCAGCGAGCGCGTGGCAATGGACAGCCGACGGCCGTCACGCAGCGAGACTTCGTGGCCGTCATCTTCGCGCGGCGCGAAGCTGCGGGCGATCACCAGGCGCCACAACTCCCCCACCAACGGCTCACCCAGCAGCTCGCAGGCCGCCGGGTTGGCCTCGCGCACAAAGCCTTGGGCATCGATGACGATCACCCCACCTGGCAGCAGGTCGAGCAGGTTCTGCAGACGGTTGGCCAGGCGCTCCTTCTCACCCAGCTCGGCCATGCGCTGGGCGCTGACCACCGCCAGCTCGCCCTTGAGCTCGCTGACCCGAGCCTCGAGCATGCTGTAGGACTCGCTCAGCTGGCTGGAAACCTGGTTGAACAGGGCGAAGGCTTGCTCGAGGCCCTGGCGGGTATCCTGCTCGGCCGGGGTACGGGACACGTGGGCGACTTGGGACATCATGCTCTCTCGCGTGGCTGACCGTCATAAAAACGGATAGTTGCCATCCGCTACGCAATAGCCGTGCCAGGCGCTCGTTTCCCCTACCCTGTCAGAGATTCGTCGAAGCCGCCCACGGCAAGTGCAAGCGCACGTGGGCAGGCAAAGGTGTCGACCGGCAGGTGGTCGCTCAACAGCAAACGCTCCCTGGCGCGCTCCTCGCAGGGATAGTTGCCCGCCCCTGCCGCGTCCTTGTACATGACGCTCTCGGGCTGAGCCGCCAGTGCCTTGGCCAGTGCTTCGAGATGAACAGGCCGATGCAGGTCTTCATCGCCGAGGTAGACGACACACTGCCCCCCCGCCAACTGCAAGGCTGCATTGCGGGCTGCGGCCATGCTGCGATCACGGCCCTGGCGGATATAGGTAACAGGGAAGTCGTACTCGGCCACGAGTGACTCGACCGGCTCGCCGCTGGCATTGACCAGGATTACCTCGAAGTCCCTGAAGGGCTGCTGCGCGAGGCTGCTCAGGGCGTCCCGAATTGCTGGCGGGCGCCCGTAGGCCGTCAGGATCACGGTGAACAAGGTGCTCCTTTGCTGCAGCGCCTGCCCCTCCAGGCGCTCGCAAAGTTGACGCGTGCGGGCACCGAGTTCCGAGTTCTGCTCATCTGGATATAGGTCCAGACGCCGTTTCAGATGCGCCGCTACCTCGCGCTCACGGCCCTGGAGGTTATGCTGCGCCCCGCGCTCGAACACCCCTTCCACGATTGCCAGGTGCCCCTTCAACGGCTCCGTGGAGGCATAGAACTGGTTCGACTCCTGAGCACCATGCCAGCGATAGTTGACACCCGGTGTATCGACGTAGGCAAAGTCCGGGTAGCGCTCCGCCATCTGCACCACCATTTCCCAGTCGCCCGCCCCGTAGCTCTTACCTGGGCGCCAGACCCGCTGGAATGCCTCACGTCGGTAGATGACCGCCGAAGGCGTCATATAACTGTCGTAGACCAGCAGATCGGCAACTTCATTGCGCCCGCCGACATAGTCGCCATTGCGGTACCCGGGATGACGACCCTGGTTCAATGCCTGCCCGGCGCCATTTACCCAACGAATGCCGGTATAACCGACCGCGACGTGGGGCTGGCGCTCCAGCGTAGGCAAGAGGCTGGAAAGATGGCCCGGGTTGAAATAGTCGTCGGCGGACAGGAACGTGAAATATCGTCCCTGTGCGATACGCAGGCCATTTCGCCAGTTGTAGCCTGGCCCATAGTTATAGCGGTTACGTATGTAGCGTACCTGCGGATTGTCGGCGAACGCCGCCATGACCTTGGGGGTGTCGTCCGTGGAGGCGTTGTCCAGCACCAGGATCTCGACATCGTCCACACCCTGGTCGAGCACCGACTGAATGCACTCGGTGAGGTAGCGGCCGTAGTTGTAGGTCGGGATAACGACACTCAGCAGAGGTTCGGTGCGCCGTACCGCCGCCACATCATCAGCGATTGCACAGGTCACCTTGTACAGCCAGAAGTCCGCCGAGCAATGGTAGTTTTTCGAATAGTCGCGATCTTGCACTTCCCGAGCGACTGGCCAGGCTTGCGGATCGGAACCGTCAAGGTCGGGAAGCTTCAGGTAATCAATGTGAACTCGCGTTTTACTGACCGGCTCTCCCTTTGCCGGGACCAATATCTTGCTGAACGACGCTTCGTCCTGCAGCGCTTGCAATTGCTCGCTGGCACGAAGCAGCAAGTATTGCCGCACCGGTGATGACACCTCGAACACCGCGCTCGCTTGACGAGGGTGAGCAATCAGCAGGACGCCATCGAACTCCCCGGCGGTATCGACAGCCCGCTCGAACAGCATTCCGTTGGCCGAGCCATAGGCAGCCAGAGGTTGCAGCGGCAGCTCACGCTGCAAAGCGTGCCAGTCGTCGTCGCCAAGCAGGAATGCCTGCTGATCGTCCAGGCAGAAACCGGCGACCCGCACTCGCCACGGCTGCCCGGTACAACGCCCACCTGCGATCAAAGTCCAATTGGTCATGCAGTCACTTCCCCAAAATTGTTGCTCGCTTGCATCAGGCAGATCGCCTGTCTGCACCCGGCCTGTACGCCCTGAGTCACGCACATGCCGTCAGGTCTTTCCAGGACACGACACGTGCCGCAGCCCTGAGATGTTGGCGTATGAGCGCTTCGATGTAATGCTCATGGTCCCGCTCGGAACTGATGATCACGACATCCTCCGCTTGCACTTGCTCAGCCATCCAGTCCAAGGATCGAATGGGTACGCCGAGCATTTCCGTACCTTGACGGTTAAGGTTGGAATCGATGCAGGCAACCACCTGCACGTCGCTTTTCTCGGCCTCGAGAATCAGCAGCGCGGCAATGAAGGCACTCCCGAAGATAATGGCCCTGCGCCCGTCGAGACCCGCCAGGATGCTCGAATGCGGCTTATCGAGAGTGTTGCGCGTCCAGGCCAGCAATTGCTGGGTAGCGCTGGTATGGCCGGAGACCGACAGCGTGCCCAGTGGGTGGCGTTGTTCACCCAGCGACAGAAGCTGGGCAAGCAGGAACACCGGCAAGCCTGCCAGGAACGCGTCGGGGGCAGATGCCCTGTTGCGCTCCAGGCTGGCCGCCGTGTTACCGACCTTTTTCCGAATGCCTTTATCGATCGCCCTTCCCGCCTGGGTCGTGATCGCTTCCTGAATAGCAAAGCGCGACATGTAGGCATCGAAGTGCAGAGCCTCTGCCGCAAGCCCTGGAACGCCCCTGGCAATGTGCTTCAGGTCTCGATAGAGAGCCACGCCAGGAAGCGACAGGCTCGCCACGTGGGAAAACTGCTTGGTATGCACCCGACGGCGCAGCAAGGGTTGGTCAAGGTAGCCGATAGCATATTTACGGTTGATACGTGCCGGCATCAGCACGTCCTCGATGCCCGCCGTCTCCAGGGTTTTCTTGCGCGCCGCCGCCTCGCCGAGGCATGCGTGTACCGCATAGAGCCTGGGCAGTATGGCTCGCTCCAGCATCACGCCACTGGGCATCGGCCACAGCCGCTCCTTGAGGAAACTGCTGATGTATTCACCAGGCGCGAAAATTCGCTCCACACCAGGCACGGAGCTGCCATCGGCCAGCGCATGCCCGTCCTGGTCAATATCGCTGACGCGAGTCCACACCAGCCGCACGTCTGGGTGACGGTCCATGAAATGCATCTGCCGTTCCAGCATGTCGTGCTCCATGACGTCATCGTCATGGGTCACGATCACCCGAGGCCCCAAGGCAAGGTGATACGCCGAACGGCAATTGAACTCCACGGTAGAAATATTGCGCGAATTCCTGACGTAGCGGATTCGTGGGTCCTGCAGGCCCAGGATGAACTGCGCGGTCCCATCGCTGCTGCCGTTGTCGAGCACCAGCAGCTCGAAATCCTCATAGCTCTGCGCGAGGATGGCGGCGATCGCCTGCTCGAGGTAGTGCAGTCGGTTATAGGTCAGCAGCGCGACGGTGAGCGGCGGAATGGCTGGGTTCATGACAGGAACTGCACCCGCTCAGAGAGCTCATGGCGCTTTTGCCCATGCACGAAGACGAAATTGGTTTCCTGGGTTTGCTCGTCGATGCCCGGGCAGGGACGCAGCCCCTCTTCGCTCAGGGTGTAGGCCTGGTAGCCGAGACGCGCAAGCCGCTCCACTACCTCGCTGGGGTGGTAATCGAACTGCTTGGCCCACTTTCTCAACAGTTCGATCAGGATCACGGGCCTGTGCTGGGCGAGTATCGCCTCGCCACCCTGGATCACCATTAACTCCGCCCCCTCTACATCGCACTTGATGATCTGGGGCGCCAGCACGTTCTGCGTGCAGAAATTGTCCAGCGTAGTGGCCTGGCAGGCTACTTTGAGCAGGCTTTCCTGGCTGCCTGGCTGCCCCGCAAGCACCTGGGAGGTAGCGCCGGAGCAGTTCGGCGTATAAAGGAACTCGAGCGTCGCCTCTTGATTGGAAAAGGCCAAGCGGTGAGCCTCAATGTTAAGCAAGCCGTTGTGGCGAATGTTGCGCTCCAGGATCCCGAAGGTATGGGGAATGGGTTCGAAGGCGTGAATCCGTACCGATGGGCAGTGCCGAGCCAACGCCAGGGCATACCAGCCGCAGTTGGCGCCGATGTCCAGGATCACCCCGTCATCTTGGGTAATGGCTTTGAGGAACTCGGTTTCCAGTGTTTCATAGGCCCGGAAGTTCATCAGCGTACAGGGCACCAGGTGCTGGTCCTGGGGGTCCAGGAACAGCTCGATCTGCTGCGAGCGGGACCGCACGAAGACGCCCTCCGGCAGTAGGCGCAGCGACTCCACGTCGGTCCCGGCGATGAACTCGGGGTAGTCGAACAGGCTGGCGTGCCTTGCGTGGATAGCCTCGATGTAGTCCTGCTTGGCGGTATTCCCGGCCTCGTAGGCGTTGCGAATGTCATTGAGTGTGTTCATCGACATTACCGGGCTCCGTTTGCGAGGGTGAGGATCCTGCCCTGCCAGCCGTGTTGCTGGATGAGCGTGTCGCGAATCTCGGCAGCGTATGTGGTACTGGCAATGAATACCGTGGCCCCCTGGTGCTTGGCCAGCGCCTCGGGGCCGCTGATGGTCACGCCGAGCAGCGCTTTGCCCTGAAGATTCCTGTTCCTGTCGACGATGGCGCGGATATTGGCCTTACCCAGCCGGGTGTCGCAGAGCAACCGACTGGTAAGGGAGCCTGCGCCCCATATCAGCACCGGCTCACCGCTGGCCTCCAGTTGCTCGGCCAGCGTTTCCACCGGACCCAGTACCTCGCGTGACAGCTCGACATAACGCAGCAGGCTGCCGGCTGCCACATCATCCACCGTCAACGGCTGCGCGGCCTTGGTGGTCTTGCGGTACAAAGCCAGCAGATAGTGGTTGTCGTAGAAATCGTTATGCTGCGAGATGACCGTGACCTTCTCGAAGCCGCAGGTACTCAGCACATTGTCGAGGCTGGTAGCACTGAAGAAGTTGATGTGCTCCAGCGCGAACTCAAGGAACGGCTCAGCCGGCGGCGTCTGGCCGAAGGTCTCGGCATCGGGCACGGCGAGGAACAGATAGCCATCGTCGGCCAGCAGCGCCGTAATCTTCGCCAGGCTGTTGCGCAGGTCGGCAATATGCTCCAGCACTCCGCACAGGCTGACCAATTGGAAGCGCGCGTCAGTGACGAAGGCATCCACCGTCGCGCTTTTTATTTCCAGACCATACATTTCACGCGCAAGCTTGGCGGCCGCCGGGCTCGGTTCCATGCCCAGCAAGTGCCGGAAACCTGCCTGCTGGAAGTGCGCAAGAAAATGCCCCATGCCCGAACCTATATCGAGAATGCGCGCGTCGCTGGCCAGGCGGGCATGTGCTTGGACGAAGCGGAAGAAATTCCCATGGATACGCGCCAACCCGGGCGGCAGCTCGGTATGCAGGTGATGCTCGGCGTTCTGGTAGAACTGATCGAGTGCCGACTGATCCGGTATGTCGCTGGCGTAGGCAAAACCGCAATCGCGACAAGCCACTACGTCATAATGAACGGGCTGGGAAAGCCCCGGGAACAGGAAATGCTGACGGTGCAGTCGCTCTAGAAGGGTTCCGCTACAAATTTCACAAGCTCTCATATCGCTATCCACCGTGTTCCATCATTCAGCCGCCTTTAAAACAGGTCGGCCCTTATCGAATCTGTACTGCACTTGCCCCAGGACTGACGAACGCCAACATACAAGCGCAAGCAGCTATCCGCCCTGGACCGTCCCGCTTTCGAGACGAGCGCGATACCAGCGCTGGGAAATATCACCGACCTGGGCGAGTTTCACGAACGTCTCGTCCGGAATCTCGGCGCAAATAGCCAGCTGCTGTTCCAGATTGGAAATTTCTTCAACTGAGTAATGAGGGGCTCGCTCCTCGCGGGCCACGTGTGCATCAGGCTCAGGCGTCCAACGGTCAATCATCGAACCGTCCACTGCCAGGTTGCCTCCCAACCCGAGGTCGCGCAGTGTCTGCACGAATCGGGAGTAAGCATCCTCATAGCGCGGCAACGTCGCGCGATAGTCACAGCGCGACAGGAAGAATTCGATATCCATCGCCGCGGGCAGGTCGTGCTCGGCAACAAAGGGAAGCGAGAAGAACTCGCACATTTCCCGAACCCGCGAATCGTGGGCAATGAACATGGCAGGCTTGCCGGCATGCACCGCTGGCGTCAAACCGTGCATCCGAGCACCAAACACGAAATCCATCGACCCGAGAAATTCCTTCCACAGGGCATAGTTTGTAAAGTAGCGAACGCGTTTCTGCTTCAACAGGGCAAGCACTGGGGCCATGTCTTTATAGAACCGCCGAGCCGCATGGATATCTGCCGCCCTGACCTTGCCAGGGTAATAAAGCGCTTGCGTCAGCAGGCCAAAGACCTGCTCGACATAGTGATAGTTGTTCTGACTGGCCAGACGCAGAAAGTCATCTATTCGGCTATGAAGGTTCCCCTGGTAATTGGAGTAACACACGGCCACTTTTTCAGGGCTGTTCGGTACCTCCAGCAACGACGGGTTCAGCGCAGGGCCATTCAAGTAAAGCGAAGGACACCCCAGGGGAACCGCATTCTTGATGCCCAGGTTGTTGAGGACTTCTGCCGAGTAATTACCTCGCGTCCCCACCACCGGCGACCGGTCGGCGATCACACCCAGGTAGCGACGAACCGTTGAAGAAAGCCCTTTGTGGAAATCTGGGCTGTATTCGTACTCCCGCGCCTGGACGGACTCACCGAGGCTGAAAAAAGGAACCTTCAGCTTCTCGATGAAAGAGGTGACGAATTCGTACGGGTAGCCGTCCCGGTCATACGGATGGGGGGCGATTCTGCAAGGTATGAAAAACACGACACGGGAAAATTTTTCATTGACCTCTTCGGCGCTCATCCGAAAATCCCAGGCCTGAAAATGACGTCCGGACGTCAGCATGGCACCTGCGTGGGCGTAGACAATATCCCCGATATTGATGAACTGGGAGTGATATTGGTAATTGGCCCCTGTCTTCCGGATACCCTCCAGCGGAGGAAGGTAACCAATCAGGGTCGGACGCGAATCAGCAGCATTCATAGAGTAGCCTGCAATAGCCTGGACAAACCCGCATCCAAATGGGTTCTTGGCGCCCATCCGAGCGCGCGGATCTTGTCGATATTGAAATGCCCGGAGTTTCTCAGGGCGGGTGCCGGACCACTGCGCGCCTTTGCCCTGACCTGCAGCTGCCCGGTCTTGCCAGCTGCGGCAATCATCTTCTCGGCCAGCTCCAGAATGCTGGTTTCCTGGGTTTCGCCGACGTTGTAGGCGTGGCCCGCCTGGCCTCGCAGCAAAATGTGGAACAGCCCGAGCACAGTATCGGAGACGTAGCAAAACGGACGGGAGGCGCTTCCATCGGAGTCGAGCCGGATGTCCCGGTCGTGAAGAATATCGGCAAGCAGGTCGCAGATTGCCCGGCCATCGTCCAGACGCATGCCGGGCCCATAGCAGTGGGAGATCCGCGCGATCTTCGCGTCCACCGCGTACTGGGTGTGGTAAGCCCTGCACAGGGTTTCGGCCAAGCGTTTGCTCTCGCTGTAGCAGGCCCTCGGCGACAACGGATCTTCGCGGCCAAAGTCCCCTTCGGCGATGGCATCGGTTTGCCAGGGATTGTCCCCGTAAACCGCGCCGCTGCTGAGAAACAGAAAACCTGCCTGCTTGTCCCGGGCCAGCTCAAGCAGTGCCCGGGTCCCCTCGGTGTTGGCACGAATCGTATCGACCGGCAATTGCAGGTAATCCTTGGGGCTGGCCGGGCTGGCGGCATGGATGATGAAGTCCAGCGGCGTCGCCAGGCGGCAGGGTTGCGCGACGTCCTGGATCAGCGGCGTCACCTCGCCTGGAATATCCAGCCAGGGCATGCGCCGGCGAAGCTTTACCAAATCCCGGGCCAAGGCATGAACACGAAGGTTCGCTTGGGGCTGGGTGCGATTGAGCCAAGCCAGGGCTTCGACGACATGCCCGCCGATGAAACCCGAAGCGCCAGTGACCAGGATGTGGCGACCGTGCAGCGCTTCCCAGGGCAGCGGTGCGGCCAGCATGTTGGTCAAATCCGCAGCGAGGATGGAATCAGGCGTCTTCATAAATGCTATCCAGGCCGATCAGGCGCTGCGCGGCAATGCCAAGGTCGAGCAGGTGCTGACGGATCTGCGCAGCGAAGCGGATGGAGCAGATGACGATAGGCAGTTCGGCATGCGCCTGCGGGTCATAGCCACCGACCACATGCTGCCCCATGCGCTGTCCCCACTTGGCTTCGGACGAGTCCAGCAACGCGTGGATCTCCAGCGAATCGGCCAGCGGCGCCAGGTAATTGAGGTAGTCGCCGCCGATTCCGTAGACCAGGAACGGGCCACCGGTTCTGTCACGAAACCGCTGCAACAGACGCGCCTGTCGGCGTTCGGCCGTAGGCTGCAAGCGGGCGACGAGGCGGATCGAGTCCGAATAGACCGGCGACTCGTAATGCCCCACCGACAACGCATCGCACGCAAAGCCGCAACGCGCCAGCAACAGCGTCAGCGACGCCGGGGTGAACTGGTGCAGGTGCTCGACGTTGCGATCGCTGACCAGCAGCGGATGCCCGGCCTCGTTTGGAACCTCTACCAGCACACACCCGTCCGCGCTCAGCAGGCTCGACCAGGCCGCCAGTTCCTGCTCGGGGCGAGCGATGTGCTCCAACACATGGAAGGACACGATCAACTGGTACGGTGTTGCCTGGATCTGCCCCGCAGGCGTAGGGAACACACGGTCAAGCTTTTGCTCCGCCAACACCCGGTCCTGCGACAGCTCCACACCCTCGTAGGTAACGGCAAAGCGCGCCTTTATCTCGCGGCCGAGCTCGCCCTCGGCACAGCCGATTTCGAGCACGCGTTCCGTACCGGTCTTCAGCAAGCCAGATACCGCGGCTACGCGCTCGCCGATCTTGCGTTTGAACCAGGGGGTATCCAGATCGTTACGAGCGACCGACAGCGTCTCGTAGTAGCTCGCCTGCTCCATCGGCAGCCGCCAACGGTGTCCACACAGCCGGCAAGCGGTGTATTGCGGGCTGGGCAGCAACGTCTCGAGAGATCCGCAGCAGGGGCATGGGCTGGCTGTAGTGGCTGTGTTCATGGGCGCCCCAGGCGTTCCAGCAGTTCGTGCGGAGAAGGCAGTGGCCGCTCTTCACTGGTGAACTGACCGTAGCCCCAGGCCACCGGCCAGAACTCGACTTCGTTGGCAGCGGCTGCGCGACCGTCTGCGACGGTATCGCCGATGTAGATGGCCGACCGCGCAGAGATGCCGGCATCCTCGAGCAAGGCGGCGATCATGCCGGCCTTGTCCTTGTAGCGCTCAGGGTAGGAGTCACTGGCGAGCACTTCGCTGAACAATTGTTGCCACCCCAGCGCGGCGAGGATGCGCTGAGTCGGCAACAGGCGTTTGTTGGTCGCGATGGACAGGCTGTAGCCCTGCGCGTGCAATTGCTCCAGCAAGGCCTGGCAACCCGCGTACGCGGGGGTTTCCAGGCAGGCTTCGGCGTCATACAGCTGCTTGAACGTGGCGCCCAGGGCATCGAGCAAAGCTGCATCGTCACTGCCGCTCAGTACCGCCAGTGTCTGGCGCAAAGGCGGGCCGATCAGGCTGGCGTCGATGGCGCACCTGGCCTGTAGGCCATGTGCCTGCAGCACACGGGAAAAGCAGGCGAGAATCGCTGGTGCAGAATCGACCAGAGTGCCGTCGAAATCAAACAGAAGGTGGCGCTTCATCACTTGGCCTGCTGCCGAACCCGGCGCGATACCGGGGTGAGATTGCCCGCCATTTCCTCTTCCAATACTGCCAGCGGCAGCAAGGGGCTCATGTCCTCCAGCGGCATGGAGGTCATCGATCCATCAGCCTGTGGAATCGCGGCGACCTTGGGGCTCAACGCCTCATCCTTCATCAACAGCACTTCCACGATCATCGGGCTAGGCAGTCGCACGGCTTCAGCCAGGCCCTGCTCGAGTTCGGCGACGTCGCTGATACGCTTGAACGGCAGATGGTATGCACGTGCCAACTCTTCCAGGTCCGGCATCCACAAGCCAGCTTCCGGGCCAGTACCGACATAGCGGCCTTCGAAGTAGTTGCGCTGGGTATTGCGGATCGAGGCATAACCGCCGTTGTTCATCACCACCAGGCAGATCGGCAGGTTGAAGCCGCGCAACGTGGCCAGTTCCTGGATGTTCAATTGCAGGCTGCCATCGCTTTCCACCGCCACCATCGGCTTGCAGCCATTGGCGAAGCACGCGCCAATGGCCGCCGGCAGGCCATAGCCCATCGCGCCCAGGCCCGAGGTCAGGAATACCCGCTGGCCAGGACGGTTACGGAACACGGTGTAGAACACTTCGACCGCCAACCCCGAACTGCCCGTGCTGACCAGGGTATTTTCCGGCACGGCATTGGATAGCGCATCGGCGAACTGGAAGTGACTGATCGGCCCGCTGGCCGGGAACGGCTTACCGTCGTTTACGCCATAACGGGCTTTCCAGTCCTGGCAGCGCTGCAACCACTGTGGCCGACTGAACGAGGCACCTTTAAGGGAGTCTGCCAGCGTGGTGATGAAGCTTGCAGCATCGCTGGTAACGGCGACGTCGATTTCCATGTCGAGCTTGGCGATCTCGTTGCTGTCCACATCCACCACGACCTTGCGTGCGCCGCGAGCAAAGTCGCGGGGCGCATAGGCGGTGATGATGTTATCCAGACGACAGCCGACGGCGATCAGCAGGTCGGCATTCTGCACCGCGAAGTTAGGGGCACGCAGGGCTACCACACCCGGACGACCGACGTACAACGGGTGCTCGTGGGGCAGCAGGTCCATCGCGTTCCAGGTCGTCACCAATGGCACGCCCATCGACTCGACCAGGTCACGAAAGCCAGCAGCCGCGCCGCTCAAGCGAACGCCGTGACCGGCGAGAATCAGCGGCCTCTGGGCATCCTCGAGCAAGCCGCGAACCTGCTCCAGCGCCGCTGCATCCAAGGCGGTAACGGATGCGACGCCCTCGTCCCAACCCACCAGGGTATCGGGATCGATCGGCGCGCCCTGCACGTCCAGCGGAACGTCGATCCATACCGGGCCGGCACGGCCATCCTTAGCCAGGAAGACGGCGCGCTCCAGTTCGCGGCGAATGTCCTCGGGCTGCTGGACAGTGACTGCGTATTTGGTGATCGGCTCGACCACGCTGACGATGTCCACCTCCTGCACGCCCTTCTGACGCAGTGGCGCACCACGTAGCAGATCGGCACGCTTGACCTGGCCGGAGACGATCAGCAACGGCACCGACTCGATCCAGGCACCGGCAACGGCGGTTACTGCGTTGGTCGCACCCGGGCCGGTGGTGACCATCGCCACCCCGATATTCTCGTTGATCCGGCAGTAGGCTTCGGCGGCAATCGCGGCGGCCTGTTCATGGTGGCAGGCCACGACATCCAGGTCGGGGTGCTTGCCGACCGCATCGTTGAGGTGCATGGCCCCGCCGCCGGGCAACAGGAAGACGTGCTCCACACCCAGCTTGGCGATGAAGTCAGCAATGTAGTCAGCAACACGATAATGGCTAGGCACGTCAGTCCATCCAATAGCTCAAGAGGGTTTTACGGTCGCGATTGGCATTGATCGCTTCGTCGGTATAGAACGAATCATTGGTGAAATGCGTGGAGGACAACTCTTCGATGATTGCCCCGCCCTGACTGTGGAAGGCATGACGCACACCCGGCTCGACGGTCACCACATCCCCTGGACGGCAGACCCGCGGTACGCCGTCCAGTTGCAGGGTCAGCTCGCCGTGCAGGACATGGAAAGTTTCTTCCTTGAGCTTGTGGTATTGCTCGGGGTGTTGCTGACCCGGCAAGAGCATCAACAGTTTCTTGCAGTAGCCCCGATTGACCACGGTGAGCATGGTCAAACCGATCTCGTCGAACTGGTCCAGGCCATAATGGTGGGATATCTCCAGATCGACGCGGCCCGGCACCACCACGTGACTGTCGCTCAGTTGCGCACGCACGCGCTGGACGATCGCCCAGACCTTGTCACGCACGTCACGCCGCGTGCTGTTGTGGGTGCTCAGTGCGCCATCTTCGGGGATATCCGCTTGGGCCGTGAAGGTGGCGTATTTCGACCAGTCATTGGCGGTGATCTGGCCGTCCTGCGGTGGGAAAGCGAAGTACACATCGCTGGCTTGCACCACCTCACCCGCAGCAATGGCCCGGCGCGCGAACACCCCGCGACGCAGGGAGCGCAGGCTGGCCACTTCATTTTCGTTCACCGGCAGGCGCTGCTCGCCTTCACCGCACAACAGCAAGGCATACTGCGCCGCTTCCAACCAGCGGCGAACCTGCTCCGGGCTTGCCGAATACGCATTGAGCGGGAACTGCTCGGTGGGCAGACCGACGTGCTTTTCGAAGATGCGCGCGCCCTTGGCCAGCGCAATCTTGACGATATCGGTGTTGTCCGGGTTCTCATGGGTGGAGAACCCCACGCGCACGCCAGGGTAGCGACGGCGCAGGAAGTCCACCTGCGACAGGTGCATGTTGGCATCCGCGGTCGGATACTCGCCTACGCAGTGCAGAATGGCGAAACTCTTCTGCCTGTGGGCCAGGAAGCTGACCAGGCGATCGAGCTCCTCGAGGGTCGAGCCGGCAGTGGAGACGATCATCGGGTGCTGGGTCTTTACCACCCGCTCCAGCAGCGGCCAGTCGCTCATCGAGCAACTGGCGATCTTGATCGCGTCCAGCCCCTGCTCTTCGATCACGTCCACCGATGCTTCGTCGAACGGCGTGGACAGGCAGAGGAAACCGTTGGCGCGGATTTCCGCCACCAGGGTATCGAACTGCTCGCGGGACAAGCGGGTTTCGCTGAAGCGCTTGATGTACTTCACATCGTCACGGCCACGCATCGCCGGATGAATGAAGGTATCCAGGTCACGGTATTGCAGCTTGAAGGCAAAGCGGAACGGGAACGCCTTGCACACGTCGGCAAAGGCGCGAATCAGCGCCACGCCGTGGGCCACATCGCCCATGTGGTTGTTGGCCATTTCCAGGATGAACAGCGGTTTGTCGAACAACGTGCCGGTGTTGGCAGAAGAGGAAATGCTCATCAGTGGGTTCCTCGATTGAGCCAGGCTTCGATGTGACTGGCCGCATGTTCCAGATGGTCATCGCTCAAGCCCGGCCACAGGCCGATCCAGAACGTGTCGTTCATGATCTTGTCGGTTACCGTCAACTCGCCGGAAACCCGGTAGTTCTGCCCCTTCATGTAGGGCTGGCGGGTCAGGTTGCCGGCGAACAGCAAGCGTGTACCCACACCCTGCTCGTCCAGGTAGCGCAACAGCTCGAGGCGATCGACGCCGCTGCCGTCACGCAGGGTGATCGGGTAGCCGAACCAGGAAGGGTCGCTACCGCTCGTGGCCTGGGGCAGGATCAATTTGTCCGCGCAACCGGCCAGGCGCTCGGTCAGCCAGCCGAAGTTGCGCTTGCGCGCGGCCACGAAGCCATCGACCCGGTCCATCTGGGCCAGCGCGCAGGCGGCCTGCATGTCGGTGATCTTCAGGTTGTAGCCCAGGTGCGAGTAGGTGTACTTGTGGTCGTAGCCTTGTGGCAGGTCGCCCATCTGCCAGCAGAAGCGCTTGCTGCAGGTGTTGTCTTCGCCCGGCGCGCAATAACAATCGCGGCCCCAGTCGCGGAACGATTCAATGATGCGCTTGAGCAACGGCGACTCGGTGAACACCGCCCCGCCTTCGCCCATGGTGATGTGGTGGGCCGGGTAGAAGCTGAGGGTGCCGATGTCGCCAAAGGTGCCGACCATTCGACCCTGGTAGGTCGAACCGAGGGCGTCGCAGCAGTCTTCGATCAGCCACAGGCCGTACTTGTCGCACAGGGCCCGTACCACGCTCAGGTCGAAGGGATTGCCCAGGGTATGGGCCAACATGATGGCCTTGGTCTTCGGGCCGATGGCCGCCTCGATCAGCGCCGGGTCGATGTTGTAAGTGCCCATCTCGACATCGACGAACACCGGCACTGCGCCGAACTGCAGAATGGGGTTGACGGTGGTCGGGAAACCGGCAGCAACGCCGATCACCTCGTCGCCAGGCTTGATCGCCCGGTCGCCGAGGCGTGGTGAAGTAAGGGCGGAAAAAGCCAGCAGGTTGGCCGAAGAGCCAGAATTGGTGGTGAGTACGCAGCGGCGCCCCAAGTACTTGGCCAGGCGTTTTTCAAAGGCCTCGTTGAAGCGGCCGGTAGTCAGCCAGCCATCCAGCACGGCCTCGGTCATCGACTGCAGTTCACCCGCGCCGATTACCTTGCCCGAAGGCGGAACGCTGCTGTGCCCCGGCACGAAGGGTTTGGGTGCCATCTGCAGTTCGGCGTAGCGTCCGACCAGTTCGGCAATCTGTTGGCGCAACTGCTGCGCCGTACTATCACTCATGGGTTCCGCCTTGGTGAACCGCGATCTGCTCGCGGGTAACGATGTTCATGTCACGCCCGGCGCACCAGGCCAGGTGCCAGTCCAGGGTATGTTTCAGGGTGTCGTCCAGCGACCAGCGTGGCGACCAGCCAAGCACCTGCCGCGCCTTGCTCGAGTCCAGCGCCAGCAGGCCGGCTTCGTGCGGCTGGGCATCGCCGGCCAACGACCAGCGCGCCTCGCCTGGCCAACGCTCGGCCAAGCGTCGGACGATCTCGCCGACGGTGGCCAACCCTGCGCTGTCCGGGCCGAAGTTCCAGGCGGCGGCGTATCGCTCGGCATCCGTGACCAAGCCTTGGGCCAACTGCAAGTAGCCCATCAGCGGGTCAAGCACGTGCTGCCAGGGGCGGGTCGCTTGGGGATAGCGCAGGATCACCTCTTCGCCGGCTTGCCAGGCGCGGAAGATATCCGGCAGCAAGCGCTCGGCCGACCAGTCCCCGCCCCCCAGTACATTGCCTGCCCGCGCCGTGCCCAGGGCCACGCCAGAGGCGCGCAGGAACGCGTCGCGGTAGCTGGCGCAGAGCAGCTCGACACAGGCCTTGCTGCTGCTATAGGGGTCGAAGCCGCCCAGGGCATCATGCTCGCGGTAGGGCCAGGGCCACTCGCGGTTCTCGTAGCACTTGTCGGTGGTCACCACCAGCACCGCGCGTACTGAAGGCGTGGTACGCACCGCCTCCAGCAGGTTGAGCGTGCCCATGACATTGGTTGCATAGGTGTCGGCTGGCGCCCGGTAGGACTCACGCACCAGAGGCTGGGCCGCCAGGTGCAGCACCACTTCGGGTTGGAAGTCGTGCAGGGCATGCGCCAGGGCCGAGGCATCGCGGATATCGGCGAAATCGCCGGCCACCCGCTGTTGCAGTTGCGCGACCTGCCACAGCGATGGTGTGGTCGCGGCAGGCAAGGCGAAGCCGCGCAGGTCGGCGCCCAACTGGCGTAGCCATACCGCCAGCCAGCCGCCCTTGAAACCGGTATGCCCGGTCAGCAGCACTCGGCGCCCTGCCCAGAATGCCGGATTCAGCGCCATAGATGCCATGCTGCTTCGCCGTTCTTCCAGTGTGCTTCGAGCTGCATGCGGTCACGCAGGGTATCCATTGGCTGCCAGAAGCCGCGGTGCAGGTGGCTCATCAACTGGCCATCCTCGGCCAGACGGCGCATAGGCTCATATTCCCAGGTGGTGTCATCGCCTTCGATGTATTCGAGCACGGCCGGCTCCAGCACGAAGAAGCCGCCATTGATCCAACCACCATCGCCCGCTGGTTTTTCCTGGAAGCCGCGTACCTGCTCGCCCTGCACATCCAGCGCGCCATATCGCCCCGGCGGCTGTACGGCAGTGACCGTGGCCATCTTGCCGTGCTGGCGATGGAAGTCGATCAGCCGCGGAATGTCGACATCGGACACACCGTCGCCGTAGGTCAGGCAGAAGGTTTCATTACCAACGTAGTCGCGGACACGCTTCAGGCGCCCGCCCGTTGCCGTGTTTTCACCCGTATCCACCAGCGTCACCCGCCAGGGCTCGGCGTGGCGGTTGTGGATATCCATACGGTTCTCCGCCATGTCGAAGGTCACATCGGACATGTGCAGGAAATAGTTGGCGAAGTACTCCTTGATCACGTAGCCCTTGTAGCCAAGGCAGATGACGAAGTCGTTGATGCCGTAGTGCGAGTAGATCTTCATGATGTGCCAGATGATCGGTTTACCACCTATCTCGATCATCGGCTTGGGGCGCAGGTGAGATTCTTCGCTGATGCGTGTTCCCAGCCCACCGGCCAGAATGACTGCTTTCATTATGCTCTTCGTCCGCATTGGTCGGAGGGATGACAAAAAACTGACCCTTGTCCCTACATACCTTGCAAAGCAAAACGCATGCCTGCTTGAGCAAGGCATGCGCACCAGTCATCTTCCTTGTAATTTGGGAGGGTTGCTCACTTGGCGCCGGTGGATCGGCGCGCCGTGGCATTTGCCCGCACACCTCGATCCAATAGCGGGCCTGGCCACGAATACGACGAAGCACGCATCGGCAACTGCATGAAAAAACCTGCGAGAACCTGCCAGGTCATGGGTGAGAAGGCGCCGCAGAACGCGGACTCCCTGACGCGGTGATATGGGGCCTCGGCCAAACCCAGGGCCCCCAACAACGCAGAGCCTACTCCTCGCCGTCACCCTCACGGCGGCTCATGCCGTACTTGCGCATCTTCTCCACCAGCGTGGTCCGGCGGATGCGCAGGCGTTCGGCGGCGCGAGCGACGATACCGCTGGCATCGTCCAGCGCCTGCTGGATCAGCCCCTGCTCCAGGCTGCCGAGATAGTCCTTGAGGTCCAGGCCTTCGGGCGGCAGCATGGCGTGGCTGGAGAAGTTCGGCGTATGGCCGTTGATCGCCACGCGCTCTTCGAGGTCGCTGCGCAGACTGTCCACCAGTTGCTCGTCCTCGTCGTCGACGTAACGGAACTTCTTTGGCAGCTCTGCCACGCCGATCACCCCGTAGGGATGCATGATGGCCATGCGCTCGACCAGGTTGGCCAACTCACGGACATTGCCCGGCCAGCCGTGACGGCACAGCGACATGATCGACGCCGAGTTGAAACGGATGGAGCCGCGTTTCTCGTGCTCCATGCGCGAGATCAGTTCGTTCATCAGCAGCGGAATGTCCTCGACGCGCTCACGCAGCGGCGCCATCTCGATAGGGAAGACATTCAGGCGATAGTACAGGTCTTCGCGGAAAGTCCCTTCCTCGATCATGGTCTCGAGATTCTTGTGGGTCGCGGCGATGATGCGCACATCGATGCTCTGGGTCTTGTTGCTGCCCACTCGCTCGAAGGTGCGCTCCTGCAGCACGCGCAGCAGCTTGACCTGCATCGGCAGCGGCATGTCGCCGATCTCGTCGAGGAACAGCGTCCCGCCATTGGCCAGCTCGAAACGCCCTGCACGGCTGGTGATCGCTCCGGTGAAAGCGCCCTTCTCGTGACCAAACAACTCGCTCTCCAGCAGCTCCGCCGGAATCGCGCCGCAGTTGACCGGCACGAAGGGCGCCTCACGGCGCTTGGAGTGATAATGCAGGTTGCGCGCGACCACTTCCTTGCCAGTGCCGGACTCACCCAGGATCAGCACGCTGGCGTCGGTATCGGCCACCTGCTGCATCATCTGGCGTACGTGCTGGATGGCGCGGCTGGTACCGACCAGGCTGCGGAACAGGTTCGGCTCGCGCTGACGACCCCGCTCGCGCGCCTGGTCGTACATCTCGCGATAGACCTGGGCACGGTGCAACGAGTCGAGCAGTTGGCTGTAGCTGGGCGGCATTTCCAGGTTGGAAAGCACGCGACGGCGAAGGTCCTCCGGGAAGTCCGCAGAAGAAATTTCACCTAAAAGCAGGACAGGAAGGAACTCATCCCAGGCCGCCACTGTCTTAAGCACGCCCAGGACGCTGGACGGCGCATTGACAGTACCGATCAGCACGCAGAGCACTTCCCGGCTCGAGGACAACGCCTCTACCGATTGCTGCCAGTCGGAGCTGGAGCAAGAAAGGTTCTCTTCGCCGAGAAAGTTCAGGACCACCGCCAGATCGCGGCGGCGCTCGCTGTCGTCATCGATCAGGAGGATCTTGGTTTCACGCCACATGCAATAGCAACTTCCCTAGTCATATCGGCGCCCGCAGGCAGGCTCGAGATCATTCCGACTGAATGGTCAGTGTTCGGACGTCTGATTATCGAAAACAGCCACTAGTTAAGTCAAAAAACAGCCCATAGTCAAATTTATGGCGCAACGCTTTTTGTATCATCCAGCGATCAGCTGAACAGATGGTATACCTTTGCCGCGTTTTCCGCCTGACGGATCTGCGACATTTCGTCGACCACCAATTGACGCTCACCACTTGCAACCTCGATCAGTTGCCGATAAACGCCCATCAGGTCTTCCAGGCTACCGCGCACCGCCGCTTCGTTGTGCGTGGCTTCGGCCAGGACATCCTCCACGCACACGCGGCATTCCAGGTCGAGCTCGCCAACGGCATCCCAGTCGCGACTGGCAAGCGCAGCCTGCAGGGCTTCGCGGGTCTGCTCGATACGCTCGATTACATCACTCATGACCGCTCTCCAGGGCTCACTCGGCCGGCTGCTGGTCGCCGATCGCGTCCCAGCCTTCCTTGACCGTGATCAGCAGGCGTGCGACCTCGTCGATGATCTTCGGGTCACTGTTGACGTTGGCTTCGATCAGGCGTCGGCTCATGTACTGGTACAGGCTGTCCAGGTCCGAGAGGCTGTCGGCGTGGTTTTCCAGGTCCAGGCCTTCACGCAGACCGCCGATGATGTCGATGGCCTTGCCGATCAGGATGCCCTTCTGCGCGACATCGTTGCGCGCGATAGCGCCCTTGGCCTGGGCCATGCGATCGAGGCCGCCTTGCATGAGCATCTGCACCAGGCGGTGCGGGCTGGCTTCGGATGTCTGCGCCACACCGTTTACTTTCTGGTATTGCCGAAGGGCCAACATCGGGTTCATGGATCTACCTCGTTGCAGCAGAATAGGTTGCGAATACCTGTTGTATCGCCGTTACAGGAAAAAACTTTAGCGACAATGCAAAAGGCCCGGGGCGCCAATATGACGCCACCGGGCCTTTGTCACAACCGTCGGATCAGCTGTTCCGCCTCTGCGCCTCGAGGGCCGAGAAGATCGAGTTGATCTGATCGGCCTGGGCCCTCATCTTGCCCAGCGCGGTATCCAGCGCCACGTATTTGCGAGTCAACGACACCGTCAGCGAATCGGTACGACGGTCCAGCGCAGCCTGCTGGTCGGAGAGATTCTTGGCCACCTCGTCCAGGTTGGATTTACGCGACGCAAGGCTACCGTCAGTCTTGTTGTACGGGTCGATCGCCGCATTCATGCGCTCGAAGATACCGCCGGTACCCGTGAACAGGTTCTGCAGGTCGCTGCCAAGCTTCTTGTCGTTCATCGCCGTGTTGAATTTGACGCTGTTTAACTCCAAGGTACCGTCCTTGGTGGTGTTGATACCCAGCTGGCTGAGACTGGTCAGTGCGCCGCTCCCCCCCGCCTCGCTGAGCACACTGCGCACGTCGCCGAGCAACGAGCGTGTGGTAGGATCGTTGGTCAACGGGCCAAGGACGACATTGTCGTCGGCATCGCGGCTGGTACTGGTCAGCTGGGTGATGCTCTTCTGCAGGGTATTGTATGCATCGACGAAGGTCTGGACCGACTTCCTCAAGCCTTCGTTATCCTGCGCCACTGTCACCTTGGTCGCCGTGGCAGCACCACCGCCGGACGGCGTCGGGCTGACACCTGTCAGTTCCAGGGTCAAGCCACTTACCGCGTTTTCGACGGTGTTCTTGGCACTGGTAATCTTCAGGCCATCGACGGTCAGCTCGGCATCCTGGGCCAATGCAGTGATGTAGCCTGCACCAGTACCATTAACCTTCTGAGTACCATCGATGGTCAGCTCAGGAATGCCACCCAGCGAGATATCGCTACCCGCACCGGTCGTGGTCGACGACAGCACCAGGCGCGAACCACCGGCCTCGCTGACGATGTTCGCGGAAATGCCGTTCGCACTCATTTCCTTGTTGATCTGGTCACGAACGCTCTGCAGCGTGGCACCACTGGCCACGTTGATCTTGTAGTCCTTGCCGCCTTGGCTGATGGTCAGCTCACCGGCACTGATGGCACTGCTGGCGCCACCGGCGAACTGCTGACTGGCCACCTTGGAGCTGGTGGCGAGCTTGTCGACGATGATGTCGAAGCTACCCGCCACTGCACTGTTATTGGTCTTGACCTTGACCACCGACTCATTGCCGGAGGTGCCAGCGAACGCGTTGAACGCCGGCGCATCCTTGTCGTTGAGTTTTTTCATGGCGTCCTGGAACGCCGTGAGGGCACTGCGCAGCGAGCCGATACCCGAGATCATCGCGGTATTGTTGTTGGTCTGGCGCTTGATCTGCGCCTGCTTCGCGGCGGTATCGGAAGTTACCAGGGCCTGGACGATGTTACCGATCTCAAGACCGGAACCCAGGCCTGTCGAAGGAATAATCGGGCTTGCCATGCTGCGGTCCCTCTCAGTTTTGGTGCGCCGAACCTGCTCCTGCAGGATCGACATGAATCTGTTGGGTCGTTACCCGACGCAGGTTACACCTTGGCGTCGAACAACACACTCTGGACATCGCTCAGGCTCTCGGCGATGCGCAGCGCCTCTTCGGAGGGCAACTGCCGGATCAACTCGCCGGTATCGCTGGCGATGACCTTGACCACGATCTTGCCGGAGTCCTCGTCAGTCGAGAATTCCAGGTTACGTCGGCTTTGCTTCAGAAACTGCTCGATTTCAGCGACGGCTTGCTTGACCTTGTCGGTGTCATCCACCTTTCTGACCGGGTCTTTTTTCTCACTGCCGCCAGTAGCTTCTGTCGACCGCGCCACCGGCTTGTCGGCAACCTGCTCGGCCACACGTGCGGCCGGATAAGACAGGTTCAGCTTGACGCTCATGTCCATGTCAACCACCTCGCAACGAAAAGGCGGGGAAGCGCCTGGGAAGCGCCCCCCCGCCATCAGCTATCTGGCAGATTAGCCCAGCAGCTTCAGGACTGCCGATGGCAGCTGGTTGGCCTGGGCCAGAACCGAGGTCGAAGCTTGCTGCAGGGTCTGCTGCTTGGTCAGCTGGGCAGTTTCAGCAGCGAAGTCGGTGTCCTGTACACGGCCACGAGCGGCTTCGGCGTTCTCGTTGATGTTCTGCAGGTTGTTGATGGTGCTGGTCAGACGGTTTTGCGCGGCACCCAGGTCGGCACGAGTGCTGTTGATGCTCTGCAGAGCACTATCGATTGCGCTCAGGGCGGCCTCGAAGTTGGCGTTGATGTCGGCATCGGCACCGGAGATGGAGATCGTGGTGCTGTCGACACCCAGGGTCGCGGCAGTCATGTCGGCCAGGGTGATGGAGATCTGGTTGTTGGTGCCGCTCTCGGAACCGACCTGGAAGGTCATGGTGGTAGCCGAGTTCAGCAGGTTCTTGCCGTTGAGCTGGGTGCTGTTGGCGATACGCGACAGCTCGTCGGACATCTGGCTGAATTCTTTGTTCAGCGCTTCACGGTCTTTCTCGCTGTTCGAGTCGTTTCGAGCCTGAACGGCCAGTTCACGCATACGCTGCAGGATGTTGGTCTGCTCTTGCATCGCGCCTTCAGCGGTCTGGGCGATGGAGATACCGTCGTTGGCGTTCTTGATCGCCATGGTCTGACCACGGATCTGCGAGGTCATGCGGGTAGCGATCTGCAGGCCGGCGGCGTCGTCTTTGGCGCTGTTGATTTTCAGGCCGGAGGACAGACGGCTCATCGAGGTGCTCAGTGCATCGGTAGCACGGTTCAGGTTTTTCTGAACACCCAGAGAGGTGGTGTTGGTGTTAACGGTCAAAGCCATGACGAATTCCTCGTTGGTTGGGTACTACGGCTTCCGGCCTGGCAATTCGCCGGGTGTGTGGCCTAGAGAACCTTCGTAATGTTTATCGTCGTCACAGCGGTTTGCTTTAGGGCTTTTGCAAAATTTTTTACTGGCACCCTGCCACTTCAATGAAATCAAGGGTTTGACGCCAGAAACCCACCACCCCCAATCACCTCACGAAAAAAAGCGCTGACCGGAAACCGGCGAGCGCTTTTTTCCAGGCTGCGTCAGCTCAGTCGACGCGTTCGATGATTGCCGAGCCCCACGACAGGCCAACACCGAAGCCACTGAGCGCAACCCGCTTGAGCGGCTTGCCGAGCACGTGCTTCTCCAGCAGCAAGGGAATGCTCGACGACACGGTATTGCCCGTTTCGAGCATGTCCTTGACGAACCTGGCCTTATGCTCGCCGTCCTCGAAGCGCTGCGACACCGCATCGACGATAGCCGCGCTGCCCTGGTGCAGGCAGAACAGGTCGATGTCGGCCGCCTTCAGCTGGCTGGCCTCCAGCAATTGCGACAGGTGTGCCGGAACCTTGACCAAGGCGAAGTTGTACACCTGGCGGCCGTTCATGAAGAACTTGCCGTCGGTGGTACGCAGGTGCTCGGCACCGGCGCCGTCACTGCCGAACAGCGACTTGCCCAATTGCCAGGCCGCGCCCTCGCCCATCCAGGTGACGGTGGCCGCGTCTCCGAACAGCATGGTGGTATTGCGGTCTTCGGGATCGACGATCTTCGAATACGGGTCGGCAGTGATCAGCAAGCCGTTCTTGAGGCCCGCCGCCTCCATGAAGCCTTTCATCGCATACAGGCCATAGACGTAGCCCGAACACCCCAGGGAAACATCGAAGGCCGCGACCTGGGTCGACAACCCCAGCTTGTGCTGGACGATGGCAGCCGTGTGCGGCAGCCCCTCGGCGTCGCCATTCTGGGTCACGACGATGACGACATCTATAGCAGCAGGGTCGAGCGATGGATTGGCAGTGAACAGTGTACGGACCGCCTCGACACACAGGTCGGAGGTTTCCTGGCCATTTTCCTTGCGCGGCAGGAAGGTCGAACCGATCTTGCCGAAGATGAAATCCTGGTCCTTGCCGAACTTCGCACCCTGGGCGTAGTTGTCGACGCCCTCGACAGGTACGTAGCTGGCGATGCTTTTGATGCCAATCATTGTGGCTTCCCGATAGATCATGGCGGAATTTCGCGGGCTACGGACCATGGATATTGGCCTTGCATACCGTACTGACGGTCTTGCCCGCTGACTCAATAGATTAAAGATGCGCGTTTCGACTGCCAAGTCACGTCGCACCGCCAAAGTCATTTCACTCGCGGCCCTGATGACAGCCCGGCATTCCAGGCACAAGGCTTGGCAGACCTTTTGCTTGCCCTGCCCCAACGCCGGAAGACTGACGCTCGCGCGTCGCCAACCGCCAGCCCTCACATTTGCACGAGAGAGACTATGACCAGCCGAGCCCGATCGAAAGATGAGCGGATTGACATCGACGACAGCTCGACCCAGGCCCTTTCTGACGAGGGTAGCAAGACCAACCGCAACAACGTGCCCCCCTTGTTCAGCGTCATCCTCACTACCTTCAACCGCCCGCGCCTGCTGGTCGATGCGCTGGACAGCCTGGCCCGGCAAACCTGCCAGGACTTCGAAGTGATCCTGGTCAACGACAAGGGCACGCCGGTCGAAACGCTGCTCGACAGCTACTCCTTCGCCAGCACCTACCTTTACCAGGGCCGCAACCAAGGCCCGGCGGCGGCACGCAACGCTGCCTATCGTCTGGCGCGCGGGCACTATGTGGTGTATCTGGACGATGACGACCTGTACCTGCCGGACCACCTGCAAACCCTTGCACAGGCCATCGAAAGCCATCCGGGAGAAGTGGTCTACACCGACGCGGTGTTCGTCACCGAAACGCTGGAAGACGACGTACGGATCGAGCAACGTCGCGAGCAACGCTACCGACACGGCGAGTTTTCCCGTGAGCGGCTGTTCTACAACAACTACATCCCGGTCAATACCTTCGCCTGCCCGCGCGCCCTTATCGGCGCCGTGGGCGGCTTCGACGAGCTTTTGCCTGCCTTCGAGGACTGGGACTTCCTGATGCGCCTGGCCCTGCGCGCCAACTTGCGCCATGTGCGCAGAGAAACCGTCGAAGCGCGCATGCGTGTTGCCGTCGCCGAGCCCGGACGACGCTCGCAGCAGGCGTTCAAGGACTACCCGGCACTCCACCAGCAACTCTACGCGCGCCATGGAGACCTGGGCAGCGAAACCGTACGCAACGGCCGACGCAAGATGCTGACGCTGCTTGGCGTGGTCGAAGAACACCAACCCCAGGCCGCAGGCGCACAGCACTGGCTCGCCCAGCGCAGCCTCTCGCCCCTGCAACGCAGCCTGGTGGAGCAGCGCCTGGAACAGCATGGCCAAGGCCCGAGCTTCGGCGTGCTGGTGCTCGACCTGCAAGGCGATGCGGCCAAGCTCGCGACGACCCAGCAATCGCTGGCCGCGGCCAGCGATACCTACCGCAACATCCACCCTGTCCTGCTCAGCGTGGCAGGCAGCGAGGCGAGTACGTTCGAAGGCCCGGTCATCGCGGTAACGGCGGACAACTGGATCGACCCGCTCAACCGCCTGCTCGCGCAAGCACAGTTCGACTGGTTCTGCCTGGTGAATGCCGGGGATGGGTTGACCACCAGCGGCCTGCTGGTGGCGGGCCTGGAGCTGCTCAACGCCCCCGGTTGCCGGGCGCTGTACTGCGATGTCCTGTATCGCCAGGGCGATGACAACCTGGGCGCGGTGCTGAAACCGGACTTCAACCTCGATTTCCTGCTCGGCCTTCCAGCCTCCATGGGCCGTCACTGGCTGCTGCGCCGCGACGTGGTACTGGACGCCGGCGGCTTCGATGCCTACTACGCCCAGGCACCAGAGTTCGAGCTGGTGCTGCGCCTGATCAGCCACGGCGGCCTGGATGGCCTCGGCCACATCGCCGAACCCCTGCTGATCAGCGATGCGCCCAAACTGGCAAACCTTGCCGACGAACGAGACGCCATCCTCCAGCACTTGCGCGCACGTGGCTACGAGGCACCCGACGTGCTGGGCGACAAGCCTGGCCAGTACCGTATTCGCTACGGCCATCGGCAGCAGCCACTGGTGTCGATCCTGATCAATGCCGGCAGCGCCCTGAACTACCTGCAACGCTGCATCGAAAGCCTGCTCGAGAACACCCGCTACCGCCACCACGAGTTGCTGCTGATCGAGAGCGACCCTGCGGCCAGTGACGTCCGCGCGTGGCTCGAGGCCCTCGGCGGCCTGGGCGATGCGCGCCTGCGTCCTGTGCTCCATGACAACGCCCACGCCACCCAGGCACAAGCCATCAACGCTGCCGCCGAACAGGCGCGAGGCGACTACCTGCTGTTGCTCTCGCCCCGCGTGGCTGCCTACGACGACGAGTGGCTGGACGAATTGCTCAACCACGCGCAGCGCCCGGAAGTCGGCGCCGTGGGCGCCAAGCTGCTGTCGGCCGATGGCAAAGTCAGCCATGCCGGCCTGATCCTCGGTCTGCAAGGCCCGGTCGGGCGTCCCTTCGTCGGTTTGGCGGCGGACGCGCCGGGCTACATGCAGCGGCTGCAAGTCGACCAGAACTACAGCGCCGTCAGCGGCGACTGCCTGATGATCGCCCGCGAGCTTTACCTGGCCCTGGGTGGCCTTGGCGATGACATTCCCGCGCGCTACCAGGATGTCGATCTGTGCCTGCGCGCCCAGCAGGCGGGCTACCTGAACGTCTGGGCCGCCCATGCACAGTTGCTGCTCAGCGACCAGGCCACGGACAGCGCCTCGGCCGACGAAGACGATGCCCTGTATGCGAAGTGGCTGCCGCAGCTGGCCAGCGACACGGCCTACAACCCAAACCTTTCACTGCTCAACAAGGGTGGCTTCCAGCTTGCCAACACGGCATTGTCCTGGCGCCCATTGTCATCGTGGAAGCCACTGCCGACGGTGCTGGCGCACCCGGCGGACCTGTCCATGGCCACGCAATACCGCCTGACGCAGCCGCTCGCTGCCTTGCAACAGGCCGGGCAACTCGACGGCGCGGTGTCGCCGGGCCTGATGCACCTGCCGAACCTTGAGCGCTTCGCGCCGGACAGCATCATCCTGCAGGGGGAAATCGGCGAGCAGCGGCTGGCCGCGATGCAGCGCATGAAAACCTTCAGCCGGGCGTTCAAGGTCGTGGACCTGGACACCTACCTGCCAGAACTGCCGGCCGAGCTGCGCGAAGGCCTGGATTCAGCGGACAACGTCCTCGCCATCTTGCAGCGTGGGCTGGCCTGCGCCGACCGCCTGGTAGTGCCGAGCGCCGCAATGGCAGAAGCGTTCACCGGCTTGCACGCTGACATCCGCATCGTCGAGAGCCGCCTGCACGTGCCCGCCTGGTCCGCCCTGCAAGGGCAGCGGAGGGTTGGCGACAAGCCGCGCGTCGGCCTCACCGGCCAGACCCAGGACAGCCGCGACCTGATGCTGCTGCTGGAGGTGGTCAAAGCGTTGGCTGCCGAGGTGCATTGGGTGTTCTTGGGCAAGTGCCCTGAGCCGCTGCGCGAGCACCTGCACGAGGTGCATGCCGAGGTCGCGCCGGAGCGCTACCCGCAGGTATTGGCGGGCTTGAACCTGGACCTGGTGTTGGCACCGCGCGAGCAGACCCGTTTCAACGCGCTTCAGGACAACGTGCGCCTGCTGGAATACGGCGCCTGCGGCTACCCGGTCATCTGCAGCGATGTGCTTGGCTATGACACCGGTGGCCTGCCCGTCACGCGCGTGGGCAACCGTGACCAGGACTGGCTGGAGGCTATTCGAGCGCACGTGAGCGACCTGGGCGCGGCAGCGCGCCTGGGTGATGAGCTGCAAGTCGCGGTGCGCAAGGACTGGATGCTCGACGAGCGACACCTGCAAGCCTGGCGCAACGCCTGGCTGGCCAACTAGCCGTTATTCAGGACTGCCTGGCACCGGCTAAGCCGGTGCCATCCGCCGCAGGCGCCGCCAATCGGCCTCAATCGGCCAGCCAGCCCCACTCCCAGGCCTTCAGGGCATCACCGCGCAGCACATAGTCGCGCATCACGCGCTCATGCAACTCGTCGCCCATCTTGTAGCTGGCCACAGGGTCGTTCAGGTGCATGCGGATGGCCTGCAACCACTCGTCGGTGCTGTTGCTGCGCACCCGGGTGCATGGCAGGTCGCCGCGATAGGCCTCGGTGTCCGAGCACACCACCGGATAACGGCAAGCGCCGTACTCGAGCAAACGCAGGTTGCTCTTGCAGTCGTTGAAGATGTGGTGCTCCAGCGGCGCCAGGGCGAGATCCAGGTTCAGGCTGGCCAGCTTGCGCGGGTAATCCAGCAGGCCGATTACCGGATGGAACTCATGCACGTAGGGCCGCAGGCCTTCCGGGCACATGCCGAAGAATACCCACTCGACCTGATCGGCCAATTCCCGTACCACCTCGGCAATCACCTCCAGGTCGCCGGTATGGCTGGTGCCTCCGCCCCAACCGACGCGCGGCTTGGACGAAGTGCGCCTGCGGCTCTGCAAGCCGGTCCACAGGTGCGGCGCCAGGGTGTTGGGCACCACGCGGATATCCTTGTGCATGCTCGACAGCGCGTTGGCCAGCGCATCGGTGGTCACCACCACACGGTCGCACAGGCCGATGCTGCGGCGCAGATGCTGCTCGATGTCTGCCGGCTTGTTGCGCGCATGGCTGTTCTTCGAAGGCGCGGCCAACACGTAGTCATCGATCTCGAACACGCGGCGGGCCGAAGAGATTCGCCCAATGCGCTCGATGTCACTCGCCGTCCCTTCGGTATGGCGAAGCTGAAAGACAATCACGTCGGGGTTCATCCGCGCCAGTTGCACAGTGTGAGGGGTCTCGTGGGCGACATGGCCGATCACCTTGCCCGCACCCTCGAGCTCGATGAATGGCTGGATGACGCGATAGTGGCCCACAGCAGAGGCGTTGATCGGCAGGCACAGCACCGACGGCACCACGCTGGCACACAGCGGGTTCCAGCTGCCGCGAATGGTTGCCTCCACCGCGAAGTTGGCGATCGTCAGGTTCAAGTTGGGGTTGTATGCCGGGTCCTGGATCAGGCGCGGCAGCCACTGGTCAACGAACCTCTGCACCTCGCCCTCCGCCTTCCCCAGGCCCTGCGCAGCACCGCCGGACGGCATGACACGCATATGCACGTAGGGCGTCCACACCACCAGGTAACCGTCGCCGGTGGCCCTCAGGCACAGGTCGAGCTCGCAGAGACCGGCGGAGAATTGCTGGGTACGCAGACCGCCCATGCCCTCCCACAGCGCCTTGCGCACAAGCAGGCAGTCGCCGGAGACCGCGCTCCAGTTCTGCACGCACTGCAAACGCTGCAGATAGCCCCGGGCATGCATGCCCTCACCGGCGAACGCGGGGCCTGCGGCCTGGCCAACGCCCAACACCCAGCCCCCATCTACCACCTGATCGAAACGGTCGATGAGCTTGGCACCCACCACACCCACTTCGGGGCGCTGCGCATGCTGGAGCATTTCATCCAGCCAGTCGGGCTGGGTCACGCATAACGTCGGTGACAGCTTGAGCAAGTACTCGCCGGTCGCCTGCCTGGCTGCGCGGTCGAACAACACAGAATCGTCGCCCCGCAGCGGCAGGCGCAGCACGCGCAGGATACCGCCACCGATATCGGCCATTGCCGCCAGCCAGGTGGCCGTGTCGGGGTCGACCTCACCTCCGGCCACGACCAGCACCTCGTAGCGCGGATAGGTAGTTTGCTCGATGACGCTCTGCACGCACTGCTGCAGGCGGCCCAGGTCATCGCAGCAGGTCACGATGATCGACACCAGCGGCTGTTCGGCATGCAGGTACTGCACGCGGTTGAGCAGCGCCAGCGCGCCCTGGTGAAGCTGGTGCTCGATGCCGAGGCGGTTGAGGTGCGCCTGCAATACCGGGCCGTTCTGCTCCAGCACTTTCGCCGAGGACATCCACTGCGCGTAGCTGAAGGTGGACTGCACCTGCATTTCAGCGATGTGGCCGATCACCTGTGGGCCACTCGTCTCCATCAGGCGCCAGATCAGGTCGTGGGGGGCCAGGTCGGCGAACGCCGGGTCGAACCCGTCCTGCGCCCTGAGCGCCGAACAGGCGAACGCCAGGGCGCGCCCCACATAGGGGTAGCTACGGAACAGGTCGATGTTGAAGTCCGGCTTGAACACCGGATCCTGCGACTTGCCCTCGTGCCAGCTGGCCTCGTCGCTGTACACGCACGCCAGGCCTGGGAACAGGGCGATGCGCTCGGCCAGTATCAGCAGTGCCGACTCACTGAGGCGGTCCCCGGCGCGCAGCAGGTAGACCCAGTCGTCCTCGGCCAGCGTCGCCACTTCGCGGTTGAGCTGGCTGACCCAGTCTTGCTCCAATGTCAGATGGCCTGCGCGGTTGACGGTCCGAGCCGAGAATACCCGGTAGCTGTGCGAGGTGTAGATCTGCCCGGCAAGGCTGTCCAGCGTTGCCTGCACAGCGGCGCGCTCGCCCTCCGGGTCCAGCACCAGCACGACGATACGCGGTTGGCTCGGCCAGGCCGCCAACAACGCCGGCAGGTTGCGACGCCGCGCATCGCTGAAGCGGCGCGCCTGCAACCACTGTTGGTAGAACTCGGCGTAGCTTTCCGAATCGCTGCCCACCCGCCCCTGCATGCAGGTCTGCCAGTTGCTCAGGGTCAGCTGAAGGTTGGTTTCACGCCACTGCCTCGGCTGCTCTGCTGCCCGGAGCAAGGAAATCTGACGCACCCAGCCTTTTGCCGGCGCAGCTTCGCCACCTCGGGCAATGACCATCTGCTGCAACCAGCCCCATTCCACGCGGGTGATCTGCACCGATTCCGGGCGCTTGCTCAAGCGCTCGGGGTGCAAGCGCTCGACCGCCAGGACATCGGCGAGCATGACCATGTCGCCGCAACGCATCAGGCAGGTGAACAGCGCCTGGTCGAGCAGCATCTGGAAGCCCTGGCTTTCCTGGGTCAAGGTGCGCAGCAGTTCCAGGGCCGGCTGGCGACGCATCAGCGCCGCCGAGAAGTTGCCGAGGAAGGCGAACGAATGCCCCTCCTGGAAGGCCACCATGTCGTCGCCCTTGTACAGCTTGTCGACGTTTACGAAGCGGGCGTTCGACAGGCGCATCGGCAGCATGCTGTTTTCGGCATCGCAGAACACACGCTGGGCCAGCACCAGGCTGACGTCGGCGTGAGCCTGAAGCACCGCCGCCTGGCGCTCGATGCACAAGGGGAACAGCCGGTCGTCGTCGCACAGCACTTTGACCAGCTCGCCGCTGGCCATTCCCACGGCCTTGAGCAGATTGCCCACGAAACCCAGGTGTTCATCGTTGCGCACGTAGCGCACCGGTGCGATACCGACCCCGTCGAAGGAGCGAACGATCGCCTCGATCTCTTCGCCTTTGCTGTCATCGCATACCAGGATTTCCAGGCGCTCATAGGTTTGCGCCAGGGCACTCTGCAACGCCATGGCGAAGAAGCGCGGATTGAAGGCGGGAATGACGATGCTGACGTCAGGGTGTGCGTTCACGATGAAAGACCTTCGCAGGGCCGTGCATCAGGCCCCGCAAGGGCCTGATGCAGGTGGGATGAGGCAGCAGGAGGACTCAGATGTAGTTGACCAGCGACAGGCTGGCGATCTTCGCGTAGGACTGCAGGGAAGCGGTCAGCATGTTGGTCTGCATCTGCAGGCGCAGCATCACCGTGGCCGGGTCGCTCTCGCGGATCGAGCTCTGGGTCTTGGTGTTCTCGGTGCCCAGCGCCTCGTTGGTCTCGGCCTGCACATCGAGCGCCGCACCACGCCCACCGATCGCGCTGATCGACGAGCTGACCTGGTTGCTGGCGCTGCGTACGTTGCCGATGGCCGAGTCCAGGGCGGCCTGGAACTCCTGCCGGGCCTTCAGATCACCGTCCACCGGCGTAGCCAGCGCCTTGCGCAACTGGCCGATGGTGTCGAGGATGTTCTGGGTCTGGTGGTTGTCGACATTGATAGCGAACGAGTCACCTGCGTTCGGCGCACCGGACAACTCGAAGCTGACACCCGAAGCGGTCGCGACGTTGCCCGCCAGGGTACCCGTGGAGATCGGCCGGCTGCCGTCGGTGAGCGGCGCGGCATACAGCTCGAAATCGGTGGCACTGGTGAACTTGAGGATCGCCCCACCACCTGGGAACGAGGCGTTGTACTGGCCCTGGTTGGTGATGCTTGCGTTGTTGATCTGGCTCGCCGAGGTGTTGCCTGGGCTGCGCGAGCCGCCGATGGAGTCGGGCTTGGAGCTCAGCTGGAAGGTGTGGCCGGCGATCGCCGCGTCCGGGTTGGCTTCGTCACCTGGCTTGAAGTTGATATCCAGGCGCAGGTCGACGCCACGGAAAGACACCGTGGTGCTGTCGCTTTTCGGGTCGAACTTGCCGCCCTGGGAAGCTTCCAGGGTTACGTCGTTGCCACCGGCATCGAGAATGCGGTACTCGGTGCTGCTGAGGAACTCGATGCTGTATGGCTCGCCGCTGCGGAAACGGTCGTTGTAGGTGGCGCTGCCGGAAACCTGGCCATTGGACAGGCCCACACGGCCATCGTCCACTGCTGGCGCGGTCAGGCGAGTCTGGCTGCGGCTGGTGTTGAGGGCCTGCTCGAACGCATCGAAACCGGTCTCGTTGGCAGCCAGGCTGAGCATGTCGCCCACCTGCAGCTTCAACTGGTTCTGGTCGCCCTGGTACGAGTAGGTGCCGTCGGCGTTGCGCACGTAGGGCTGGGTGTCGCCCTTGGAGCCGGAGAACAGGTACTTGCCGTTCTCGTCGCGGCTGTTCATCAGCGAGAACAGCTGATCTTCCAGGGATTGCAGCTCTTCGGCATTGGCCTTGCGGTCGGCGTCGGTGAAGCCGGCGTTGCCCGAGCCGATGGCCAGCTCGTTGACCCGCTGCAGGATGTTGCCGATCGCATTGAGCGTGCTCTCGCTGGTGCCCAGCGAGTTGCGCACGTTGGTGATGTTGGTCTTGTACTGGTCGAGCATGTTCTGCTGCTGCTCGAGCTGCAACAAGCGCGCGGCGCCTACCGGGTCGTCTGCCGCAGTACGCACGCGAATACCGTCGCTGGCTTCCTGCTGGGTCTTCACCAGGTTGGCGAAGGTGCGTTGGTAGTTGTTGGTGCTGGTGTTGTAGAACTGCGTAGTAGAGATGCGCACGGTCTACGGCTCCTTAAAGACTGTTGATCAAGGTGGCGAAGGTTTCCTGGGCCGCCTTGATGATCTGCGACGACGCGGTGTAGTACTGCTGGTACTTGACCAGGCTGCCGGTTTCTTCGTCGATGGACACACCCGACACCGCGTCGCGGCCATCGGTGGCCGACTTGTGCAGGGCCGCGTTGGCATCGCTGTCCATGCTCGCCTGGGCTGCCATGCCGCCGACGTTGGAGACCAGCTTGGCGTAGGCATCGGTCATGCTGATGCCCTTGCCATCGGCGCCTACTTCGACGGTTGACCGGGTCTGCAGGTCGATCACCGACCTGGCGTTGCGGTTGTCGGAGGAACCGGGGCCGCTCAGCGACACGGTGAAGCTGTCACCGCTCTTGGGCGAGCCGGACACTTCCATGTCGAAGGTGAAGGTCTTCTGCGTGGCGCCATCCATGATCGGGTTGCCGGCGGCATCGACCATCGGCACCGAAAGCTGCAACTTGTTGGCCTGGCCCGGCACGATGGTGCCGGTGCCAATCGCGTTGCCGCGGGCGTCGTGCAGCGTGTAGCTCTGGGGCGAGGCATCGTTGGTGAACACCAGCTTGACCGGCGTCGAGTACTTCAGCCCGGTCTGCAGGTCGGTGCGCTGCGCGGCATCGTAGATGTCCAGCTGCGACGTCAGGTTCGGCTGGGTGATCGAGGCGGTGCCCTTGTTGCCGCTGCTACTGTTGGCGCTCAGAGGCGCGGCAAAGGCCAGGCGCTTGGGGTCGGTCAGCGGCGCGTCGATGGTGCCTGCGGCATTGCGCGTCGGGGTGATCTTGAAGCTGTCGCCTGCGGCCAGGGCACCGCCATTGAGCGACAGGGTGAAGCCATCGATCACCGGCGCCGGGTCGTCGCTCAGGTCGAAGGACCCCATGTCGGTGCCGTCGGGCAACTTGCGCACGTTGTAGCCAGTGGCGCTGGTGAAGGTCACCTGGTAGTCGCTGGTCGACAGCTTGCCGGTGTCCTTGATGGTCACATCCAGGTTGCCGGAGCCTGCGCTGTTGCCCAGCCGAGCCACGCTGCGCTCGCTGATGGCCTTGGCGCTGTTGATGTCGTTGAACAGCAGCGCACCGAACTCGCCGTTCTTGTCGATGCCCTGGCCCAACTGCTTGTTGATCGCGTCCGAGACCACCAGGGCCACACGGCCCAGCTCGTTGAGCGCCGGGTCCAGGGTTTCCTTGCGGTAGCGCAGCAGGCCGCCGAGTTCGCCACCCGTGGTGGTGCCGGTGATGTCCATCTTGGTCGAGCCGCGGTTGATGACCAGCGACATGCGCGTCGGGTCGTCGCGGTTCGGCGCCACTTCCAGGTTCTGGGTGGTGTTGCCGAGCACCAGTGCCTGGCCGTTGGGCAGATAGATGTCGTAGCTGCCTTCGCGCTCAGTGACCTGAGTGCCGACCAGCTTGTTCAGCTGGCGCACTGCCGCATCGCGCTGGTCGAGCAGGTCGTTGGGCTTGCCCTGGATCGCCGAGACACGGGCGATCTGGTCGTTGAACTGGGCGATGGTGGCGGTGAGCTTGTTCACCTGGTCGGCCATCGACGCCATGTTGGCGTTGATGTCGGCGTTCTGCTGGTTGAGCTGCGAGGACAAGGTGTTGAAACGCTTGGACAGCTGTTGCGCGCTGGTCAGCAGCAGTTGGCGCGAGGCGTCTTCGTTGGGCTTGGCCGAGGCATCCTGCATGGCGGTGAAGAAGCTCTTCAGCGCGGCGGTGATACCGGTATCGCTGCTCGACAGGGCGGTGTCCAGCGGGCTGATCTGGTTCAGGTAGGCGTTGGCATCGCTGGACAGCGAGGTGGTGGTACGCAGCTGGTTCTCGAGGAACGCGTTGTAAACCCGGCGCACGTCGGCAAGGGTGGTGCCGCTACCGATGAATACCTGGCCATACTGCTGCGACCCCTTGGTGCGCTGCACGTTCTGTTGGCGAGAATAGCCTTCCACGTCGGCGTTGGCGATGTTGTTGCCCAGGGTGTACATCCCCGACTGGGCGGCTCCTAGCCCCGACATGCCAATATTGATCAAACTCGCCATGGTTACGTGCCCTTAGCTTTTCAAAGTTGCGTGGTGGTTCCGAGCATTGCGTAGCTCGTGTCCGACTTCATCTGTTTAGCGATCTGCGAGATCTTGCTGGCGTAGCTTGGGTCAGTGGCATACCCGGCCTTCTGCAGCTCTCGCACAAACTGTTCTGGGTTATCGGCAGCCTTCAAGGCATCTTGATAGCGGGAGTTGCCCTGCAACAGGTTGACCAGGTCATGGAAGCTGTCCTGGTACGAGTCGTAGGAGCGGAATGCCGCCGTTTCCTTGACGAACTGGCCATCGCGGAACTCGCTGGTGATCGCCCTCGCCTGCCCGCCCTGCCAGTTGCTGCTGGCCTTGATGCCGAACAGGTTGTGACTGCTGCTGCCATCGGCGTTGCGCATGACCGACTTGCCCCAACCGGTTTCCAGGGCGGCCTGGGCCACCAGGTAGCGGGGGTCGACCCCGATACGCTTGGCGGCCTGCTCGGCCATCGGCAGCATGGTGGCGACGAACGCATCGCTGTCGCTGAAGGCCTTGCTCGGTGCAAGTGGCGGCTGGGCCACGGCGCGACCGAGAATACGCATGCCGCCAGGGGCGGCGAAGGCCTGCGCCGGTTGCCAGTCGCCGGTGGCCACGCCGCCCGGAGGAATGTCGCCACGCCCAGGCAACGGCGCAGCGTTAGTGACGGCCCCCGGTGTCCCCGCTGAAGGCACGATGCCAGCCAGCAGTCGATCGGTGAGCTTGCCAGGCAAGGCCAGGCGCCGCGAATTGAGCGCCGCGACGTCGTTGCGCACGCCTGGCGTTTCGCTGCTGGCCACTGCAGGCTCAGCCACCTTGGCCCCCCACAGTGCCGGCGCATGCCCGGCCACTGCCGGGAACGGGCTGGCATTGGGGCGCACCGGCTTGTTCTTCGAGAGCTGGCGCACCAGCACGTCCTGCAGGCCGATACCGCCACCTTCACGGGACATGCTCACCGCCAGCTGCTGGTCGTACATGTCGCGGTATTGCTTGACGGTCTCGGTGTTCAGCGGGTCGCCATCGCCCAGGACGTCGCTGGCCTTGCGCGAGGCCTTGAGCATTTCACTGATGAACAGCGACTCGAATTCCTGCGCCACCTTGCGCACGTTGGCTTCGCTGTCGCGGTCACCGTGCTTGAGCGAGCTGAGCCGGTTGATGTCGGTATAGGCACCGCTGTCGGCGGGGCTGCGCACCATGCTCTTGGGATTCATCAGACGTCCTCAGATCACGATCAGGTCGGCTTGCAACGCACCGGCCTGCTTCAGGGCTTCGAGGATCGCCATCAGGTCGCCTGGCGCTGCGCCGACCTGGTTCACCGCGCGGACGATTTCATCCAGCGTGGTGCCCGGGCCGAACTTGAACATCGGCTTGGCTTCCTGCTCGGCGTTGACCCGCGAACGTGGTACCACGGCGGTCTGGCCATTGGAGAATGGCCCCGGCTGGCTGACGATCGGGTCTTCGGTGATGGTCACGGTCAGGCTGCCGTGGGTCACCGCCGCCGGCGATACCTTGACGTTCTGGCCGATCACGATGGTACCGGTGCGCGAGTTGATGATGACCTTGGCCGATGCCTGACCGGGGTCGATCTCGAGGTTTTCGAGGATCGCCAGGTAGTCGACCCGCTGGGTGGGGTCCATCGGCGCGGTGACGCGCACCGAGCCGCCGTCCAGCGCCTGGGCCACGCCTGGGCCGAGCAGGTCGTTGACCTTGTCGACGATGCGCTTGGCAGTGGTGAAGTCGGGGCGGTTGAGGTTCAGGGTCAGGCTGTTGCCCTGGCTGAAGCCGCTCGGCACCGCACGCTCGACCGTCGCCCCACCGGGAATGCGGCCGGCCGACGGCACGTTGACGGTGATACGTGAACCATCGCGACCCTCGGCATCGAAGCCGCCGACCACCAGATTGCCCTGGGCGATGGCGTAGACGTTGCCGTCGATACCCTTGAGCGGGGTCATCAGCAGGCTGCCGCCGCGCAGGCTCTTGGAGTTACCGATCGACGACACGGTGATGTCCACCACCTGGCCAGGCTTGGCGAACGGCGGCAGGTCGGCATGGATCGACACCGCGGCGACGTTCTTGAGCTGCACGTTGCCCGACCCCGGCGGCACCTTGATGCCGAATTGCGAGAGCATGTTGTTGAAGGTTTGCAGGGTGAACGGAGTCTGGGTGGTCTGGTCACCCGTGCCGTTCAAACCCACCACCAGGCCATAGCCGATCAACTGGTTGGTGCGCACGCCGGAGATACTGGCGATGTCCTTCAGGCGCTCGGCGTGGACGCCGAACGCGAAGGTCATCAAGAGGGTCATGGCAATCAGCTGCCTTGCGTTGAACATGTTCATCCGTACTCAGAAAGGCCAAAGCGGGCTGAGGAAGAAGCGGTCCAACCAACCGGGCTGGCTGGCATCGGCGAAGGAGCCGGTGCCCGAGTAGGTGATGCGCGCATCGGCCACGCGAGTGGACGGCACAGTGTTGTCGGTGGAGATATCGTCGGCACGGATCAACCCGGCGATACGCACCAGTTCTTCACCGGTATTGAGGGTCATCCACTTCTCGCCGCGCACCGCAACGATACCGTTGGGCAGCACCTCGGCAACGGTGACGGTGACCGAACCGGTCAGGGTGTTGCCCTGGCTGGCGGTACTGGCGCCCTGGGTGTTGCGCTCGCCGCTGTAGCCGGCATTGAGCGACAGGTCGCCACTGCCGAACGGGTTGTTGGTGTTCGGCACGGCGCCGAACAACGAGGTCAGCCCGATGTTGGCCTCGCTGTCCTTGCGAATCTGCGAGCCGGCGTTCTTGCTGGCCGAGGTACGCTCGTTGAGGGTGATGGTGATGATGTCACCGACCCGGAACGCCTTGCGGTCGCCATACAGGTTCTGCTCGAAGCCGGCCTGATAGATCGAACCGTTGTTGGCCGCCGCCGACATCGGGGTGCGCGGCAATACCGGCGCGTAGTACGGGTCGTTCGGCTTTGGCGTCGGCGCGACGCAACCTGCCAGCAACACCGCCCCCCCCAGGGCGAACACGGACAACAGACGATTCATGACGCTTACCTCACGGTGAAACAGGGTTGTGACTGACTTACAGCTGCTGGGTAACGAACGACAGCATCTGGTCGGCGGTGGAGATGACCTTGGAGTTCATCTCGTAGGCACGCTGGGTGGTGATCATGTTCACCAGCTCTTCCACGGTGCTGACGTTGGAGTTTTCCAGGGTCTGCTGCTGGGTGGTGCCGAAGCCGTTCAGGCCCGGGGTGCCGATCTGTGGCGCGCCGCTGGCGGCGGTTTCCAGGAACAGGTTGTTGCCGATCGCTTGCAGGCCGGCCGGGTTGATGAAGTCGGCGGTCTGCAGGTTGCCGATGATCTGCGGCGCCGGGTTGCCGGCAACGGTGATCGACACGGTGCCGTCCTGGCCGACGGTGAAGGTCTGCGCATCCGGCGGCACGACGATGGCCGGTTCCAGGGCGAAGCCATTGGCGGTGACCACCTGGCCATCGGAGTTCAGGTGGAAGGTGCCGTCACGGGTGTAGGAAACCGTGCCATCGGGTTGCAGCACCTGGAAGAAGCCGCGGCCATTGACCGCCAGGTCCAGCGGGTTCTCGGTGGTTTGCAGACTGCCGACCTGGAAGTTCTTCTGGGTGCCGACAATGCGCACACCGGTACCGACCTGCAGGCCCGATGGCAGTTCGCTGTCCTGGGTGGACTGGGCACCCGGCTGGCGCTTGACCTGGTAAAGGAGGTCCTGGAACTCGGCACGATCTCGCTTGAAGCCGGTGGTGGAGACGTTGGCCAGGTTGTTGGAAATGACCGAGAGGTTGGTGTCCTGAGCGGACAGGCCGGTTTTAGCGACCCAAAGAGCCGGAAGCATTTAGTGTTCTCCTCGTGCGCCTGTTTTACGGCACCCGTTCAAAAGTGGTTAGACGATTTGCAAAACCCGAGCCATGGCTTCGTCGCCCTGCTCGGCTGTTTTCATCATCTTGACGTGCAGCTCGAACTGCCGGGACAGCGCCAGCACCGAGGTCATTTCCTCGACGGCATTGACGTTGCTGCCCTGGAGGAAACCCGACACCACCCGCACGTTCACGTCGGCATCGGCCGGCTGTCCGCTCTTGGTGTGGATGAGCCCGTCCAGGCCCTTGGTCATGCTGGCGATGTCCGGGTTGACCAGCTTGATGCGGTCGACCTCGGCCATCACCCGTGGGTCTTCGCCCATGGCGCGGATGCTGATGGTGCCGTCATCGCCCACCTCGACCTTCTGCTCCGGGGGAATGGCGATCGGACCGCCGTTGCCGATCACCGGCATGCCGTTGCCGGCACGCAGCACGCCCAGGGCGTCGATGTTCAGGCTGCCGGTACGCACATAGGCCTCGCTACCGTCAGGGGCCTGCACGGCGATGAAACCATTGCCGGACACCGCCACGTCCAATTCGCGACCGGTCTCGATCATCGCCCCAGGCGTAAAGTCGGTGCCTGGCCGCTCGCTCATGGCGAAGGCACGCGCCGGAAAGCTGTCGCCGAACACCGGCATCGAGCGCGCCTGCTCCAGGTCACGCTGGAAACCGGTAGTGGAAACGTTCGCCAGGTTGTTGGCATGGGCCTTCTGCGCCATCGCGTTCTGGCTGGCGCCGGTCATGGCCACGTAAAGCATCTTGTCCACAGTCATCCTCCGCTACGCTGGCGATCGGTTGCCGCCCGCCGTTGCTCTGATGGCTATAAAGCAAGTTCCGAACCAACTTTCAAAAGACGTAAAAAAGCCCGTGAATACGGGCTTTTGGGGAAAGCGGTCAGGAAAAGAACGACGGATATCCGGCGGGCGTTTGCCGGTGGCGGCAAACCGTCGCCCAGCGAGCCTATTCGCAGTGTCGCCACAGCCCGCTCCTACCGGGACGCGGCGCAAAACCTCAATGCTCGCGGCACCCACCATTATTGAACGGCCCGGCAAAGCGCTTCCAGCCATCGCCCGGGGACCACTGCGAACACACCAGGCGGCCATCGACCTGGCTTTCCCAGCGCCACCACGGCGCCATGCCCGCCTGGGCCTGATGCAGGCAAAGCGCGGCAGCACAGGCAAGGATCCACTTGTTCATGACGCCTCCCTTGAAACGACAGGCCCCTTCACGGGAAAGGGGCCTGGGTAACGCTACTCGACCAACCCGCGACCATCAGGTCATCTGGATGATGGTCTGCATGATGGTGCTTTCGGTGGAAATGGTCTTGGCGTTCGCCTGGTAGTTGCTCTGCGCCTTGATCAGCTCCACCAGCTCCTGGGTCAGGTTGACGTTGGAAGCTTCCAGCGAGTTGGACTCCACCGAGCCCAGGGTACCGGTCTTCGGCGCATCCACGTTTGGAATGCCCGAGGCGAAGGTCTCGGTCCAGCGAGTACCGCCGATCTGCTGCAGGCCCTGTTCGTTGGTGAAGCTGGCAATGGCTACCTGGCCAATGGCACGCGACTGCTGGTTGCTGAAGCTGGCGAACATCACACCGGTGGAGTCGATGGACAGGCTCGACAGGATACCGGTGGCGTAACCGTCCTGATACGGACGCTGGCGTGCGGTGTCGGTGTTGTAGGACGTGGTGCTGCCCATGGCCAGGCGGATACCGTCGGCATTGCCGTTCGAACCGTTCGGCCCCCAGGTGCCGGCGGCGTTCTGCGAAGCCGGGATCCAGCCAACCATGTTGAAGTTGTTGTTGGTCACGCTCCAGGTCGCCCCTGCCGGCACACCCGTGGCACTCGCGGTCATGGCATTGACCGAGCCGTCGCTGTTGAAGCTGATGGTGCCGCTCAGCGGAGTGGTGCTGGTAGGATCGAACGGGTTGCGACCATCGACCAGGGTGTACATGGTCCACTCGTTGGTACCGGTCTTGCGGTAGAACTGCTCCATGGTGTGCTCGTTACCCTGGCTGTCGTACACCTTGGTCGGGAACGACTTGGTGTAGGTGTTCTGGTCAGCCGGGTCGAAGGCCAGGTTCGGGTCACCGGCAACCGGCGGTACGGCCGGCAGCGGGATGTCCTTGGCGGAGGAGTTCAGGTTCAGGCTCTGGTCGATCGTGGAGGTGGCCCGCGGCGCCAGCGCCGAGGTATCGATGCGCAGATCGCTCAGCACACCCCGCTGGATATTGCCGTTGGCGTCGGCGGCATAGCCCTGCAGGCGCAGGCCATCGGAGGTGGTGACATAGTTCTCGTTGTCAGTCTGGAAGGCACCGGCACGGGTGTATTGCAGCGCGCCGTTGTCGGACAGCACGAAGAAGCCCTGGCCCTGAATACCCATATCCAGCACGTTGCCGGTGTTGTTCACGTCACCCTGGCCGAACTGCTGGGACACCGCTGCCAGGCGCACGCCGTTACCGACCTGGTTCTGGCCTACACCGAGGCGGTTGGCACCGGCATAGACGTCGGCGAACTCGGCACGCGACGACTTGAAACCGGTGGTGGCGACGTTGGCGATGTTGTTGCCGGTAACGTCCAGTTGCTTGTTGGCTGCGTACAGACCGCTAAGACCGATATTGAAAGACATGTGTTCGCTCCTTCTGCCGAGTAGCCGGCCTTAGATTCCGATGGTTTGTACTTTGGAGATGCCGACCTTGCCGATACCGGCAAGGTTGAGCATCATTTCGCTGCCCTTGGCGCCAAAGGTGACACTGGTGACGGTGGCCGGCAGCAGGGTGTACATCTCTACCGACTTGCCATCGACCGTGGTGGTGGCGGTGAAGCTGTACTCGCCCGCCGGGGCCACTTCGCCCTTGTCGTTCTTGCCGTCCCAGATGAAGTCGGCGTTGCCGGCCTTCTGCTCGCCCAGGTCGAGGGTGCGCACGACGTTGCCGTCCTTGTCCTTGATGGTGACCTTGCCTTCGCTGATGGTCTGCGGCACCACGACCTGGCCATTGAAGCTCTTGGTGGTGTCGACCATGGCCTTGTCGTTCTGCACGATGACCGAACGACCCACCAGCGACGAGGCCTGCAGGGCCTGGGACGAACCCAGGGCATCGGAGATTCCGGTGACCGAGTTATTGAGGTTGGTGATGCCCTCCAGGCTGCTGAACTGCGCCAGCTGCGAGACGAACTCGCCATTGTCCTGCGGGTCGAGCGGGTTCTGGTGCTGCATCTGGGTGACCAGCAAATTCAGGAACGCATTCCTGTCCAACGCATTCCTGTCGGTAGGCTGGGCCTGGGTCTGGGGCTTGCTGGTGCCGTCGCTGACGCCGGAATTCCTGAGGACATCGTTGAGGGTGCTGTTATCGATTGCCATGGTTAGTCGTCCTTATCACTGACCCAGGGTCAGTACCTTCTGCATCATGGCCTTGGCGGTGTTCATCAGCTCGGCATTGGTCTGGAATGCCCGGCTGGCGGAGATCATGTCAGCCATCTCCTCGACCACGTTGACGTTTGGGTAGTAGACGTAGCCGTCCTTGTTCGCGGCCGGGTGGTTCGGCTCGTAGCGCGCCTCGAGGTTGCTCTGGTCCTCGATGATGCCCTTGACCTGCACGCCCTGCCCGGCCTGGCCCTGGTCTTCGAACAGCGACTGACCGGCACCGTTCTGCGCTTGCTCGAAGGTGGTGGCGAACACGGGGTGGCGGGCGCGGTAGGTCTGGTCGATGCTCGAGGAGACGGTCTCGGCGTTGGCGATGTTGGAGGCGACGGTGTTCAGGCGCGTGTTCTGCGCACTCATACCGCTACCGGCAATATGGAAGACGCTGGCAAGGGACATGCTTATTCTCCACGCAGGGCCGAGACCAGCCCTTTGAATTTACTGTTGAGCAAGGTGAAGCTGGCCTGGAAGCCCATGGCGTTCTCGGTGTAGTTCGACTGCTCGACCTGGGCGTCGACGGTGTTCTGGTCGATCGACGGGTGGGCCGGCGTGCGGTACTTGAGGCTCTCGTCGGCCAGGGTCAGACCCTGGGCCTCGATGTGCTGGGCATTGGTGCGGGTCAGCGAGACACGGCCGACATTTTGCTTCTCGGACTCGGCAGCCAGCACCGAGGAGAACTCCATGTCGCGCGCCTTGTAGTTGGGCGTGTCGGCGTTGGCGATGTTGTTGGCCAGCACCTCTGCACGCTGGGCACGAAAGCCCAGTGCCTTTTCGTGGATACCGAGTGCCTTGTCGAAACTGATGCTCATGTCGGGGAAACCTTGCAGGTTGACCGGAGTTGCGTTGAACGAGTTATAGCAAGGCCTGTGCCAACCATCGAAAACCCCGAAATTACTGGGCTTGCGCCCTATTGCCGCTCCACCTGATGCCAGAAAAGCGGCAAAGGGCTTCCGCTCGAGGATGGGCAAGCGGCAATTGTCCTGCGGCAAAAGCGGCAATCCAAAAAATTGACGGCGGTATTTCACGACCCCACAGGCGCTGTATGCCCGAGCACCCAGGCGAAGCCCTCGCCCTACACCGCAGTGGCTGATTCGCGGGCACGCCCGCTCCTGCGCGATCTGCCCAGCGTCTGTCTCAGGCAAAGAAAAAGGCCGGCATCTTTCGATACCGGCCTCTTCTCTTTACTTCACTTGGCCTGGTAGATGATCCCCGGGCTGCACTGCACCATCTGGTAGTGGTCCGGCAGGCCGTTGAGCGCCTCCGAGGCCCCGAGGAACAGGTAGCCCCCCGGCTTGAGCGTGCCATGGATACGCATGAGGATGTCCTTTTTGACCTGCGCCGAGAAGTAGATCAGCACGTTGCGGCAGAACACGATGTCGAACTTGCCCAGGCTGGCGTAGCTGTCGAGCAGGTTGAACGAACGGAACTCCACACGGCTGCGGATCGGCGACTTGACTGCCCAGCGCCCCGGCCCCTTGGCGTCGAAATAGCGTTGCAGGCGGTCCTGGGACAGGCCCCGGGCGATCGCCAGGCTGTCGTACTCGCCGGTCTTGCAGTTATTGAGCATGGCTCCGGAAAGGTCGGTGGCGACGATCTGCGCGCCCATTTTCAACTGGCCGAGGTTGGTGCGCTCGAATTCATCCAGGGCCATGGAAATGGAATACGGCTCCTGCCCGGAGGAACAGGCCGCCGACCAGATCCGCAGACGCTGGCCTGGGTTGCCCTTGATGAACTCCGGCACCACCTTGTTCTTGAGCACCTCGAACGGATAGGTGTCGCGAAACCACAGGGTCTCGTTGGTGGTCATGGCATCCACTACCTGCTCGCGAAGGCCACCACGGGGCTGGCTCTGGATGCGCTGTACCAACTCGCCCAGGCTCTTGATGCCTTGCTGCTCCATCAGCTTGTTGAGACGGCTGGACACCAGATACTGCTTATTCTCGCCCAGCAGGATGCCACAGGCTTTCTCCAGGAAGACCCGGAACTGTTCGAAATCCAAATTACCCGTAGACAATGCTGCCGCCTCTTTCAAATCGCGTGTGCCGGGGCCAGGCCCCGGCGGTTTCAATGCGTGGCCTTGATTCGGTCGACCACCCGTTGGGCCAGGTCGTCCGGCCTGAACTTGGCCAGGAAGTCATCGGCACCGACCTTCTTGACCATGGCCTGGTTGAACACACCGGACAGCGAAGTATGCAGGACGATGTGCAGCTTTTGCATGCGTGGATCGCTACGAATCTCGGCAGTAAGGGTATAGCCGTCCATTTCCGGCATTTCTATATCCGAGATCATCATCAGGAACTCTTCTTCCGGACGCTTGCCTTCGTCGACCAGCGTGCGCAGGTAGTCCAGGGCCTGGCGACCATCGTTGAGGGCAATGACTTCCACCCCGACAGTCTGCAGGCAACGGCTGACCTGCTTGCGCGCCACCGAGGAATCGTCGACGGTCAGCACCCGCAGCTTCAACGCTTTGTCCTGCACCTCGGCATCGACCACGCCGGCCGACACCTGCTCGGACGATGGCGCCACCTCGGCGAGCACTTTCTCCACATCGACGATCTCGACCATGCGGTTGTCCACATGAGTGACTGCCGTCAGGTAGTGATCGCGCCCGGTGCCCTTGGGTGGCGGGTGGATCTCTTCCCAGTTCATGTTGACGATGCGCTCCACCGAATGCACCAAAAAGCCCTGGGTCTTGGTGTTGTACTCGGTGATGATCACGAAACTGTTACGGGTTTCCTCGCTCAACTGCGGCAACCCGGTGGCCATCGACAGGTCGAGGATCGGAATGGTCGCGCCGCGAATATTGGCCACCCCGCGCACGACCGGATGAGACTTGGGCAGCAAGGTCAGTTCCGGGCACTGCAACACCTCGCGGACCTTGAACACGTTGATGCCATAGAGCTGCGCGCCATTGAGGCGGAACAGCAACAGTTCCAGGCGATTCTGCCCCACCAGCTGCGTGCGCTGGTTGACCGAATCCATGACTCCAGCCATGCCAGTCTCCTTCTATTTTTTCAGCCCGTTTGCCAACGAGTCGGCACGGGCTTTGCTTTTTTGAGCGGTATGCACACGAAAACGACATTATTCCGACGACTGACGCGCCTGCTGGCCACCCTCCTGGCCACGCTGTGCCTGTTGGCACCCGGCACCCGCACGCTGGCAGATGCGGCTACCTTGCCTGAACAGCTTATCGGTGTCACCCAAGGGTTTCTTGAATTCACCGTTGAGGACTATCTGGCCACCACCCAGACCGAAGGCCGCTACGAGATCCAGGTGAACAACCTCGACCCGCGCCTGCGCATGCCACTGTGCAGCCAGGCGCTGGATGCCTCGCTGGAAAGCCCGGCACAGCCGATTGGCCGGGTCACGGTGCGGGTACGCTGCGACAGCGCTGCACCCTGGACCGTGTTCGTACCGGCTCAGGTCAAGCTGTTCCGCGACGTGGTGGTGATGACCCGCCCGCTCAAGCGCGACAGCGTGATCGACGAAAATGCCGTGACCATGCGCGAGCGCGACGTCAGCACCCTCGGCGCCGGTTTCCTGACCCAGCTCGAGCAGGCCGTGGGCATGAAGCTGCTGCGCCCCACTACCCTCGACCAGGTCCTGACCTTGCAGTACCTGGAGCAGGCCGAGGTGATCCGCAAGGGCGACCATGTGGTCATTACCGCCCGCAGCGGAACACTCAACGTGCGCATGCCTGGCGAAGCCCTGAGCAAAGGCGGCCTGACCGAACAGATCCGGGTGCGCAACCTGAACTCCAAGCGCGTGGTCAAGGCCAGGGTCACCGGCCCCGGGCAGGTAGAAGTAGCGATGTAATCCGAAGGGCTAGCAGTATGTAGGTGCTTTTCCTAAACTGTGTCGAAAACGGGTCGGACACGCTTGCCGATAGGCGGCAATGCATTTGTGCCTAAAGTTTATTTCGGATTGGCCGAAAACAAGGCAAGCGTCCTAATTCCCAGAGGTTTCGATCATGGTTATCGACTTCAGTCGTTTGAACAACTCTCCGTCCGTCACAGGCGGGGTTCGCAGCAACACGGCATCGGGCACCCCCGAGAAAGCCGGCGAAACCCCCAAGGCCAGCGCCAGCGGAGAGGCGGTACACCTCAGTCAAGAGGCACAGCAGTTGCAGCAGATCCGCGAAAAGCTGCGCGAGCAGCCTGAAGTCAACAGCGCCCGTGTGGCCCAGTTGAAACAGGCGATCGCCGATGGCAGCTATCAGGTCGATGCCGGCCGGGTCGCCAGCAAACTGCTTGATTTCGAAGCTCAGCGCTAACCCTCGGGCGCGCTGACTTCAAGGACGCTAAACGCCAAGAGCCAGCCATGCACGACATTACCCTGCTGCAACTGATCGAAGACGACATCGCACCGACCGAGGAATTACTCGCGTTGCTGCAGAACGAAACGGTCGCCCTGCACGGACGCGACATGCCGCTGCTGGAGAACATCCTGGCACGCAAGCAGTCGCTTATCGTGCTGCTCGAACAGCAGGGCCTGCGCCGCAACCACCTCCTGACCAGCCTCGGCTTCTCCGCGGATCGCGCCGGCGTACAGGCCGTGGCCGCACAATCGCCGAACGGCGACCTCATCCTGCAGCAACTGGATGTGCTCACCCAGCTCATGGATGCCTGCCAGAAGACCAACCAGATCAACGGTCGGATCATTCAGGTGCAGCAGCACGCCACAGCCAGCCAGATCAGGATTCTCATGGGCGGTGATTCACCGTCGCTCTACGACAGCCGTGGCGCCACTGCGCCCATGGACAAGCCCCGCGCCATCAGCCAGGTGTGATTAATCCTGTTCAAGGCACGGAAGTTACTGGCAGAATGCCATTACTTGCGTGTGTCGTTTTTGCCTGGAGATTGAAAACCCGTGTTCAATGAAACCGATGCTCCTCAGCCACCAAAGGTGTTGACCACGCCTTTGGAGATCGCGGCCAACCTGCGCCAGTTGCTGGACAGCCACGATCCGCTGATCATCACCTTCCATGAGCGCAGCCAGCGGTTCCAGAGCTACGTGGTACACGCCGACAAGGATAAGGACATCCTTGCGCTGGACGAGATGATTCCCCGTGATGGCGAAAAATTCATCGAGAACGGCGAGCCCTTCCGTGTTGAAGGCTTCCATGACGGCGTACGTATCGCCTGGGAATGCAACCATGCCCTGACCATCACCGAGATCGACGGCCACCGCTGTTACCGTGGCCCGTTGCCGACCGAAATGACCTACCACCAGCGCCGCAACGCCTTCCGCGCTGCGCTGAAGCTGTCGCAACTGGTCGACATCATGCTTGATGGCACCCACCTCAAGGGTAGCGGTGCACTGCGCGGCAAGCTGCTGGACATCTCCGCGACCGGCTGCAAGCTGCGTTTCGAGGGCAATGTCGAGGAGCGCCTGCAACTGGGCCAGGTGTACGAGCGCTTCAAGGCCAGCAACCCGCTGGGCCTGGCCGATGTGATGGTAGAGCTACGCCACCTGCATTTCGAAGAGCGCATCAACACCACCTTCGCCGGGGTGCGTTTCCACAACCTGACCGGCCAGAGCCAGCGCAAGATAGAGAGCTTCGTGTACCAGCTGCAACGTGAAGCGCGGCGGTTCGACAAGGACGACTATTGATCGTCGTGCTGCCATGAAAAACGCCACCGATTCGGTGGCGTTTTCGTTTGTGCGCGGTGTCGGTGACGGCCCTTTCGCGGGCAAGCCCGCTGCCACCAGTTGCCGCTGTTCTCAGGCGCGGCGCATTACCCGCGAAGAGGCCGGTAATGGCTCAACTCAAACCGACTTGTCGACGTCGGCCTGCGGCCTGGCTTCTTCCCCGGCCTTCGCACCTTGCTCTTCTTCAGCCTCGGTATCCTCAGCCGCCACCGGCGCCTGCATCACATCCTGAACGGTCTGCTCGTCGACCCGCGGGTCCAGTGCCGCTGACAACGGCGAGCCCGCCGCCGGCATCGCCACGTGGTGCAGCGGTGCATCCTGCACCTGGTGCAAGCCGGTGACCGCCTTGGGCCGGATACGCCATACCAGTACCAGGGCGAAGAAGGTGAAGAATGCGTACAGCATCTGCGCGCCGAGGACTTTCATCAACACACCCGCCACCAGCGGCCCGACGCTGGCCCCCACGCCATAGGTCACCAGCAGCATCGCCGTCAGCGACACCCGCCGCTCGCTTTCCACGTGGTCGTTGGAGAACGCCACCGCCAGTGGATACAGGCAGAACTGCAACAGCGACACCACGAACCCCACCGCGAACAGCACCTCAAGTGGCACGCTCGGCAGCAGCGCCAGCGGCAACGACACCAGCGCCAAGCCGCCAGCAGCCCCGCGAATCAGCACCGCGCGGTCGTAGCGGTCGGACAACCAGCCCAACGGCCACTGCACCAGAAGCCCTGCGAAAATACAGCAGCCCATGAACAGACCGACCTGCTCGGTGCTCAGCCCCTGCCGGGCCGCATACAACGGCGCCAGGCCGTAAAAGGAGCCGACGATCAACCCCGCACCCAGCACCGTACTCAACGACTGCGGTACGCGCTTGATGAAGAACTTTGGCTCCATCGGTGCCGGGCGCAATGGCGCCGGGTGGATGCGCCGAGTCATCGCCACCGGCACCAGGCACAAGGCGAAGCACATGGCCACCAGCATCAGCAGTTCCGGGCCAAGCTGCGGGTGCACCACCAGGATCAGCTGGCCGAGCACCAGCCCCAGGTACGAGGCGATCATGTAGCCACTGAACACCGCGCCGCGCTGCTTGGCATCGGCCTGCTCATTGAGCCAGCTTTCGATGACCATGTACTGGCACATCATCCCCAGGCCGACGATCATCCGCAGCCCGACCCAGGCTGGCAGGTAGCTGGTCATGCCATGGCCCAGCACCGCTGCACCGACGATACCTGCACAGGTGGCGTAGGCGCGAATATGCCCGACGCGGGCAATCAACCGGTGGCCGACCTTGCCGCCCACCGCAAGGCCGAAATAGTTGGCCGCCATCAACGCACCCACCCACAGGCTGTCGACATGATCGGCAGCCAGGCGCAAGGCAAGGTAGGTACTGAGCAGACCGGAACCGATCAACATCATCAGCGCCGCGAAATACAACGAACGAAAAGACTTCCAGATCTGGTGCATGCATCCCCGCGGTGTTCAGGGCTAGTAGACAGTGCTAGCAAGCATAAGGGGTATTTCCGGGGCGCGGCGCTTGGGCGAGGAAAATTCGCCACCGATGGCGCGCGCGGCAAACGCCTGTCGCAATCAGGCCTGCGCGGCCAGCACGCGCCGCTCCCACGGGGTGATCTCATCGAAGAAGTCGCTCAACTCCAGCGTCTTGGTCGCGACGTAGCCTTCGATGAATTCGGCGCCGAACAGTTCCCGCGCCAGCACGCTGCGTTTCAGGCGCTCCAACGCCGCATGCAAGGTGCACGGCAGGCTCAAGTGCTCGGGCACGCTGAACTCGCCCTGGATCGGCAGCGTCGGCTGCAGGCGCTGCTCGATGCCATGCAAGCCGGCAGCCAGGCTGGCGGCAATGGCCAGGTACGGGTTGGCGTCGGCGCCCGGCAGGCGGTTCTCCACGCGCCGGGCCACCGGCGAGCTGGCTGGAATGCGCAGACCCGCCGCACGGTTGTCTTCGGACCAGCAGGCGTTGTTCGGCGAGGCGTAGGGGTGGCATAGCCGCTGGTAGGAATTGACGTTGGGGGCGAACAGCGCGGTGAAGTCGGCCATGCACGCCTGCAATCCTGCAATGAAATGATGGAAGGTATCGGTGGCCCTTCCCTGCTCGTCGCTGAACACATTGCGTCCACTGGCGGCCTCCACCAGGCTCTGGTGGATGTGCATCGAGCTGCCGGGCGTGCGGGCCAGCGGCTTGGCCATGCACACCACGGTCAAGCCGTGCTTGAGTGCCACTTCCTTGAGCAGGTGCTTGAACAGGAAGGTCTGGTCGGCCAGCAGCAGTGGGTCCCCGTGCAACAGGTTGATCTCGAACTGGCTGACGCCCATTTCATGCATGAAGGTGTCGCGCGGCAGGCCCAATGCAGCCATGCACCGATAGACTTCGGTGAAGAACGGTCTCAGGCCATTGTTGGAACTGACGCTGAAAGCCGAATGGCCCATCTCGCGGCGCCCGTCCAGGCCAACCGGTGGCTGGAACGGCTGGGTGGGGTCGGGGTTGGCGGCGAAGATGAAGAACTCGAGCTCCGTGGCGACTACCGGCGCCAGGCCCTGGGCGGCATAACGGGCGATCACTGCCTTGAGCAGCCCACGGGTCGAGAGCCCCGACGGCCTGCCATCGAGCTCCACCGCATCGCAGATCGCCAGCGCCCGTGGCGTTTCGCTCCAGGGCAACACGTGGGTTTGCGCAGGGTCGGCGACCAGCGCCAGGTCGCCATCGTCGCTGCCGTAGAACTTCGCCGGCGGGTAGCCGCCCATGACGCATTGCAGCAAGACCCCGCGCGCCATCTGCAAGCGGCGACCTTCGAGAAAGCCTTCGCCGGTCATTACCTTGCCGCGTGGCACACCGTTGAGGTCCGGGGTAATGCATTCGACTTCGTCGATGCCCGTCAGGCGCTGGATGCTCATGACACTGGTCCTTGTGGTTGTAAACGTGCCGTGGATGGCGACGGGAACAACATAGGCCGGGGGTGTTTAAAATATCAAGCACACTGTAGGGCGTCGCTGTATGCCACCGGCTTCATCGATGTTCGCGGGCAAGCCCGCCGCTACAGGGACCCGCGCTTGGTTGAAAACACGCATTAGTTGTAAGAGCGGGCTTGCCCGCGAAGCAGACGCCGCGCACTCACTCGCGCAAGGTCATGCCATTGGCCGGCAACGGCAACGCAGTCTTGTAGCGTACCTGCTTGAGCGCAAAGCTCGAACGGATGTTGGCTACCCCCGGCAGGCGCGTCAGGTAGTCGAGGAAGCGCTCCAGCGCCTGGATGCTCGGCAGCAATACGCGCAGCAGGTAGTCCGGGTCGCCGGTCATCAGGTAGCACTCCATCACCTCAGGGCGTTCGGCGATTTCCTCCTCGAAGCGGTGCAGCGACTGTTCTACCTGCTTCTCCAGGCTCACATGGATGAACACATTCACATCCAACCCCAGCACCTCCGGCGACAGCAGCGTCACCTGCTGGCGAATCACCCCCAGCTCTTCCATGGCCTTGACCCGGTTGAAGCACGGCGTGGGCGACAGGTTCACCGAACGCGCAAGCTCGGCATTGGTGATGCGGGCGTTTTCCTGCAGGCTGTTGAGGATGCCGATATCCGTACGATCAAGTTTGCGCATGAGACAAATTCACCGGTTTCTTGTGTTTATAAAGAATGTTTATCTCCCCCGAACGGCAAAGGCAACCAACTTGAGAGAAAAATTCTCCTGCCGTCCCTCTAAGATGTAATGGACGCTGACCTGCCAGTCACAAGCCGGCAGTCAGCGGCGACCGCTTCAGAGCTCACAAAAACAAAATTCGAGCGAGCGTAAACAGCATGAACGAGTACGCCCCCCTGCGTTTGCATGTGCCCGAGCCTACAGGCCGGCCAGGCTGCCAGACCGATTTCTCCTACCTGCGTCTGAACGATGCAGGTTCCGTCCGCAAACCCCCCATCGATGTAGAGCCCGCCGACACTGCGGACCTCTCCGGCAGCCTCGTGCGCGTGCTGGACGAGCACGGCGATGCACTCGGCCCCTGGGCCGAGGACATCGACCCGCAAGTGCTGCGCCAAGGCCTGCGCACCATGCTCAAGACACGTATCTTCGACAGCCGCATGGTGGTTGCCCAGCGCCAGAAGAAGATGTCCTTCTACATGCAGAGCCTGGGCGAGGAAGCCATCGGCGCCGGACAGGCGCTGGCGCTGAACCGCAGCGACATGTGCTTTCCCACCTATCGCCAGCAGAGCATCCTGATGGCCCGCGACGTGTCGCTGGTGGAGATGATCTGCCAACTGCTGTCCAACACCCGCGACCCGCTCAAGGGCCGCCAGCTGCCGATCATGTACTCGGTACGCGAGGCCGGTTTCTTCACCATCAGCGGCAACCTGGCGACCCAGTTCGTGCAGGCGGTCGGCTGGGCCATGGCCTCGGCGATCAAGGGCGATACCAAGATCGCCTCGGCATGGATCGGCGACGGTGCCACCGCTGAGTCCGACTTCCACACTGCCCTGACCTTCGCCCATGTCTACCGCGCCCCGGTGATCCTCAACGTGGTCAACAACCAGTGGGCGATCTCCACCTTCCAGGCCATCGCCGGTGGTGAGTCCACCACCTTCGCCGGCCGTGGCGTTGGCTGCGGCATCGCCTCGCTGCGGGTCGACGGCAACGATTTCGTCGCCGTCTATGCCGCCTCGCGCTGGGCCGCCGAACGCGCTCGTCGTGGCCTTGGCCCAACGCTGATCGAGTGGGTCACCTACCGCGCAGGCCCGCACTCCACTTCGGACGACCCGTCCAAGTACCGCCCCGCCGACGACTGGAGCCACTTCCCGCTGGGCGACCCGATCGCCCGCCTCAAGCAGCACCTGGTCAAGGCTGGCCACTGGAGCGAGGACGAGCACCAGGCCGTCACCGCCGAGCTGGAAGCCGAAGTCATCAAGGCGCAGAAGGAGGCCGAGCAGTACGGCACCTTGAGCGACGGCCATATCCCCAGCGCCGCCTCGATGTTCGAGGACGTGTACAAGGAAATGCCTGAGCACCTACGCCGTCAGCGCCAGGAACTGGGGGTCTGAGATGAACGACCATAACAACAGCATCAACCCGGAAACCGCCATGTCCACCACCACCATGACCATGATCCAGGCGCTGCGCTCGGCCATGGACGTGATGCTCGAACGCGACGAAGACGTGGTGATCTACGGTCAGGACGTGGGCTACTTCGGTGGCGTGTTCCGTTGCACCGAAGGCCTGCAGAACAAATACGGCAAGTCGCGCGTGTTCGACGCGCCGATCTCCGAAAGCGGCATCGTCGGCACTGCGGTGGGCATGGGCGCCTACGGCCTGCGCCCGGTGGTTGAAATCCAGTTCGCCGACTACTTCTACCCCGCCTCCGACCAGATCGTCTCGGAGATGGCGCGCCTGCGCTACCGCTCGGCCGGCGAATTCATTTCGCCGCTGACCCTGCGCATGCCATGCGGCGGCGGCATCTATGGCGGCCAGACGCACAGCCAGAGCCCCGAGGCGATGTTCACCCAGGTATGCGGCCTGCGCACTGTCATGCCTTCGAACCCCTACGACGCCAAGGGCCTGCTGATCGCCTCGATCGAATGCGACGACCCGGTGATCTTCCTGGAGCCCAAGCGCCTGTACAACGGCCCGTTCGACGGCCACCACGACCGCCCGGTAACGCCGTGGGCCAAGCACCCGCACAGCGCCGTGCCGGACGGCTACTACACCGTGCCGCTGGACAAAGCGGCCATCACCCGCCCCGGCAACGACGTCACCGTGCTGACCTATGGCACCACCGTCTACGTGGCGCAGGTGGCTGCCGAGGAAACCGGCGTCGACGCCGAGGTCATCGACCTGCGCAGCCTCTGGCCGCTGGACCTGGACACCATCGTCGCCTCGGTGAAGAAGACCGGCCGCTGTGTGGTGGTCCACGAGGCTACCCGTACCTGTGGCTTCGGCGCAGAACTGGTGTCGCTGGTGCAGGAGCATTGCTTCCATCACCTCGAAGCGCCCATCGAGCGCGTCACTGGCTGGGACACCCCCTACCCCCACGCACAGGAATGGGCTTATTTCCCAGGCCCTTCGCGGGTAGGTGCGGCATTGAAACGGGTCATGGAGGTCTGAATGGGCACGCACGTCATCAAGATGCCGGACATCGGCGAAGGCATCGCGCAGGTCGAGTTGGTGGAATGGTTCGTGAAAGTCGGCGATGTGATCGCCGAGGACCAGGTGGTGGCCGATGTCATGACCGACAAGGCCACCGTGGAAATTCCCTCGCCGGTCAGCGGCAAGGTACTGGCGCTGGGCGGGCAGCCCGGTGAAGTGATGGCGGTGGGCAGCGAGCTGATCCGCATCGAGGTGCAAGGCAGCGGCAACCATGTCGACACGCCGCAGACCAAGGCCACGCAGGCGCCGGCCACGCCGGTAGCGACAGCCCCCACGCCACGGCTTGAAGCACAACCCCAGGCCGTGCAACCGGCTGTCACTCGCGAGGCCGCGCCCATCGTGCCGCGCGAGGCCCAGGACAAGCCGCTGGCCTCCCCCGCCGTGCGCAAGCGTGCCCTGGATGCCGGCATCGAACTGCGCTACGTGCACGGCAGCGGCCCGGCCGGGCGCATCCTGCATGAAGACCTCGACGCCTTCATCAGCAAGCCGCAGACCCACGCAGGACAAGCGCCAGGCGGCTACGCCAAGCGTACCGACAGCGAACAGGTGCAAGTGATCGGCCTGCGCCGCAAGATCGCCCAGCGCATGCAGGACGCCAAGCGTCGGGTCGCGCACTTCAGCTACGTCGAGGAAATCGACGTGACCAACCTCGAAGCCCTGCGTCAGCAGCTCAACGCCAAGCATGGCGAGGCACGCGGCAAGCTCACCCTGTTGCCGTTCCTGGTGCGTGCCATGGTGGTGGCGCTACGGGACTTCCCGCAGATCAACGCTACCTACGACGACGAAGCCCAGGTCATCACCCGCCACGGCGCGGTGCACGTGGGCATTGCCACCCAGGGCGACCACGGCCTGATGGTGCCGGTGTTGCGCCATGCCGAAGCCGGCAGCCTGTGGGGCAATGCCAGCGAGATCGCCCGCGTGGCCCACGCTGCACGCAACAACAAGGCCAGCCGCGAGGAATTGAGTGGCTCGACCATCACCCTGACCAGCCTCGGCGCGCTGGGCGGTATCGTCAGCACGCCGGTGGTCAACACCCCGGAAGTGGCGATCGTCGGCGTCAACCGCATGGTCGAGCGGCCCATGGTGGTCGACGGCCAGATTGTCGTGCGCAAGATGATGAACCTGTCCAGCTCCTTCGACCACCGGGTGGTCGATGGCATGGACGCAGCCCTGTTCATCCAGGCCGTGCGCGGCCTGCTGGAACAGCCCGCCTGCCTGTTCGTGGAGTGAGCATGCAACAGATCCTCGATACGACCCTGCTGATCATCGGCGGCGGCCCTGGCGGCTACGTGGCGGCCATCCGCGCCGGACAACTGGGCATTCCCACCGTGCTGGTCGAAGGCCAGGCACTGGGCGGGACCTGCCTGAACATCGGCTGCATCCCCTCCAAGGCGCTGATCCACGTGGCCGAACAGTTTCACCAGGCCAGCCGCTACACCAGCGACTCGCCGCTGGGCATCAGCGTCGAGGCGCCGCGCCTGGACATCGGCCGCAGCGTCCAGTGGAAGGACGGCATCGTCGACCGCCTGACCACAGGCGTTGCGGCGCTGCTGAAGAAACATGGCGTGAAGGTGATCCATGGCTGGGCGAAGATACTTGACGGCAAGAATGTCGAGGTCGATGGCCAGCGCATCCAGTGCGAGCACCTGCTGCTGGCCACCGGCTCCAACAGCGTCGACCTGCCGATGCTGCCGCTGGGCGGCGCGGTGATTTCCTCCACCGAGGCCCTGGCTCCCAAGGCGCTACCCAAGCATCTGGTGGTGGTCGGCGGCGGCTACATCGGCCTGGAACTGGGTATCGCCTACCGCAAGCTTGGCGCCCAGGTCAGCGTGGTGGAAGCGCGCGAACGTATCCTGCCAACCTATGACGCCGAACTGACCGCACCGGTGGCCGAGTCGCTGAAAAAACTGGGCATTGCCGTACACCTGGGCCACAGCGTCACAGGCTATGAAGGCGGCAGGCTGCTGGCCGACGACAGCCAAGGCGGCCAGCTGCAACTCGAAGCCGACCAGGTGCTGGTAGCCGTGGGCCGTCGCCCACGTACCCAGGGCTTCGGCCTGGAAAGCCTGGCGCTGAAGATGAATGGCCACGCCATCGCCATCGACGAACGCTGCCAGACCAGCATGCGTAACGTCTGGGCGATTGGTGACGTGGCCGGTGAGCCCATGCTGGCGCACCGCGCCATGGCACAAGGCGAGATGGTCGCCGAGCTGATCGCCGGCAAAACGCGGCGCTTCGAACCTAGGGCGATTGCCGCGGTGTGCTTTACCGACCCGGAGGTCGTGGTGGTCGGCGCAACGCCCGAGCAGGCCGGCCAACAAGGCGTGGATTGCCTGGTGGCGCAGTTCCCCTTCGCGGCCAACGGGCGGGCCATGAGCCTGGAGTCGAAAAGCGGTTTCGTGCGCGTAGTGGCACGCCGCGACAACCATCTGATTCTTGGCTGGCAGGCGGTTGGCGTGGCGGTTTCCGAGCTGTCCAGCGCCTTTGCCCAATCGCTGGAGATGGGTGCACGGCTCGAAGACGTGGCAGGCACCATTCACGCCCACCCGACACTGGGTGAAGCGGTGCAGGAAGCGGCGCTGCGTGCGCTGGGGCACGCGTTGCATATCTGAGTCAGGTACTGGAGCGGCGATAGCCGACTTGACCCGCTGCGATACCAGGCGCAGCGGGTCTTTTTTTTCAAGCCAGAACCGTTTCCAGGTCTGCCCCGATGTCGCGACTGAAGGTCGCACGCAGGGTAGCGGCATCGTCACTGGGCGTGAGCTTGAACAGGCGGCGGTAGTCGCGGTTGAACTGCGAAATGCTTTCGTAGCCCACCCCATAGGCCACCGAGGAAATACTGTCGGCACTCGACAGCCCGCGCCGCGCCTCTTGCAGGCGTACGCGCTTCTGGAACTGCAGGGGCGACATCGAGGTGACCGCCTTGAAATGCCGGTGGAAACTCGGAACGCTCATGCTGGCCATGTCGGCGAGCGCCGAAATGTTCAGCATGTGCATGTAGTGCTCCCGGATCCACGCGGTTGCCCGGCCGATCCGCGCGGCATGTCCGGTGGCGAAAGCCAGCTGGCTGAGCAGCGGCCCGTGTTCGGTCTGAAGCAGCTTCCAGGTGATCTCGCGGCGGATCAACGGTGCCATGACCGCGATATCCCGGGGCTTGTCCAGCAAGGCGAGCAAGCGGATGAGCGGGTCGTACAGCTCCGGGTCGAGGGTGTGCTTGCAGGCCACGAAGGTGGCATCGGCCTTGGGGCGCATGCCAGCACGCTCGCGCAACAGGTCGGCGACCACCGCAGGGTCGATCTCCAGGTGGATCGCCAGGTAGCAGGCCGACGGGCTCGCCTCGGTCACCTGCGAGGTCACCGGCACATCGGCGGCGCACACCAGCGACTCCCCGGCTGCATAGCGAAAGGCGACCTCCGCGACCATCAACTCCTTGACCCCACGCGCCACCACCCCGAACGAGGGCTGGTAGATGGAGTGCCCAACCTCCGACGGCTGGTCGGTGCGGCCCACCTTCAGCCCATCGATGGGTGTGACGTAGTCATACCGTGCATGGCGCTCGATGGCCTGCTGAAGGTCGGCGAATGTTGGAGTCACCATGGCTCGAGGTCCTCGGTTACGGGGCCGGTTCAAGGGATGAAGGGTAAACCCAGGTGTGGCTACTTCACCACTGAACGCCCGCCAACACTATGCATTTCCTATCAACAGTACGCGCGATCGGCTCAAGGGCCTGCTCGATGCGCCTTGAGAGAAGTGCATCAGGCGCTGATTGAAACTGCATAGCCGACAAACATGCGCACTTCCTATGCTGGCCCCACACCCGCAGCCAGTCCCAGGAGCCTGGAAATGACGCAAAGAACCTTCAAGGTCGGAATCATCGGCGCTGACACCCAGGCAAGCTGGGCAGGCGCCTCCCACGTCCCCGCCCTGTACTCGCAACCTTCGCTGCAGCTGGCTGCGGTAGCCACCCGGCGAGAAGAAAGCGCCAAGGCGGCCGCCGCAGCGTTTGGCGCTGAACGCTGGTTCGCCGACCCCTATGCGCTGATCAGCGACGACAGCATCGATATCGTCACCATCGCGGTGAAGGTCCCGGCCCACAAGGCGCTGGTGCTGTCGGCACTGGCAGCGGGCAAAGCGGTGTACTGCGAGGCGCCGTTGGGCGCGAGCCTGGCGGAGACCGAAGAAATGGCCCGGGCGACGGGCTCGCTGCATACCGCGATCGGCTTGCAGGGGCGGCACAACCCGTCGGTTCGCCGTGCAGCGGAGCTGGTCGCCTCGGGCAAGCTGGGACGAATCCTCTCGGCGCGGATCAGCGCCACTACCATCGCGTATGGGCCACAGGCCATCCAGGCCTACGACTACTTCAACAAGGCCGCCTCGGGTGCCAGCTTCCTGACGATCACCACCGGCCATGTGCTGGACGTGATCGAGGCGGTGCTGGGCAACATCACCGAAGTCGATGCACGTACGGAGCTGCTCTGGCCCGAAATCGAGATCGTCGACACGGGTGCAATGTCCGTGCGCGAGATTCCCGACCACCTGGACATGATCGCCAAGACTACCAGCGGTGCATCGGTGAGCGTCCAGGTGCTGGCCAACGTACCCGCCGGCGATGCGCATTTCCGCTTGCACGTGCGCGGCACCAAGGGCTGGCTGAAGTTGACCGGCAACCACCTGGCGGGCGTGCAGGTCGGCGACCTGGAGCTTTCCTCCAACATCGACTTTCCCGCCCCGCAGGCGCCCGTTGCCAATGGCGTCGGGCCAACCGCTGCCGAGTTCTGGAGCGGCGCCTCGATCAACGTGGGCGAGGTGTACGCCTCGCTTGCACGTGACCTGCTGGCCGGTACCTACCTAACGCCGGGCTTCGCCCATGCGCTGCACAACAGCCGCCTGGTCGCGGCTGTCGAGCGCGCCGCCGTTACCGGCCAGCGCCAGACCAACCTCGCTTGAGCTGAACCGCCCCCCCCACCACGCCACATCGTTCGAGGAACGCCACCATGAGCCCTGAGTTGCCATCTGGAACTACCCGCCGTCATGTCCTGGCCGCTGCCGCCACCGGCCTTGCCGCCGCAGCAGCCTCTTCGCTGACCGCAGCAGCGCAGGTCAACGCCAGCGCAGGAGGCCAAGGCGAAAAGCCAACCCTGGAATTGCGGGGCAAACGCGCCCTGGTCACCGGTGCCTCGCGAGGTATCGGCGCCGGTATCGCCTTGGCACTGGCGGCCAAGGGCGCGGATGTGGTCATCACCTATTGGCGCTCGCCCGACCGGGCCGGCGAAGTGGTGAAAGCGATCGAGGCCACGGGCCGTCGTGGCTTTGCCGTCCAGGCCGACAGCGCCGACCCGGCGGCCATACGGCGCTCGGTCGAGGAAACGGTAAAGCGCCTCGGCGGGCTCGACATACTGGTCAACAACGTAGGTATCGCCCGCTCCGGCCCCCTGGCGCAGATGAGCTTTGAAGACATCGATGCGCTGCTGAGCGTGAATTCCCGCGCTGCGGCATTGGCGGCACAAGCCGCGATTCCCCACCTCAAACAGGGTGGGCGGATCATCACCATCGGCTCGTGCCTGGCCGAACGGGTGCCCTATCCCAACTTGACCGTGTACTCGATGTCCAAGTCGGCGCTGCTGGCATTCAACCGCGGGCTTGCCCGGGAGCTCGGGCCGCAAGGCATCACCGTCAACCTGGTGCAGCCCGGACCGATCGACACCGACCAGAACCCGGCTGATGGTGAGTGGGCCGAACCCAACCGTCGGCTCACCTCGCTGGGCAAGTACGGCACACCTGCCGATATCGGCGCTGCCGTGACCTATCTTGCCAGCCCCGCCGCGCATTTCATGACGGGGTCGGTGGTCACCGTGGATGCAGGTTTCAACGCCTGACAATCACTGCGCGATCACATTCTTGCCGGCCGCCTTGGCCCGGTACAGCGCCTGATCGGCCCGCGCCAGCAGGCCGACCGGGTCGTCGCCTTCCTGCCACTGCACAACCCCGTAGCTCATGGTCAGCCGACATTTGCCTGTCGGCGCAAACCCCGCCATGTTCCGGCTGATGGCTTCGGCGACCTGCAAGGCCTCGGCCAGCACCGTGCCAGGCAACACCACGGCGAATTCGTCGCCACCCCAGCGTACTGGTAAATCCTGGGCCCGCAGGCAGGCACGGATACGGTCGGCGACCTCGATCAGCGCTGCATCGCCCCGGGCATGGCCATGGCAGTCGTTGATCGGTTTGAAATCGTCCAGGTCCATGGCGATCAGTGCGAACGGCAGGCGATAGCGCCGTGCGCGTTCGCATTCCTGCTGCAAGGTCTTTTCCAGGCGATAGCGATTGGCCATTCGCGTCAAGGCATCGCGCTCAGCCAGCTCGCGGTTCTCATCGAGCTGGCGCTGCAATTGCTGATTGACCCACGACAACTCACGGGTACGTTCGGCTACCTGGGCCTCCAGCGACAGGTTCTTCTGCTGCAGCTCGGCCACCAGGCGCTTGCCGGCATCGATGTTGCGATGGGCGCCAAGCATGCGCGCCACCGAGCCATCTTCGTTGCGCGCGATGACATGGCCGCTGTCCTCGACCCAGAGGTAGCTGCCATCCCGGCAGCGGCAACGGTACTCGATGCGGTAGCGCTCGTTACGCCGGTTGATATACGCCTCGAAATGCGCCATCACCCGCGCCAGGTCCTCCGGGTGGATGACGCTCTCCCAGGTCAGCACGTTATTGGCCATGCAATGGGGCGGGTAGCCGAGCATCTCGTACCAACCGGGGTTGCGATAGACGTAGCCGGTGTTGGCATTCCAATCCCAGATGCCATCGCTGACCAACTCGAACAACGTATGCAGCTGCTGATCGCTGAAACCGGCCGGTACCGGCTTGTCCTGCTCACCCATGGACGCTCCCCCGCAGCCCTGCCACCGCGCCCTGAAACTGCCGCGCCGTCGAAACCTTTGCCGCTGGCGGCAAGCAGGTTCCCCTCGCTGGCAAACATACTCCCGAACAATCGCCAAGAATAGCCGCAACCCCTTGCTTTACGTGGCGTTGCGCCAATGGCACAGGTTTTGCGCTGCTGCCAGCGCTGCACAACTTTCAAGGAGAACACGACATGCTGAGTATCATGGGCCTGAGCTGGCAGAACGCCATTCAGCAGCCACTACGTGCTGGCAACGAGCAGGCATTGACCGAGCTCATGCAATTCCGCTTACCCCTGGCGACCGGCAAGACCTCTGGTGAGCAGAACAGCCAGGGCAGCACCTCGCAACAGCAAGCCGAAGACGCCCGCCAGGAAGCCTTCGCCAAGCTCAAGGTGCTACTGCAGAACCCGGACGTCGCGGCCCGCCAGGCCGCTGGCGCAAGCACTTCGAACGTGCCTGCGGGCAGCGCCACCGAAGCGTTCCGCGAGCTCATGAACAAGACCCCCGAGGAGATGATCAAGGAAAAGATGCTCGCGCAAGCGGGACTGACCGAAGAAGAGTACAACGCGCTGCCACCGGAGCAACGGGCAGCCATCGACCGGCAGATTGCCCAGCGCATGAAGGATGAGATCGAGGCGAAGACCCAAGCCAAGGTCCAGCAGGCCGAGGCCACTGCCCAGGCGAGCCGTCCGTCAGGGGTCAGCGACCCGGCGCAAGCCACGCAGGAGAAGGAAAAGCAGGAAGAACTGGCAGCCTGATCGGCATGACCTGGGGGGTCCGGTACGACACCGGGCGCCTCGGGGCTTGCTGGGGAAGGAGATAACGGGAAGGCATGTGTCCCCTGCTGGAATCGAACCAGCATCTAGCCCTTAGGAGGGGCTTGTTCTATCCGTTGAACTAAGGGGACGTCAAGGCCGGGATTCTACGCAGTATCAACGGCTTGGAATACTGCGTCGCGGCGGCGAGCATGTTAACCAGCGTTTAGCCGTTTGTCATGCCTGGATCGGCCTTTTGCGTGTAATCCTTTTCAGCAAATCCCTTCCACGTCGATCGTCAGCACTGGCCTGGCGATGAACCTTCAAGCGATTCGCACAGCTTCGCCCCCAACTGCACAGCCGCCACCTGGCGGGGAATCTTTTTCCGGATACGTAGGTCAAATCAGAAATACCAGGAGCCTGACCGACGTCGGCCATCGCTTGCGTCATATTGCATAGCCACTATGCTCAGTGATAGGGAACCTGCCAATTCCGGTGTTTTTCCCTAGCCTTTGTCGTCATTTACCAGATTTTGACGGCAAAGAACTGGCGGTCGGGTGAAGCGGAAAGAGTAAAACTTTTCAAACCAGTGCTCATTTCTGATAATTGGTACTGGCAAAAAGCCTTTATCCGGCTCACTATTTGTCACAGATTTGACGCCAAGGAAACGGCGACCTTGAGGCAAGATGAGCACCCAAAATCACATCACGGTTGAACATTTTGTCGTCGCCACGGTCGTAGCCTTCACCGTGCGGCCAATTTGAGAACCGCTTCCCCTGAACCAGTACAACCGGTCAATTTATATGCGCCCAATGAAACAGGCTATCTATTCGAGCCGCACCGCTGACAAGTTCGTCGTCCGCCTGCCAGACGGGATGCGTGAGCGCATTGCCGAGGTAGCGCGCAACCATCACCGCAGCATGAACTCCGAGATCATTGCCCGCCTGGAGCAAAGCCTTATCCAGGAAGGTGCACTGGGCGACGAGTTGAGCATGCGCCTGGACAGCCCTGAACTCTCCCTGCATGAACGCGAGCTGCTGCAACGCTTCCGCCAGCTTACCCACCGCCAGCAGAACGCGCTGGTGGCCCTCATCGCTCACGATGTGGAAATGGCTGCCGACGCCTCCTGAGGTTTCACAGGCCCATGAAAAAGCCAGCTGACGCTGGCTTTTTTTGTGCCCGTGGAAACCCTCAGAGCAGAAAGATTGTCGCTAGGCCGAGGAAAATGAAGAACCCGCCGCTGTCGGTCATGGCCGTGATCATGACACTGGCACCCATTGCCGGGTCTCGCCCCATACGCGCCAGCGTCATCGGAATCAGCACCCCCATCAACGCTGCAAGCAACAGGTTCAGGGTCATTGCAGCAGTCATCACCACGCCAAGTGACCAGCTGCCGTAGAGCAGGTAGGCGACCACACCGATTACCCCACCCCACAGCAGACCGTTGATCAAGGCTACGGCCAGCTCCTTGCGCATCAAACGCGAGGTATTGCCGGGACTGACCTGATCCAGCGCCATGGCCCGTACGATCATGGTAATGGTCTGGTTGCCCGAGTTGCCACCGATGCCCGCCACGATCGGCATCAAGGCCGCCAGGGCTACCAGCTTCTCGATGGAGCCTTCGAACAGGCCAATCACCCGCGAGGCGACGAAGGCAGTGATCAAGTTGATCGCAAGCCAGGCCCAACGGTTGCGCAGCGAACGCCAGACCGAGGCAAAGATGTCTTCCTCTTCGCGCAGACCGGCCATGTTGAGCACTTCGGTCTCGCTTTCCTCACGGATCAGGTCGACCATCTCGTCGATGGTCAGACGGCCAATCAGGCGTGCGTCCTTGTCCACCACCGGCGCGGAAACCAGGTCATAACGCTCGAACGCCTGCGCCGCATCGTAGCCATCTTCATCCGGGTGGAAACTGACAGGGTCGGTAGCCATGACATCGGCCACTTTCTTCTCGGGGTCGTTGACCAGCAAACGCTTGATCGGCAGCACGCCCTTGAGTATGCCGTCGTAATCGACCACGAACAGCTTGTCGGTATGGTTCGGCAGCTCCTTGAGACGACGCAGGTAGCGCAGCACCACTTCCAGGCTGACGTCCTCGCGGATGGTCACCATCTCGAAGTCCATCAGCGCACCGACCTGGTCTTCGTCGTAGCTCAACGCCGAGCGCACGCGCTCGCGCTGCTGGGCGTCAAGGCTTTCCATCAACTCATGGACAACGTCGCGGGGCAGTTCCGGCGCCAGGTCGGCCAGCTCGTCGGCGTCCATTTCCTTGGCGGCGGCGAGCAGCTCGTGGTCGTCCATGTCGGCGATCAGCGTCTGGCGTACCGCGTCGGAAACTTCGAGCAGGATGTCGCCGTCACGGTCCGAGCGCACCAGCTGCCAGACCGAAAGGCGATCTTCCAGCGGCAAGGCTTCAAGGATGTAGGCGATGTCGGCGGGGTGCAGGTCGTCGAGCTTGCGTTGCAATTCGACGAGGTTCTGCCGGTGGACCAGGTTTTCCACCAGGTCGTTGTGGTAGCCCTCCTGACGGTGCGTCAGGTCTTCCACCAGGCGTTGGCGCTGCAGCAGCTCGATCACCTGGGCAAGGCGATCCTGCAGGCTTTCCTGAGCTTTCTTTACTTCTACTTCGGTCATAGGCGAACTCCACCCCCAGCAGTGGAGCACGCCGGGAGAATCAATCTGGCTGTATGAAGCGTATTAGCGAGTAACTACTGGGTAAGTCCATGGTGGTTTTCCACAAGCCCCGGCGGGGCTGACGGGCGCAATCATACACTGCCTGGGCGGTCAGATCGCTTAAATTTTTGGCTGGAACAAGCGCTTGCGCGATAAAGCTATGACAACGCTCGAAGCCATCAGTGCGACGGCTGATCCGGACGAAAAAGCACATCGGCAATGGCTGGCCTGAGCTGAGTCTAGCTGTGCACTACTGACAAATCGGTGAATCGCGAAAAAGAAAAAGCCCGCTTTGA
>NZ_JAVAYC010000022.1:0-78866 GCF_042709235.1 Pseudomonas sp. LS_2 | reverse complement strand
GGTCCCACGCCGCCAGGCCCCCCCGCGTTCGCGTCTGTTTCCAGGAGCCTTGCATGACCCCGCTTCGCCCCCGCCTGCCCCTTGGCCTGCTCGGCCTGGGCCTTGCCCTGCAGGGCAGCCCGGTAGTTGCCGCCGAGCGCGTGACCCTGGCCCCGGTGCAGATCACCGACCGCACTGACGACACCGGCTACCAGGCCCGCGAAGCCCAGGTGGGCGGCTGGCAGGCAGCACCGGTGCTGGACACCCCAGCCTCGGTCAGCGTGTTCAGTCGCGAGCTGCTGGACGACCGCCAGGTACGTACCCTCGGCCAGGTGCTGCAAAGCGACGCCTCGGTCGGAGAAAGCTACGCGCCCATCGGCTACTACGAGAACTTCAACGTCCGCGGCTTCGAGCTCAATGCCGCCAGCAGCTATCGGATCAACGGCCAGACCATCGCCGGCGAGCAGAGCGTGGCGCTGGAGAACAAGCAGCAGGTCGAGCTGCTCAAGGGGCTGTCGGGCCTGTACAGCGGCGTGTCGGAGCCAGGCGGGCTGGTCAACTACGTGACCAAGCGCACCGAGGACGTGCGCAGCCTCAGCGTCTCGAGCAACGAACAGGGCGAGCGCTACCTGGCCGCCGACCTCGGTGGCTGGTTCGGCAGCGAGCGCCAGTTCGGCCTGCGCGCCAACCTGGCCCACGAGGACATCCGCTCCTACGTCGACCACGCCGACGGCAAGCGCGACTTCGCTTCCTTGGCCTTCGACTGGCAGATCAACCCTGACGCCACCCTGCAACTGGATGCCGAGTATCAGCACCGCGAGCAGTATTCGGTGCCGGGCTACCAACTGCTCGGCGGCACCCAGTTGCCGCACTCGATCGACCCCAGCGACCGCCTGGCCTACCAGTCCTGGGCAAAGCCTGTGCAGACCGACTCGTTGAACCTCGGCGGACGTTTCCAATACCGCTTCAACGAGGCCTGGACCGGCACCCTCAGCGCCTCGCGCAGCAAGGTGGTGATCGACGACTACAGCGCGTTCGCCTGGGGCTCCAGCGAGGGCGCGTTCTTCGGCAGTAACGGCGACTATGACATCTACGACTTCCGCAGCCCCGACGACACCCGACGCATCGACGAGGCCCAGGCCACCCTGGCGGGGAATTTCCAGGCCTTGGGCGTAGGCCATGAGCTGACCCTGGGTACCAGCGCGCAACGCCGTACCCTCGACCAGCGGCCCTACTACAACGAGTGGCTGGGTACCGGCAATATCGGTACCGGCGCCCCGGCGCTGGCGCCGTCCGACAAGCCGGTCGGCGCCAGCGAGAAGCGCCTGGACAGCCGCCAGTACGGCTTGTTCGTCAACGACCGCATCAGCTTCAACGAACAATGGCAGGCCGTGCTCGGAGCCCGCGGCGTGCGCCTGGACGAAAAGACCTGGAGCGAAACCGGCGAGCCTGGCCGCCATACCCAGCAATACGAGGTGCTGCCCAACGCAGCGCTGATCTACAAGCCGCAGCCGGACACCACGCTGTACGCCAGCTGGTCCAAGGGTTTGTCGGCTGGGGGTATCGCCCCGTGGTACGCCAGCAACGCCGCCGAAATCCTCGCGCCGACCCTGTCGCGCCAGCTGGAAATCGGCATCAAGCGCGACTGGCAGGGCATGAGCCTGAGCGCCGCGTTGTTCCAGATCCGCCAGGCCTACCAGTACGCCCGCCCCGAGGGTGCTGGCGCCTTCACTTATGTGCAGCAAGGCCAACAGAAGAACACCGGCCTCGAGCTGGGTGCCAGCGGCTGGGTGACCTCGAAGCTGCAAGTGCACGCCAGCGCCGCAGCCATTCGTGCCCGGGTCAAGGGCAGTGGTACCGAGGCGTATGAAGACCACCAGGCCATCAACGTACCGCGCCTGCGCGCCACTTTGCAGCTCGACTACAGCTTGCCGGTGCCAGGCCTGGCACTGCTCGGCGGCGCCCGCTACAGCGCCAGCAAGTACGCCAGCCAGGCGGGTAACGTGGAGGTGGGCGCCTACACGGTGTTCGACATCGGCAGCCGCTACCGCACCAACATAGGCGGCTATGACACGGTGCTGCGCCTGACCGTCGACAACGTCTTCGACAAGCGCTACTGGCGTGATGTAGGGGATTACCTGGGCGACAACTACCTGTTCCAAGGGGCGCCGCGTACGGCGCGGGTGTCGGCTTCGGTGAGTTTCTAGGGGCTGTACCACGCTGCATGGCCAGGGCGTCGCCCTGGTTCGCGGCGGTGCGGCGAAGAAACCGGCGCAGCCCAGGAATAAAGACAGGCAAACAAAAAACCCCTGAACCTTTCGATTCAGGGGTTTCTTGTGGAATGTGGCGGTGAAGAAGGGATTTGAACCCTTGATACGATTTCTCGTATACACACTTTCCAGGCGTGCTCCTTCGACCACTCGGACACTTCACCGGATTTCTTCAAGCTGTTCAGCCTGTCGAGGCGCGCTAATTTAGTAGAACCCCTCTCCTTTGGCAAGCATTTTTTTCAGAATTTTCATGCGCTTAAGGCCCTCGGCCAAAACCGGCCCGCTGCCAGGGCGATGCTGCCAATTTGCCCTGCGCTTTTTCCTGCGAGCCCTGCCCCGGTGCAACGCTTGCGGGCGCCAGCCGATTTGCCTGACTGGTCAGTCAGTCTTGGCGCTTTACCTGGCCGCGTGTGCTGGGTAACGTCGCCTGCACGCCCCCCAAAGGACTCTGTCATGAGCGAGCTGATTACCTACCACGCCGAAGATGGCATCGCCACCCTGACCCTGAACAACGGCAAGGTCAACGCCATCTCCCCAGACCTCATCACCGCCTTCAACGCCGCACTGGACCGCGCCACCGCCGAGCGCGCGGTGGTGGTCATCACCGGCCAGCCGGGCATTCTCTCCGGCGGCTACGACCTCAAGGTGATGACCGCCGGCCCCAAGGAAGCCATCGGCCTGGTCACCGCCGGCTCCACCCTGGCCCGACGCCTGCTTTCTCATCCATTCCCGGTGATCGTTGCCTGCCCCGGCAACGCCGTGGCCAAGGGCGCTTTCCTGCTGCTGTCGGGCGACTACCGCATCGGCGTCGAAGGCCCGTACAAGATCTGCCTGAACGAAGTGCAGATCGGCATGACCATGCACCACGCCGGTATCGAACTGGCCCGCGACCGCCTGACCCGCTCGGCCTTCCAGCGCGCGGTGAACAACGCCGAGGTGTTCGACCCGCAGGCTGCCGTGGTCGCCGGCTTCCTCGACAAGGTGGTACCCGCCGAGCAATTGCTGGACACCGCGCTGGCCGCCGCCCGTGAAATGAAGAAGCTGAACATGCTGGCGCACAAGAACACCAAGCTGAAAGTGCGCGCAGCGTTGCTGGAGACCCTGGACGAGGCGATCCGCAAGGACCAAAGCCACGCGCTCTGAAGCAAGGCCCGCAGCACAGGCCACACCAGCGTTTGCTCCATTCAGTGCACAGCCGTACACTGCGCGACGACTGTCTGGTGTGAGCCTTATCATGCTCTATCTGTTTCGCATGTGCCTCCTGGCGCTGCACTTCCTGCTGGTCGGCGCCGTTGGCCTGGTCATCGGCCTTTGCCGGCCCTTCAACCCTGACAACAGCCGCCTGTTTGCCCGCCTGTACAGCGTGCCGGCCACCTGGCTGTTACGCCTGAACGTCAAGGCAGAAGTCGGCCCGTTGCGCGACCAGCCGCCCGGCTGCGTGATCATCGCCAACCACCAATCCAACTTCGACCTGTTCGTACTTGGCCGCGTGGTGCCACAACGCACGGTGGCCATTGGCAAGAAGAGCCTGGGTTGGATCCCTCTGTTCGGCCAGTTGTTCTGGCTCGGCGGCAATGTGCTGGTAGACCGCAAGAACGCCTACCAGGCGCGCAAGGCCATGCAGGCCACCACCCGCACCCTGCGCAACGACACCTCGATCTGGATCTTCCCGGAAGGCACGCGCAACCCCGGCGAGCAGCTGCTGGCGTTCAAGAAAGGCGCCTTCCACATGGCCGTGGAGGCCGGCGTGCCAATCGTGCCAGTATGCGTCAGCCGCTATGCCACGCGCCTGGGCCTGAACAGCTGGCGTCGGCGCACGGTAATCATCCGTTCGCTGCCGCCAATTCCCACCGCAGGCCTCAGCCAGCAAGACCTGCCCGCGTTGATCGAGCAGTGCCGCTCCCAGATGCAGCAGTGCATCGACCGCATGGACAGCGAACTGCCCCGCGCCGGCCAATAGCTGCGCCTTGCTCTCCTGACGCTCTCGGCCCAAGCTGTCTGCCATGTCCAACCGAACAAGCAGGCAACCATGGGTCGAGTCGTCGCAGCGGCGGTGTACAGCGCCGGCAGGAAGGTTACCAACATCAGCCTCGACGAAGGCAGCGAATGGGCGCAAAAGCCCGGGCACTTCGTATGGATAGGCCTCGAGGAGCCCAACGCCCAGGAGCTGGCGAACCTGCAGCGCCAGTTCGGCCTGCACGAACTGGCCATCGAGGATGCCCTGGAAAAACACAGCCGGCCTAAACTGGAAACCTTTGGCGACGCGCTGTTCATCGTCACCTATTCGCCGGTGCGCCATGAAGGCCGGCTGGAATTCATCGAAACCCACATTTTCGCCGGCAACGGCTACATCATCACCTGCCGCAACGGCCACTCCAAATCCTATGCGCTGGTGCGCCAGCGCTGCGAAGCCCGGCCGCTGCTGCTCGAACACGGCGAGGACTTCGTGCTCTACGCCCTGCTCGACTTCGTCACCGAGAACTACCAACCGGTGAGCGAGGCGATCCATGGCGAGATCGAGGAGCTGGAGCAGAGTGTGCTCGCAGGCTCACTCAAGGAAGAGGACATCCGCCGCCTGCACAGCCTGCGCCGGGATATCCTGCGCCTGCGCCGCTACGTGGCGCCGATGGTGGAAATCGGCGAAGAACTGCAACGCCTGAACTTTCCGTTCATCGACAAGAACATGCGCCCGTATTTCCGTGACGTGCAGATTCACGTCACGCGGCAGATGGAAGACTTGGTGGGCATTCGCGACATCGCCAGCCAGACCATCGAGATCGGCATGCTGCTGGAGTCGTCACGCCAGAGCATCGTGCAACGCAAGTTCGCGGCCTGGGCGGCGATCCTGGCGTTTCCCACGGCCATTGCCGGGATCTATGGGATGAACTTCCAGAACATGCCGGAACTGAGCTGGCACTACGGCTACTTCGTCGTGCTGGGGGTGATCGCGGCGGGGTGCGGCGGGTTGTTTGCCAGCTTCAAGCGTTCGGGGTGGTTGTGAGGCGCTGAAACCGTGTGGCCTTCTTCGCGGGCAAGCCTACTTCTACAGGTACAGTGCTGACCCTATAGAACGCGAGAAGGCCACACGATCCCACCGTCAGGCGCGCTGCTTGGCATCCTTCGAATGCCCAACGAAGCGCATCATCCACTCACCGACCAAATCGCCCTGATGCTGCACCGTCAGGCTGGCAACAGCCTTCTCGTACACCTCATCCCCCAACCGGTCGCGGCGCGCATCGAGCAGCGCACGGGAGTAGTCGTGCACGAATTCCGGGTGCCCCTGGAAGCACAGCACCTGGTCACGCACGTGATACGCCGCATTCGGGCAGAAGTCGCTGGAGGCGATCAGAGTGGCGCCTTCTGGCAGCGCAGTCACTTGGTCCTGGTGGCTGATAAGCATGGTCAGCTCGGTCACTTCTGGGTCCATCCATGGCGCGTGGGCCGCCAGGCTGTAGCGGTGGATGCCCAGGCCCCACCCCTTGTCGGCACGCTCGGCCTTGCCGCCGAGCACCAGCGCCAGCAACTGGTGGCCGAAACACACACCCAGCAGCTTCTCGCCACGCTCGTAGAGCTTGAGGAGGTAGACCTTGAGTGTCTGGATCCACGGGTCGCTGCCGAACGAATCGGCCTTGCTGCCGGTCACCAGGTAGGCGTCGAAACGTTCCTCGTCGTCCGGGTAGTCGCCATTCATCACGTTGTACACGCAAAACTCGGCGTCGATCGGTTGGCGCGAGAACAATTGCTCGAACATCCTTCCGTAGCCCTGGTACTGCGCGACCAGCTCCGGTCGCAGGACATCGGTTTCAAGGATGCAGATGCGTAACGACATAGGGATAGTCCTGAACGACATGGGTGGGAAACTGCTGTAGAGACTGACGCGAAAGACACGTACAAGCAAGTATGCCGCACTGACGAACGGTAGGCAGCCAAGCAATTAGTCGTGGCAGCCACGCAAGGGTCTAGCCAGAGCATGCCAGCGAACTGGCCAATGGCCTCATAACCTCAAGAGACCATCTTGAACTCGGTTAGAACAAAGGGTTCTCAAACAGAGCGAATGTTCGCCCTACCTTTGGAGGTATATCCAGACACCAGAGGTTGTGGAAACGGCGCATTCCGGCGCCACGGTGATCGACCCGAAGCGCGACAGGGAAGCCAAGGGCTCGTCAGGAATAACAACAAGAAGGCGATCCGTCATGTTCAGACCATCGAAACTACGCCAAGCGGGACTCATATTGTTCGCCACCACCTTGCTGCTGATTCTCCCGAACCTGACCCGACTGTTCGGTTGAAGCGGCGGTGGCACTTGCAGGCTGCACACAGGTAATCTGCCGACCCTGATGGTTGGAGGTCGCTCATGCGCCATTGCCTGTCCGTGCTGTTGCTGTTGCTCGCCATGCCGCTCCACGCGGCACAGTTGAACCTGGAGCTTGGAGAACACCCACGGCGCTGGCAGACCGCGCAGCTGCTGGAGCACCCGCAGGCCCGCGAAATCTCAATCAGCCAGGACGTGGCCTACAAAGGCCCCATGCGCTATCGCGCGGTGCCCATGGCCGCGCTGCTCGAAGGCGTGCACCCTGACGACCACCTGCAAGCCGTGGCGCTCGATGGTTTCGCCGCCGAGATGCCCGCCGGGCCCTTGCTGCAGAACGGCCCGGCGCAAGCCTGGTTGGCCGTGGAAGACCCAGGCCAGCCGTGGCCGCCCCTGGCCAAGGGCAAACCCAGCGCCGGACCGTTCTACCTGGTGTGGACCCGGCCTGAGGCCAGCGATATCCGCCCCGAGCAATGGCCTTTCCAGATTGCCACTATTCGCCGCATGGCCCCCGTGGAAACACGCTTCCCGGCCCTGCTGCCGGCCCCTGAGCTGCCAGCCAACGACCCGGTGCGCCAGGGGTTCGCGCTATTCCAGCAGAACTGCTTGGCGTGCCACCGCCTGAACGGCGCGGGCGACGCGCAGTTCGGCCCCGACCTGAACCTGCCGCACAGCCCCACCGAGTATTTCCAGCCGGCCTTCCTGCGCAGCTTTATCCGCGACCCACAAAGCCTGCGGCAGTGGCCGCAGGCGCGCATGCCGGGGTTCCCGGAAAGCGTATTGGGCGAACAGGAGCTCGATGCTGTGCTGGCGTACCTGAAGCACATGGCCGGGCGCAAGAGCTCCACACCGCTTCCTTGAGCATGGCGCGGCCTTTTCGCGGGTAAACCCGCTCCCACAGGTATCGCGCCGCTTGCGAGGGCAGCGCTAAACCTGTGGGAGCGGGTTTACCCGCGAAGAGGCCAGCGCAGATGCTTGCAGGTACCACGCGAAGCCAGGCAAACGCCCTCAGGCGATCAACCGCTCCTGGCGAACACCCCACCCTTCCACCTCGCCACCGAGCGGCGAAATCACTTTCTCGAAGGCTTCCTCGAAGGCGCCAATGCCGCGGTAGGTGGCGTACATCACCTTGCTCAGCTCCAGGTGCCAGGCGCCATCGTCGCGCTCATGCACCTGGGCATTGATCGATTCGCCACGGAACTGCCCGGCCGCCCTGCGGGCGCCGGCTTCATCGGGGAACACGGCATAGAACTCGATGGGATGGATACGGGTGAAGTCGAAACCGCCAGCTTTCATCTGGCGAAGCACACTGCTGCTGATGTCGTCGTTGTGGCTGCTCATGAAACGTCCTCCTCAAGTGATGGATAGACTTTCAGTGCACTAACTACAGCACCTGCAGGGGCTCCCGAGGGGAGTACCTGGCAGTTCGAGCGGATGCAAGACGCGGATGAAACGACGCGGCCCGCAGAAGTGGCCAGCGTCTTTTCCCAGCGTAGTGCCTGGCAGGGCACCACGCCACAATAGTCTTCACGAAGCTTTAGGCTTCACGAAGCTTTAGTCTTCACGAAGCCTTGGTCTTCAAGAAGCGCCAGTCCTCAAGAGGCTTCGCGGATTTCGCTGATGGTCACGCCGCTCTGCTCCTTGAGCCAGCGTGCCGTGGGCGCATGGGTGCGGCCTTGGAAGTCGTTCAGGTCAAGCTCGTCCATCACCGGGAAAAGGTGCGAGCGGATGGCTCGCGCCGCGTCCTCCTCGCTGGGGCAATGCTCGCTGGTGAGCCGCAGCAAGGTAGGTTCGCCTTTCTGGTCGGCAAAGATGACTTCCCACTCTTTCATCGATCAACCCTCGCTTACGAACAACGGTGAGTGACATCCGTACTGACTTGACCACCAAGCCAGGATGTTGTTCAGCGAAATTGCCCGGCGCCAGATGAAAACAGCCCGCCGGTAGGGCGGGCTGTTTGTCTTCCAGAAGCGCTACTGCGGCGTGCCGTGAATCACCCCGGCGGTGTTGTCCAGCAGGCTCTTGGTGGCGGTCTGGATATAGGCCTCGAGTTTCCTGAGCATTTCAGGCTGGTCGGGGCTTTGGATCACTTCGGCCTTGAACTCACGGCCCAGTTGGTAGCGGTACAGCTTGGGCTCCATGTCCTTGGACTCGATGAGAATGCGATCGCCCTGCACCAGGCCGACGATCTGCTCGCTGCCCGACGGCTTGATCATGCCGACGCCCTGGTCGCCTTGCGGCAGGTTGAGCAGGTCGCGACCCCAGCACTGGTGGCGCACCTGACCACCGAGGCGGCCCATGATGGTCGGCACGATGTCGACCTGGGTGCCGACGGTGTGGCTGAGGGCGCCGAATTTCTCCTGGATACCCGGCGCGATCAGCAGCAGCGGCACGTTGAAGCGGCCCAGGTCCAGCTCGGTGACCTGCTGGTGGTTGCCAAAGCCATGGTCGCCGACGATGACGAACAGGGTCTCCTTGAAGTACGGCTCCTTGCGCGCCTTCTCGAAGAACTGGCCCAGCGCCCAGTCGGAATAGCGCATGGCGGTCAGGTGCTCGTCGAGGCGACCGTGACCGGTCACAGGCTCCACCGGCAAGTCCTTCGGCAGCGCGTACGGCGTGTGGTTGGACAGGGTTTGCAGCAATGCGTAGATCGGCTTCCTGCCATCGTGCTTGGCCAGTTCCTCGTTGCCGCGGTCGAACATGTCCTGGTCGGACACGCCCCAGGTCGGGTCTGAGAACACCGGGTTGACGAAGTCGTTGCGGCCAATGAAGGTGGTCATGCCCTGGTTGCCGAAGAAACCGGACTGGTTGTCCCAGGCAAAATCGCCGTTGTAGACGTACAAATCGTCGTAGTCCCGGGCGCTGAGCAGCGCCGGCAGGCCCGACAGCTTGTGGCCGCCTTCCGGGGTCTGCATCAGGTATTCGAAGCCCGGCAGGTTGGGGAAGCAGGCCATGGTGGCGAACATGCCCTGGTGGGTGTGGGTGCCGTTGGAGAAGAAACGGTCGAACAGCAGCCCTTCCTTGGCCAGCTTGTCAAAATACGGCGTGATGCCCGCAGGGCTGCCCAAGGCCCCCACCGAGTGGCCGGCGAAACTCTCCATGAGTATCACCACCACGTTCTTGACCGGCAGGGTGCGCTCGGCCGGCGGGGTGAACTCGCGGCGGATGGCCGCCTGGTCGGCTTCGACCAGCTGGTCGTAGGGGGTCAGCAGCATGTCACGCACGGTTTGCTGGGCCACTTCGGTCTCCAGCACCGGCTTCCAGACCCGGGCGCGGTCCTCGCCGAAGCGGCTGTGGGCTGCATCGATCAGCGTCAGGGTGCCGTTCAGGCCCAACTGATTGACGAAGTGCGAGTCGGTGGTGAAGGCATCGCCCCAGCGCATCGGCGGGCCTTGGCGCAGGGTGCCGCGAGCGGCGATCACCGCCACCAGCAGCACCACCATGAACACCGCCAGGCGCTTGTGCCACGGCATCACACGGTGCAGGCCGGTGAGCTTGCCGGGGCCGGCGTCGCCTCGGGTCAAGCGGTCGATGCCCTTGAACAGCAGGCTCAGCAGCCAGGTGCCGAACAGCCAGGCCAGCAGGTAGCGCACCACCGGGAAGCCGTACCAGAGCATGCTCATGACGGTCTTCGGGTCTTCCTTGATGTACTGGAACACCAGGCCGTTCAGGCGCTGATGGAACTCGCGGTAGAAGTCCATCTCCATCAGGCCAAGGAACATGACGGTGCTCGCCGCCAGGGTCAGCCACAACCGGAAGAAGCCGCGCCGGGCCATGGCCCAAGGGCTGAGCACCGCCAGCAACAGCGGAATGCTGATGTACACCACCACGCGCAGGTCGAAGCGCAGGCCATTGAACAGGCCTTCGGCGACGGTGCTGTAGGGAGTGTCGCCAACCATGTCGCTGTTGTACGCCAGCAGCGCCAGGCGCACCAGGCTGAGCATGAACATGATCACCAGGCCACACAGCAGCGTGTAGGTCAGGTGCGAGGTGAGGGTCGGTGCGAACGGTGCCGGCACGGCCCGTTGCTTCAAGGCATCCGTGTTAGCCATGAATGGGGATCCTAGATTTCTGTGTAACGCAAAAGCGGTTGCCGCCTTGCGACCTGGAAAGACCGAAGACGGCCTGCACGACATGCGCGCGGCGCGGATTCTGGTGAATCCACTGTGAAAATTTTGTTACCTGCCCCGGCTACTCCGGGTCAGCCAATACGCACGTTGCCTCTGGGCCCGGCAACGGCCCAGATAATCAGCCCCAGCACCGGCAGCAACAGGATCAACAGCACCCATAGCACCTTGATGCCCACCTCGCTGCCGCTTTTGAGCACATTGAGAATCGCCCAGATGTCCAGGGCGAGAATGATCAGCCCGACCAGGCTGTTGAACGTGGCCCCCATGGCAGTGCTCCAGTTGTGGATGATGCTGGCCAGCATAGCCGGCTATCGTCTCGATAGAAGGGAATCCTTGGCTGCTCCTGCGTGTCACTGAGTAGACTGCGTCCATCTATCGCCTACGAGGTTGCCATGCCCCCCGCCCACTCCGAACACAGTGCCCAACCGTCGATGCTCAGCGCCTGGCGCCAGCAAGCCCTCGACGCCCCGTGGCTCAGCGCAGGCCTGGGCATCAGCCTGCTGGTCGTGGTGTTCCTGCTGCTGGCGAGCCTGTGGAACGCACTCAATGGCGAGCATTCGCAAAACCTGCACCTGGCCATGCTCGGCGGGCTCTCCGGCTTCGCCGCCACGGCGTTGGGCGCGGTGCTGGCGGTGGTTCTGCGCGACGTCAGCGCACGCAGCCAGGACGTCATGCTCGGCTTTGCCGCCGGGATGATGCTGGCGGCCAGTTCTTTCTCGCTGATACTGCCCGGGCTGGACGCCGCCCGCGAAGTCACCGGCAATGGCCCGGCAGCCGCGTTCACCGTGGTGCTCGGCATGGGCCTGGGCGTGCTGCTGATGCTCGGCCTGGACCGCTTTACTCCGCACGAACATGAAAGCACCGGCCCCTGTGGCCCGGAGGCGGCGCGCATTGGCCGGGTGTGGCTGTTCGTGCTGGCGATCACCTTGCACAACCTGCCCGAAGGCATGGCCATTGGCGTGAGCTTTACCAACGGCGACCTGAGCATCGGCCTGCCATTGACCACCGCCATCGCCATCCAGGACATTCCCGAGGGGCTGGCCGTGGCCCTGGCCTTGCGCGCCACGGGCCTGTCGAATATCAAGGCGGCCCTGGTGGCCATCGGCTCTGGCCTGATGGAACCGCTGGGCGCGGCGATCGGCCTGGGCATTTCCACCGGCTTTGCCCTCGCCTACCCGGTGAGCATGGGCTTGGCGGCGGGCGCGATGATCTTCGTGGTGTCCCACGAGGTCATTCCGGAAACCCACCGCAACGGGCACCAGACTGCGGCGACCCTGGGGTTGATGGGTGGGTTCGGGGTGATGATGTTCCTGGACACTGCGTTGGGTTGAAAGCGGCACAGAACCCTGTAGGAGCGGGCTTGCCCGCGAATACCGGCGAAGCCGTTGCCATGTACCGCGGAGCCTGGTTCGCGGGCAGGCCCGCTGCTACAGGCTAAGGTGCACGCGCATCAGACGTGCACAGCTACCTTCAACGCCTCCAGCGCTGGCTCCACCTTGATTCCGAGCACAGCCCCCAACTCCATCACCCGCGCCAGGTCATGCTGGCCGACCATCACCATCTGCAGCTCGTCGTCGAGCAACTGGCTGAAGTTCAGCAGCACGTAGCCTCCGCCCTCCTTGTTCAAAGCCCCCATCTGCACCTGGATGCGGTTCAACGCCGTCAAAGGCTCGGTGCGGGCCAGCTGTTTGGGCTTGAGGTTGAATGCCACGCTCTGGTCGAACGAGTCGCTGATGCACTGGAACAGCGCCGGGTAGCTGTCGGCCTGGAACAGCACAGTGTCCGGCAGGCTGCCGAGCACCACCCACTCACCCAGCGGGATCGGGAAGCTGTCGTCGTAGTTGATGTCGGGGTTGGCGGCCAGGAAGGCGGCCGGGTCGGCGTAGGCCTGGGCGGCCTCGTCGGCGATGCGCTCGATATCTTGCTCGCGCATGCAGCCGGCGCCGATAAGGCTGATGAATTCGAGCAACGCGTCTTTCATGGGGGGGCCTGCAATGGCTGAAAAGGCGCCAAGGATAGCCGCAAACACCCCCCGACCGTTAACCGGCCAGCGCCTCCAGGCGGGCAGCTGCCTCGTTGGCGCCCATGGTGCGGGCCGCGACCAGCGCCGTAGCGCCGCGAACGTCCTGGCGACTGGGGTCGGCGCCCTGGGCCAGCAGGTAGTCGAGAATCTCGCCACGGTTGAACATCGCCGCCAGCATCAGTGCGGTGCGCCCATCTGCGGCGGCGGCATCTACCGGAACGCCATGTTCGAGCAACAAGCGAATCATCGCCAGGTCGCCTTTGAACGCTGCGCCGGCGATGGGCAACTGGCCATTGTCGTTGGCAATCAGCGGGTCGGCGCCTTGGGCCAGCAAAACCCGCACCGCATCGTGGTGGCCGTGGTAGCTGGCGAGCATCAGCAAGGTGTCCCCCTTGTGGTTACGCAGGTCGACCGGTAGGCCGGCCAGCACCAGGCGCTCGAGCATGGCGGCATCGCCGCGGCGGGCACGCTCGAACACTTCGTCGACAAAGGCGGCGTTTTCTTCTTCGGTCATGGTGCTGGGCTGTTGGTCGGACATCTTGAACCTCCTGGCAGTGTTAGGGCCCAATTCTTGTCGGGCCACACCCTGGGGTCAAAGGTTCAGATTCTATGAGCCATGTAGAGAGCGTCTATGGCATTGCAAAATGCACTGTGCAAAATGCACGACCTTGCAAATCGCACGAAAGACGCTTCGGGAAATTAAATTAACTTATTGATTTACAAGCAATTTTACAGAGATCACTCGCTGGCACGGTCACTGCAACATTCAACTCATGTCTGCCAACGCAACAGCCAGGAGTTGATATGGACCTTATCCAGGAAAAATTCGTTTCGATTTTCAGCGCGTACCAGGTCGAAACCAAGCCGCGTCCCGATGGCGGTATCCAGCTTACCCTGCGTGCTGCCGATGGCACCGTGACCCGCCGCGTGCTGTCCTATGCGCAACTGCACAGCGCCGAACAGCTGTCCTGGGCCATCAGCGCCATTCGCCGCGACCTTGCCGAACAGGCCAGTGAGCTGCCGGTGATTTCGATGCTGCAAAGCCAGCAACGTTTCGCGCTGCCGACCTATCGCTGATCGCGGCACCCCAATTCGCGGGGCAATCCTCCACTCATGAATGGATTTTGTGAGAAGAGGATTGCCCCGCGATCTATTTCAGCGCATCAGAACGCTTCTATCCCCAGGAATTCCCGCGCACTCTGGTCACCGGTGGCACGTCCCTCGGCCCCCTGTTCGCTGGCGAACAGGCGCACGGCCAGGCAGAACGGCGTTTCGCCAAGGTCGACCCAACGCCGGGTGCCAGCGGGAACCAACAGCACGTCGCCCTTCTCGCACAGCACCGAAAATACCTGCCCGCCCAGGCGCAGGCTGACTTGGGCGCGCCCGGTGATGACCGCGAACACTTCATCGGCCTCGTATATTTGTTCATCGCGCAGACCGGCCTCGACCCACGTGGCGCCATCGTGGTCGAGCAGGCGATAGGCCCGGCTGCCATGCTCGGTCATCAACGCATCGAGCCACTGGCGGGCCTCGCCAAGCACGGCTTGCTCCCCGCTTGCGGGGCGGATGCGCAGGTCGTGGGGCTGGTGTTCCAGGCGCACGCCTTGTTCGGCCAGGGTCGCGGCGATGTCTTCATGATGGGTCAGCACCTTGCTCGGCTGCTGCGGGCTGGCGCTATGGAAAACACTGAGGATGCTCATCAGGGGCTGTTCCTGGTCTCTTGCAAACGAACGGCAATGATAACGGCTGCGGCCAATGCTGCGAGGCTCGCCATACCAAAGGTGAAGCCCGGGCCCAGCAACTTCCAACTGTAGCCTGAGTACAACGCGCCCAGCGCGCCGCCGGTGCCTGACAGCGCGGCGTACAGGGCTTGGCCCTGGCCTTGCTGGCGCGCGCCGAAACTGGCCTGAACGAAGGCGATGGACGCGGCGTGGAAGCAGCCGAAGGTAGCTGCATGCAGCACTTGGGCGAATACCAGCACCGCTGGACTCTCTGCCAGGTTGCCCAGCAGCAGCCAGCGCAGCGACGCCAGCAGGAAACTGGCCATGAGCACGCGACGCACCGAGAAACGTGCGAACACTCGGCTCATCAGCATGAACAGCAGCACCTCGGCGACCACGCCCAGGGCCCACAGCAGGCCGATGGCGCTGCGGCTGTAGCCCAGGTGCTCCAGATGCAGGGTGAGGAAGGTGTAGTAAGGCCCATGGCTGAGCTGCATCAACGCCACGCAGGCATAGAAGGCCAGCACGCCAGGTGCCGCGAGCTGGCGCATGAAGCCCTCGGCGCCGCGCCGTTCGGTGCTTTCCACCGGCTGGGCGTTGGGCACCCAGAGGCTTGCGGCGAAGATGCCGAACATGATCGTCACCATCGCCACGGGATAGATATCCAGGCTCAGCCATTCGAACAACCGCCCCAGGCCGACCACGGCCAGGATAAAACCGATCGAACCCCACAGGCGTACCTGGCTGTAGCGCGCGGTCTGCCCGTGCAGGTGCGCCAGGGTGATCACTTCGAACTGCGGCAGCACGGCATGCCAGAAGAACGCATGCAGGGCCATGACCAGCGCCAGCCAGGCATAGCTTTTGGCGAGGAAGATCAGCGAGAAGGTCATCAGCGTGCATAGCGCGCCCAAGCGCACGATCAACAGGCGCTGGCCGGTACGGTCGCCCAGCCAGCCCCAGAGGTTGGGGGCAATGCAACGCATCAGCATGGGAATGGCCACCAGCTCGCCGATACGCGCTGGCGAGAACCCCAGGTGGTCGAAGTACAGCGCCAGGAACGGCGCGGTGGCGCCGAGCAGGGCGAAGTAGCAGAGGTAGAAGCTGGACAGACGCCAATAAGGGATGGGCGGCATGGGTTGGCCTTGTGCAGGGCCTGCGTCGGCCTCGTCGCGAACAAGCCCGCTCCTCAGGTTCCGCACCGCTCTCAAGGGCAGCGCAGGCCTCTCAAGAGCGGGCTGGCCCGCGAAGAGGGGCGCAGGCAGATCAGATCTGGCCCAGCACCGGGGTGTTGACGTGCACACCCGCGTTCTGCCCCCGGTGACGCAGCAGGTGGTCCATCAGCACGATGGCCATCATCGCCTCGGCGATCGGCGTGGCGCGGATGCCCACGCAAGGGTCGTGGCGGCCCTTGGTGATCACTTCCACCGGGTTGCCATCGACATCGATGGAGCGGCCCGGCACGGTGATGCTCGAGGTCGGCTTGAGGGCCAGGTGTGCGACGATCGGCTGGCCCGAGGAAATACCGCCGAGGATGCCGCCGGCATTGTTGCTGAGGAAACCTTCAGGGGTCAGCTCATCGCGGTGCTCGCTGCCACGCTGGGCAACGCTGGCGAAACCGGCACCGATCTCCACGCCCTTGACCGCGTTGATGCTCATCAGGGCGTGGGCAAGCTCGGCGTCGAGACGGTCGAAGATTGGCTCGCCCAGGCCCGGCATCACGCCCTCGGCAACCACGGTGATCTTCGCCCCGACCGAGTCCTGGTCGCGGCGCAGCTGGTCCATGTAGGCCTCAAGCTCCGGCACCTTGTCAGGGGCGGGGCTGAAGAAGGCGTTCTGCTCGACGCTGTCCCAGGTCTTGAACGGGATCTCGATCGGGCCCAACTGGCTCATGTAGCCACGCACGACAATGCCCTGGGTGGCCAGGTATTTCTTGGCGATGGCACCGGCCGCCACACGCATGGCGGTTTCCCGCGCCGAGCTACGGCCACCGCCGCGGTAGTCGCGCAGGCCGTACTTGTGGTGGTAGGTGTAGTCGGCGTGGGCCGGACGGAACAGGTCCTTGATGGTCGAGTAGTCCTTGGACTTCTGGTCGGTATTGCGGATCAGCAGGCCGATCGAGCAGCCAGTGGTACGGCCTTCGAACACCCCGGAGAGGATTTCAACCTCGTCCGCTTCCTGGCGCTGGGTGGTGTGCCGGCTGGTGCCGGGCTTGCGCCGGTCGAGGTCGCGTTGCAAGTCGGCCAGGGAGATTTCAAGGCCCGGCGGGCAACCATCGACAATGGCGACCAACGCCGGGCCATGGCTTTCGCCTGCGGTGGTGACAGTGAACAGCTTGCCGTAGGTATTACCGGACATGGACGCTCCGCGAATCAGCCTGAAAATGAACGAGGGCGCCAGTATACGGAAAGCCGGGGGTTTGAGAAAAAAAGCAGAAGAAATTCGCGTGACGCCTTCGCCAGTGCCGCCACGAACCTTCGCCCTCGGCACAGGTCCAAACTTCACCTCGTCACGCAGTACCCCCAACCATGCCCCGCCTCGCCGCCTTGTTACTGCTGTTCTGCGCCACCTTCGCCCAGGCCGCCCCCAGCGTCCTGCAACGCCCTATCGAGCTGGACACCGGTCACGGCGTGCTGCACGGCACCCTGCTGCTGCCGCAGCAAGCGACCCCACCGCCAGTGGCCCTGATCCTTTCAGGCTCCGGCCCTACCGACCGCGATGGCAACAACCCGGCATCCGGGCGCATCGACAACCTCAAGCGCCTGGCCTGGCTGTTGGCGGACGAAGGCATCGCCAGCGTGCGCTTCGACAAGCGCGGCGTGGCCGCCAGCCTGCCAGCGGCCCCCGACGAGCGCGACCTGAGCGTGGAGGGCTACGTCGCCGATACCATCGCTTGGGCGCGCCAGCTCGAAGCCGACCCGCGTTTCGGTCGATTGATCCTGATCGGACACAGCGAAGGCGCCTTGATCGCCAGCCTCGCCGCCGAGGAGGCTGGCGCCAGCGCAGTGATCTCCCTGGCCGGCAGTGGTCGACCGGTGGCCGATGTGCTGCGCGAGCAACTGGCCCAACGCCTGCAACCGGCGCAACTGGCGCGCGGCAATGCCCTGCTCGACCGCTTGCAAGCCGGCCAGTCGAGCCTGGATGTGCCGACGCCTCTGCGCGAAGTGTTCCGCCCCACTGTGCAGCCCTACCTGATCTCGTTGTTCCGCCAGGACCCGGCGGCGGCGTTCGCACGCATCAAGGTTCCGGCACTGATCGTCCAGGGGCGCAACGATGTGCAGGTCGAGGTCAGCGACGCCGAGCGCCTCAAGGCAGCCAAGCCGGATGCGCAACTGGCGCTGATCGATGGCATGAACCACATGCTGCGCATCAGCCCTCGCGCCATGCACCTGCAACGGGACAGCTACCTCAACCCGGAGCTGCCGCTGGCCCGCGAGCTGGGCCAGCGGGTGGTCGAATTCATTCACCAACTGCCCTCGGCCTGAGGTTGCGCTCAGGTCTGGGCGCGGGCTGCCGATAATGCAGGCATGAGACGGCGACACTGTCACCGCCCCCTGCACTTGAGGACAGCCCTGATGACCGATGCACCTGCCGCCGAGGCGACCGAGGAACAACCGACAGAAAGCGCTCCACAGCCCTGGGCCGACCTTGCCGCAGAACATTTCCAACTGCTGCGCCTGGCGCCCCTGCCAACCGACCGCAACAGCGGCGCCCGGCCCTTGCGTTTCGTGCAGTTCGGCTACGCCGAGCGCCACGACAAGGCCAACAGCCTGCTGCGCATGGAAATTCGCCTGCCCGGCCAAAAAGTGCGCAAGGAGCAGAACCAGCTGGATATCCGCGTCGACCATGCACAGCACGTGGTACGCATCGGCGATGAAGCCGGCCTGCAACTCGAACCGCTGAACCGCGGCCTGGGCCGCTACATGCTGGCCCAGGCCACCCAGTGGCTGCAGCGCAAATGGTCGCACTACCGTATCGAAGGCGTGGCCTTGCCAAGCAAGGACGCCCTCAACGAAGACTCGCGCCTGCGCCGCGACCACCTGCTGCGCAGCGCCGGGCTGGAGCTGGAGTATGCCGACGGGCAGATGCTCAAGGCGCGTACCGTCGAGGTGCCGGTCGGCCAGCTCAAGGGCGGCTGGAACAGCGAGAAGGTGCAGCGCGTCGACATGATCGAGGCGGCCTCGATGCTGCAACAGGCCGAGCAGAAGCTGCAGGAGAAGGACGCGCAGCTGCGCGAACGTGACGAGCGGGTCGCCAAGTACCGCCGTGAAGACAGTGGCCTGCGCTTCACCATCACTTGCCTGGTGGCCTTTGCGGTATTCCAGGCGGGGTTGCTGATCTGGATTGCTACCCGCTAGATCGACGCGCGTTGTTCGCGGGCAAGCCCGCTCCTACAGAGGCATGCGTATACCTGCAGGAGCGAGCTTGCCCGCCAAGAGGCCTGCGCAGGCTCAGCTCAGCGACACCCGGGCCTTGAACAGCGCCTGGTGGTCCCGACACTGCTGCGCCGAGAGCATGAACACCCCATGCCCGCCGCGCTCGAACTCCAGCCAGGTGAAGTCCACTTCCGGGTACAGCGCCTCGACATGCACCTGGCTGTTGCCCACCTCGACGATCATCAGGCCTTTTTCAGTCAGGTGGTCGGCAGCCTCGGCGAGCATCCGCCGTACCAGGTCCAGCCCATCGTTGCCGCAGGCCAGGCCCAGTTCCGGCTCGTGGTGGTACTCGGCCGGCATGTCGGCGAAGTCCTCGGCATCGACATACGGCGGGTTGGACAGGATCAGGTCGAAGCGCTGCCCCGGCAGGCCGGCGAAGCCATCGCCCTGCACGGTGTAGACCCGCGCCTCCAGGCCATGACGCTCGATGTTCTGATTGGCCACCTCGAGCGCATCGAATGACAAGTCGCCCAGCACCACCTCGGCCTCGGGGAATACCTCGGCAGCGACGATGCCGATGCAGCCCGAGCCGGTGCACAGGTCGAGAATGCGCGCCGGCTCATGCGCCAGCCACGGCTCGAAGCGTTTTTCGATCAGCTCGCCGATGGGCGATCGCGGGACCAGCACCCGCTCGTCGACAATGAACGACATCCCGCAGAACCACGCCTCGCCCAGCAGGTAGGCCGTTGGCACACGATCCTCGATACGCCGCTTGAGCAGGTGCTGCAAGCGCACCCGCTCGTCGTCCTCGAGCTGGCAATCGAGGTAGCTGTCGGCGATTTCCCAGGGCAGGTGCACAGCCCCCAGCACCAACAGACGGGCCTCGTCCCAGGCATTGTCGGCACCGTGGCCGAAGAACAGGTCATGCTCATGGAAGCGGCTGACCGCCCAGCGGATATGGTCGCGCAGCGTGCGCAGACGGGATGTGATCACGGGTGACTCCTTTTCAGACAGGACGAAAGTCTAACAGTCCGCTGGCTGAAATGTTCCACCGGATCCCGTCCAGCTAGCCAGAGGCCAGTAACCACGCCGCTTACGTTGTCAACCATTCACATTGGCGTCGAGGCGAGGGAGAATAGGCGCAGAAAAGCCCTACCCAAGGAGCCCTTGATGTCCGTTCCAACCACGATGTTCCGCCTAAGCGGCCGCGACTACCCGCCGGCCAAGCTGGGCCAAGCCAGCCTGATCGTCATCGACGCGCAGAAAGAGTACCTCGGCGGTCCTCTGATGCTGTCGGGCATGGACGAGGCCGTGGCCAACATCGCCCGGTTGCTCGAGGCCGCCCGCAAGGCCGGGCGCCCGATCATCCATGTACGCCACCTGGGCACCGTCGGTGGCCTGTTCGACCCACAGGGCAGCCGCGGCGAATTCATTCCTGGCGTGGAGCCGCGCGAGGGCGAAATCATCATCGAGAAACGCATGCCCAATGCCTTCAAGAACACCAAGCTGCACGAGACGCTGCAGGAGCTCGGCCACCTGGACCTGATCGTCTGCGGGTTCATGAGCCATTCCAGCGTCAGCACCACCGTGCGCCGGGCCAAGGACTATGGTTACCGCTGTACCCTGGTGGAAGACGCCTCGGCCACCCGCGACCTGGCGTTCAAGGACGGGACCATTCCCGCCGCGCAGATCCACCAGTGCGAAATGGCCGTGATGGCCGACAACTTCGCCTGCGTCGCCCGTACCGCCAGCCTGATCTGAGCGCAGCGGACCGCCCGGCAGCCGGGCGGAACCCAAGGGCCGGGCCCAGGTCGAATTCCGGATACCCACAGAGGAAATCGGAATGAAGCTCAAAGGCAGTTTCGACGCCAAGCGCCTGCGCCAACGCGAACCCGGCAACTGGGGCGCGCGCCTGGCTGCCGGGCTGTCCGCCCTGGTCGCCACCCTGGGCATCCTCCTGGCCATGGCTGGCATCGCCGGGCTGCTGGGCAACTACCAGGCGTTCGCCGAGCTCAATGCCAACCGCCCCCTGTCGATCAGCCTCATCCTGAGCGGGCTGGTACTGTTCTGGCTGGGCGTACGCTTCTGGCGGCGCAGCCGCATCCGCCTGCGCCGCAGCCGTGAACTGAACCTGTCTGCGCACCTGATGAAGCGCCACGACTGAGCTTTTCGACGCAACACTGCACATAGGAAAAGACTCGCGTAAACTACGCCGCCCTACGTGGAGGCACACATGCAAGACGATGACTTTTCCCTCTTCCGCAACGAAGTGCGTGGCGTCAAGCCGATCCAGCACGACCGCGCTGAAGTCGGCAAGCCCAAGGCCGACCGCAAGCAACTGGCCGGCCTGCGCCAGTCAGCCACGGTACGCAGCGACCAGTCGCTGGTCATCGACGGCATGTCCGACCAGTTCGTCATCGATGTCGGCGCCGAGGACGAGCTGATGTGGCGCCGCGATGGCGTGCAGGAAAGCCAGGCACGTAAACTCAAGCTTGGCCAGGTCGCCTTCGAAGGCAGCCTCGACCTGCATGGCATGACCGTCGAGAAAGCGCGCGAGACCCTCTGGGACTTCCTCGCCGAAGCCACCAAGCTGGAAGTGCGCTGCGTGCGCGTTACCCATGGCAAGGCGGCGCGCCTGGATGGCAAGCGGCCGATGATCAAGAGCCACGTGAACACCTGGCTGCGCCAACACCCCCAGGTGCTCGCCTTTACATCCTGCCAGGCCCGCCACGGAGGCACCGGTGCGGTGTACGTGATGCTGCGCCGGACCATGCTCGAAGGCCGTGATGAGTGACGTCGTGCTTGCAGCGCCGCCGTCACAGCCGTAACCTTCGCCTTTGCGTTTTTTCCCCACAGGTAGATACATGTCCCTGGAACAGAACTACACCGCGATTCTCAGCCAGATCGGCGAGGACGTTTCCCGCGAGGGCCTGCTGGACACGCCCAAACGGGCCGCAAAGGCCATGCGATACCTTTGCCGCGGTTATGAGCAAACCCTGGAAGAAGTCACCAATGGTGCGTTGTTCAGCTCTGACAACAGCGAAATGGTGCTGGTCCGGGATATCGAGCTGTATTCGATGTGCGAACACCACATGCTGCCATTCATCGGCAAGGCCCACGTGGCCTACCTGCCCAAAGGCAAGGTGCTGGGCCTGTCCAAGGTCGCACGTATCGTCGACATGTATGCCCGCCGCCTGCAGATCCAGGAAAACCTCAGCCGCCAGATCGCCGAGGCGGTCGCACAGGTCACAGGTGCGGCCGGCGTTGCCGTGGTCATCGAAGCCAAGCACATGTGCATGATGATGCGCGGTGTGGAAAAGCAGAATTCGAGCATGATCACTTCGGTGATGCTTGGCGAATTCCGCGAAAACGCCGCGACTCGCAGCGAATTCCTCAGCCTGATCAAGTGATCGGCCTGTAGTTCGAAGCCGACCCGCTGGGTCGGCTTTTTATTTTCCGTACCGAGATGCTCAGGAGTTGCCCATGATCGTCAAAGCCCTGCGGGTTGGCCTCGGCCAGCTCATCGTGTTCGGCGACTGGATCAGCCGCCCGGCCAAGCGCAAGCGCGATGCCGCAGCCCAGGCCCAGGTCGAACAAGAGGCCCAAGGCCTGGCGCTGTACCAGTTCCATGCCTGCCCGTTCTGCGTGAAGACTCGCCGCACCCTGCACCGTTTGAACGTGCCGGTGGCCCTGCGCGATGCGAAGAACGATGCGCAACACCGCCAGGCGCTGCTGGAGGGCGGAGGCCGGGTGAAGGTGCCATGCCTGCGGATCGAGGAAGCAGGCCAGGTGACCTGGATGTACGAGTCCAAGGCGATCATTGCCTATCTCGACAAGCGCTTCTCGGCGATCTGAGGTACCGACTCGTCGCGGTGTTGGCCCCGGCATCGAACCTGTAGGAGCGGGGCCGCCTACCCGCCCATCGCTACATGCTTCGGATGGCTCGCCACTCGCTCCAGCCATGCCCGCACCGCCGGGTAATCGGCCAGGTCGAAGCCTCCCTGGTGCGCCACGTGGGTATAGGCATACAGCGCGACGTCGGCAATCGAATACTGCTCGCCCACCAGGTACGGCGTCATCTTCAGCTGCTTTTCCATCACCTTCAGCGCCTTGTAGCCGCCCTTGTGCAGCTTGCGGTATTCCTCCAGGCGCTCGTCCGGCAGCCCCAGGTAGAACTGGATGAAACGTGCCACGGCAATGTAGGGCTCATGGCTGTACTGCTCGAAGAACTGCCATTGCAGCACCTGGGTACGCAAGCGTGGCTCGCTGGGCAGGAACTCGCTGCCATCGGCGAGGAAGTTGAGAATGGCATTGGACTCCCACAGGCAGGTGCCGTCCTCGAGCTTGAGCACCGGCACCTTGCCATTGGGATTCATGGCCAGGAACTCGGGCGTTTCGGTCTCCCCCTTGAGGATATCCACCGCAAGCCACTCACAAGGGCGGTCCAACAGTGCCAGCATCAGCTTGACCTTGTAGCAATTACCCGACTGGACATCTCCATACACCTTGTACATCGCCCCTTCCCCTCTCGCGCAGTAGCAGATCCGAGGCCAATAGTTGGGGACTGTACGGTTAAATGCAATGGCGGCTGTATGACAAGGCTCTCGCGCCAAGACGGTAGTCTGCAATAACTGCTTACACGTACAAGGAACCACCCCATGACCGACGCCAGCTCGACGCGCCTGCGCCCTTTGTCGGACACCTCCCCTTCGGCAGTCGTCGCAGGCTTCATCGCCATGCTCACCGGCTATACCAGCTCATTGGTGCTGATGTTCCAGGCCGGCCAGGCAGCGGGACTGACCAGCGGACAGATTTCCTCATGGATATGGGCGCTGTCGATCGGCATGGCGGTGTGCAGCATCGGCCTGTCGTTGCGCTACCGCACACCGATTACCGTGGCCTGGTCGACCCCCGGCGCAGCCTTGCTGATTACCAGCCTGGGCGGCGTGAGCTATGGCGAGGCCATCGGTGCCTACATCACCTGCGCCGTGCTGGTGCTGGTGTGCGGCCTGACCGGCAGCTTCGAACGACTGGTGCGCCGCATACCAGCGTCCCTGGCCTCGGCGCTGTTGGCCGGTATCCTGTTCAAGATCGGCAGCGAGATCTTCGTCGCCGCCCAGCATCGGACGCTGCTGGTGCTGGGCATGCTCTTCAGCTACCTGCTGGTCAAGCGCCTGTCGCCACGCTATTGCGTGCTGGCCGCGCTGGTGGTCGGCACAGTGCTGTCCGGAGTACTGGGGCTGCTGGATTTCAGCGGCTTCAACCTGGAAGTGGCCAAACCGGTGTGGACCACGCCGAGCTTTTCCCTGGCCGCCACCATCAGCATCGGCATTCCGTTGTTCGTGGTGGCCATGACCTCGCAGAACATGCCCGGCGTCGCCGTGCTGCGCGCCGACGGTTACCAGGTACCCGCCTCGCCACTGATCACCAGCACCGGCCTCGCCTCGCTGCTGTTGGCGCCATTCGGCGCCCACGGGGTGAACCTGGCGGCGATCAGCGCGGCGATCTGCACCGGCCCACATGCCCATGAAGACCCGGCCAAGCGCTACACGGCGGCGGTCTGGTGCGGCATTTTCTACGGCATTGCCGGTGTGTTCGGCGCCACCCTGGCAGCGCTGTTCGCCGCTTTGCCCAAGGAACTGGTGCTGTCGATTGCCGCCCTGGCGCTGTTCGGATCGATCATGAACGGCCTGAGCGTGGCCATGGGCGAAGCGCGAGAGCGCGAGCCTGCGCTGATTACCTTCATGGTCACCGCGTCGGGGTTGACGTTGTTTTCGATTGGTTCGGCGTTCTGGGGGATCGTGGCGGGTGTGGTCACCCTGATGATTTTGAGCCCACGTAAAACGGGATAATTTCATTCGCCTGTGCCGGCCCTTTCGCGGCAAGCCCGCGAAAGGGCCGGCACAGACCACTACAAGCGGAAGTGCCCGACCATACCCTTCAACTCATCCCCCAGCTGCGCAAGCTCCACGCTGGAACGCGCATTGTCGCGCATCGCCAACGCCGCCTGGTCGGCGCTGCCACGAATCTGCGTCACGCTGCGGCTGATCTCCTCGGCCACCGAGCTCTGCTGCTCGGCCGCCGCGGCAATCTGCTGGTTCATCTGCTGGATCAACGACACCGCCGAAGCGATGCTGCCCAAGGCGCTTTCAGTGTGCAGCGCATCGGCCACTGCCAGGCGCACCAGCTCGGTACTACCGCGAATCTGCGTCACCGACTGCTGGGCGTTGCCGCGCAGGCTGGCGACCAGGCGCTCGATTTCCTCAGTCGATTGCCGGGTCCGCCGCGCCAGGGCACGCACTTCATCGGCCACCACCGCAAAGCCCCTGCCCTGCTCGCCAGCACGGGCCGCTTCGATGGCCGCGTTGAGCGCCAACAGGTTGGTCTGCTCGGCAACGCTCTTGATGACTTCAAGCACATCGCCAATGGTATGAATCTCGGCACTCAGGCTGTCGATGCCAGCGCTGGCGGTTTCCGCTGCGTCCGCCAATTGCTCGATACGCTGCATGCTGCGCCGCACCACCTGCTGGCCGGACTCGACCTTGTCGTCGGCATCCTGCGCGGCCTGGGCGGCCTCTTCGGCGTTACGTGCCACATCGTGAACGGTGGCGGTCATCTGCTGCATCGCCGTAGCCACCTGCTCGGTCTCCTCTTTCTGGCTGCCTACCTCGCGATTGGTCTGCTCGGTCACCGCCGACAGCGCCTGTGCGCTGCCCGCCAACTGCTCGATACCATGCTGCAAGCCGCTGACGATACCGGACAGCCCTGCGGCCATCTGCTGCATCGCCAAGGTCAATTGGCCAACCTCGTCGCGCCCGACCACCTGGTTTTCGACCACCAGGTCGCCCGCGGCAATGCGCTGGGCGCTGGCGATCACCCGCTTGAGCGGGCCGACCACGGCGCGGGTGATGAGCCAGGCTGCCACTATGCCCACCAGCAGCGCCAAGGCCGTGGCGATGGCAATGGCCAAGGCGTTGCGGGTCAGCTCGCCCTGCATGCTCTGCTCCTGCGTGGCGTAGGCTTGGTCGACACGCGAGGTGACCTGCTCGGCACTGGCCTGCAACTGCGCCTTGATGCCCTGCTCCTTGGCGAGCAGGTCAGTGTACTCATTGAGTTTCTCCGAGAAGCTGGCGATATGCCCGGCCACCTCCCCCAATACGCTCTGGTAGCCCGGGTCATCGACCGAGGCCTTGAGCTGCTCGACCAGTGCCGCCGCATCGACGGTCTGCGCGATGCGGCCCTGCTCTACCGTGTCATCGCCCTTGCGGCCCTTCTCCAGGCGCACCCGCGCCTCGTCCATGGCCTGCAACATCAGCCGCGACACCTGCGAGACCTGCGCAGCCTGGTCAAGGAATTCGGTGCCTTTCTCGCCTTGGGACTGCTTGAGGGTGTAGGCGCCATCGTCGGCCAGCCCCGACTGCAACACATCGAGGTTGTTGGCGACACTGGACACCGACCAACTGGCCATGTCCAGCGCCAGTTCCTTGGACTGCACGACCTCGACGAAGGCATCGAAGGCCTTGCCATAGGCGCTGAGGTCCGCTTCTGTCGCCGCCAGGGCCGGCAGGCTGCGAACGCGCTCGACCAAGCCTTGCAGGCCGCTGCGCAGTGTGTCGGCTTCCTTGATGTCCGAGCGCAGGGCGAACGCCTGCTCGTGCTGGCGCAGGCGCAACAGTTCAGTGTTGACCTGGCCCATCTGCCGCAGCCCCTCGAAGCGCTGCCCGACACTGTGCAGCGCGAAGATACCGATGGCCGCGACCGCGAGGGTCAACAGCAATACCAGGGCAAAGCCCAGGCCGAGTTTGCGGGCCATGCCCAGGTTGCCCAGACCACCGTGCTTGGTCGACTTCATCGCCGATTCCCCTCGCCCTTCAGGTTTTCCCGAAAGGCAAGAGTGACAATGGCGCAGGCGTACCTACAAGAGCTTGACGTCAGAATGGTGTCAAATAGCTATGAACCTGTCGTTTTCAGCTAACTGCGGGTCGTGCCGCTCGAGTGCCCGTCAGATCGCCGTGGCGCCACCGTCCACGGCCAGGCTGTGGCCGGTGGTGAAAGCTGCGCCATCGCTGCACAGGTACAGCACCGCCGACGCGATCTCCTCGACCTTGCCGATACGCCCCACCGGGTGCATGGCGGCGGCGAACTCGGCCTTGCGCGGGTCGGCCTCGTAGGCTCGGCGGAACATGTCGGTGTCGATCACGGCCGGGCACACGGCGTTGACCCGGATGCCCTTCTTCGCATACTCGATGGCCGCCGACTTGGTCAGGCCGATCACTGCGTGCTTGGAGGCTGCGTAGATGCTCATCTTCGGCGCCGCCCCAAGGCCTGCCACAGAGGCGGTATTAACGATCGCCCCGCCGCCTTGGGCGAGCAGCAGCGGCAACTGGTACTTCATGCACAGCCACACGCCTTTGACGTTGACGCCCATGATGGCGTCGAACTCCGCCTCGCTGCCTTCGGCCAGGCGGCCTTTCTCGATTTCGATGCCGGCGTTGTTGTAGGCGTAGTCCAGCCGGCCGTAGGCCTGGACGATCTTCTCGTGCAACTGGCGCACATCGCTGTCGCGGGTCACGTCGCAGGCGACGAACAATGCTTCGCCGCCAGCCTCACGGATCAGCGCCACAGTGCCCTCGCCGCCAGCCACGTCGAGATCCGCCACCACCACCTTGAGGCCTTCTGCGGCGAACGCCTGGGCGGTCGCCCGGCCAATGCCGGCCGCACCGCCGGTGACCAGGGCGACCTGGCCGGAAAAAGTCATGCTCATCACGGGCTCCTGCATAGGGAAAGAAAGACCAGGCTGAGTCTAGTCAGTGCGCCGCCTGGCTGGGCAGCATCATCAGGAGCACGGTTGAACTACCATGGGTTGCAGTGATTGTGCCTGCAACCTTGGATCACCCATGTGGATCGTCCGCCATTCGCCATGCCAGTGAAGCTTGTCGGCGGGGGCCCCACGCACTATCAACGGGCTTTGCCTATAACGAGCGAGAGACCGCCATGACCCAGACCAACCGCCGCTTCCTGCTGGCCAAGCGCCCTGTCGGTGCCGTAAGCCGGGATGACTTCACTTTCGAACAGATTCCAGCAGCCGAACCTGCCGAAGGACAGATCCAGGTGCGCAACCTGTACCTGTCGCTGGACCCGGCCATGCGCGGCTGGATGAACGAAGGCAAGTCGTACATCCCCCCTGTGGGCCTTGGCGAGGTGATGCGAGCCCTAGGCGTAGGCGAGGTGGTTGCTTCCAAGCATCCGGACTACAAGCCCGGTGACCATGTCAGCGGTGCGCTTGGGGTACAGGACTACTTCACCGGCGAGCCCAAGGGGTTCTACAAGGTCGACCCACGCCTGGTGCCCCTGCCCCGCTACCTGTCGGCCCTGGGCATGACCGGCATGACCGCCTACTTCGCTTTGCTGGAGGTCGGCCAGCCCAAGGAAGGCGATACCGTGGTGATTTCCGGCGCTGCGGGCGCGGTCGGCAGCATTGTCGGGCAGATTGCCAAGATCAAAGGCTGCCGCGTGGTCGGTATCGCGGGCGGCGCACAGAAATGTGCCTACCTGAAGGACGAACTGGGTTTTGACGGGGTCATCGACTACAAGGCCGAGGATGTGCTGGCCGGCCTGAAGCGCGAGTGCCCCAAGGGTGTGGATGTGTATTTCGACAATGTGGGCGGCGACATCCTCGATGCGGTGCTGACCCGCATCAACTTCAAGGCGCGCATCGTCATCTGTGGTGCTATCAGCCAGTACAACAACAAGGAAGCGGTCAAGGGGCCGGCGAACTACCTGGCGCTGCTGGTCGCCCGCGCGCGCATGGAAGGCTTCGTGGTGATGGATTACGTCAAGGACTATGGCAAGGCGGCGCAGGAAATGGCCGGGTGGATGGCCAGTGGCAAGGTCAAGAGCAAGGAGGATGTGGTGGAGGGGTTGGAGACGTTCCCCGAAACACTGCTCAAGCTGTTCAAGGGGGAGAACTTCGGCAAGTTGGTGTTGAAGGTCTGAGGGCCGCCTAGCGGCCCTCGAAAGGTTGGATCAACCGCGAATCTCGGCGACCACGGCTGCCAGCGCCTGGGCTGGGTCTGCTGCCTGGCTGATCGGACGCCCGATCACCAGGTAGTCGGAGCCGGCGTCCAGGGCCTGACGCGGCGTCAGGATGCGGCGCTGGTCGTCCTGTGCACTGCCTGCCGGGCGAATGCCTGGCGTCACCAGTTGCAATGCCGGGTGCGCCGCCTTCAGCGCCGGCGCCTCCAGGGCCGAGCACACCAGACCGTCCATGCCGGCCTTCTGTGCCAGCGCCGCCAGGCGCAATACCTGCTCTTGCGGGTCGACATCCAGGCCGATACCGGCCAGGTCCTCGCGCTCCATGCTGGTCAGCACGGTCACGCCGATCAGCAGCGGTTGCGGTCCGCTGCGCTTGGCCAGCTCTTCACGGCAGGCCGACATCATGCGCAGGCCGCCGGAACAGTGCACGTTGACCATCCATACGCCCATCTCGGCTGCGGCCTTGACTGCCATGGCGGTGGTATTGGGGATGTCGTGGAATTTCAGATCGAGGAATACTTCGAAGCCCTTGGCGCAGAGGGTTTCGACGATGCCCGAGGCGCTGCTGGTGAACAGCTCCTTGCCCACTTTTACCCGGCACAGCGCAGGGTCGAGCTGGTCGGCCAGCTGCAAAGCGGCTTCGCGGGTGGGGAAATCCAGGGCGACGATCAGGGGCGTCTGGCAGGCGGACATGGGGAGCGGTCTCTTGGTAAGGCTTGAACGGCGGGCATTGTAAACGAAGTAGGGACAGTTTGGGGATCGCAGAACAGTTGCCTGCTGGGCCCCCAGGCTATCATTGAACGGACGGACCGTATTGCCTGTCGAAAGAAACAACAAACGTTCCTTACCCTTACGGTCACTGGAGAACGACAATGCCTTGGTACGCCTGGCTTATACTCATCGTCGCCCTTGGCTCGATCATTGGCGGATTGATGATGTTAAAGGAGACAGCAAAAAAGCTGCCGTTGACAGAAGAGCAATTGAAGAAGATTCATGAACGAAATGCCGAAATGGATGCAAAGGAGGCCAAAGACAATAAATAGTTCCTTTTATATAATGACCGGCTGAGCAAAGCCTCCCTCGCCGGCCATTATACTCAGCGCTCTAATCGACGGTTAAAGCGCCACGATTACGTTCAAGCAATGCATTGCCAATGCCTTTTACTTCAAGAAGCTCATCCACTGTTTTAAAGGGACCATTCAGCTCACGGTACTTTATAATGGCCTGCGCCTTCGCTTTTCCGACACCAGTCAACTTATCCTGCAACGTTGCCTCATCAACGTGATTTATATTGATCACCGTCGATTCGGAGAGAGTAGCCGGACTCGCTATCATGGGCGGCTTGGCACCCTCAGCGGAAACGGGGCTCGCGGAAGATGCAGCAGCCGAAAATGCCAGCATCGCACCCGCAAGGAAAGAGATGAATTTAGCGAATTTAAAACGCATAGGTACACTCCGTTTAAGAGACTAAGGGGCAGCGCATCCATCGCTGCCCCTCGAACCTTAGCGGAATCACTGCACAGTGCAAGAATGAGTTATGCGAAAAGTCTTTACCAGATTATTCAACATATCAAGCGCTGCTCACTAGCAAAGCGCTTTACGTTCAGTAAACCTTTTCTTGCAGTAGCCGCTTGAGATACTGCCCATAACCGTTTTTGCTCAACTGAGCAGCCAGATTCTCAAGGTCGCTGGCATTGATCCAACCCTGGCGATAGGCTACCTCTTCGGGACAGGCGACTTTCAACCCCTGACGCTGCTCGATAGTCGCAATATACTGGCTGGCTTGCAGCAAAGAGTCGTGCGTACCGGTGTCCAGCCAAGCATAACCTCTGCCCATTATTTCCACGGACAGATCACCCCGTTCAAGATAGATACGGTTGAGGTCGGTGATCTCAAGCTCGCCTCGTGCCGACGGTTTGATACTTTTGGCAATTTCGACTACATCTTGATCATAAAAATAAAGACCGGTTACTGCATAATTAGACTTGGGCGCCTGTGGCTTTTCCTCGAGGCTTATAGCTTTACCCTGCTGATTGAACTCTACAACGCCATAGCGTTCTGGGTCCATCACGTGATAAGCAAATACACTAGCACCCTGGTCACGACCGGTGGCACTGTTCAACAAGTGCTGGAAATCATGACCATAAAAAATGTTATCACCGAGCACTAACGCGCTAAGACCGTTGTCAATGAAGCGCTCACCGATCAAGAAGGCTTGCGCCAAGCCGTCTGGAGAGTCCTGTACCGCATAGGTGAGGTTCAATCCCCACTTGCCGCCGTCTCCCAATAGCTGCTCAAAACGAGGCGTGTCCTGAGGTGTGCTGATGATGAGAATATCGCGAATACCCGCCAACATGAGTGTGGTCAGTGGATAATAGATCATCGGCTTATCGTAGACGGGCAGAAGTTGCTTCGAAACTGCCAAGGTGGCCGGGTGCAGTCGCGTCCCGGAGCCACCCGCCAGAATAATACCTTTACGTTTCATTGCTTATCGCTCTCAGTGATTTCCATGACCATCCTTGCAACGCCCTGATGCCAATCAGGTAGCGTCAGGCCGAAAGCCTTTTGCAGCTTCGATGTATCGAGCCTGGAATTAGCAGGCCTCTTGGCAGGCGTCGGGTAGGCCGAAGTATCAATAGCATTCACAGTTGCAGCTGACGCTTTTAACACCTGCCCCTGCTTGCCGGCTTGTTCAATCACGAAGCGCGCGTATCGACACCAGGTCGTCTCTCCCGACGCAGCCAGGTGGTATAGACCATCCCGTGCCGGTTCGAGAGACGTCGCACGGATTAAATGAGCCGTGACATCCGCGATCAAGTCCGCACCAGTGGGTGCCCCAAACTGATCGTCGATAACGCCCAAGCTATCGCGTGTCCGTGCCAAGCGGAGCATGGTGCGGGCAAAATTGCTACCACGGGAGGCATATACCCAGCTTGTACGCAGGATCAGATGCCGACACGCCGAAGCCTGAATCGCTTGCTCACCAGCGAGCTTGGACGCACCGTATATGTTCACTGGCGCTACCGAATCCTGCTCCTGCCATGGCTGCTGGCCATCACCGGAAAACACATAGTCAGTGGAGTAATGCACCAGCAACGCGTTTTGCCGGGCCGCTTCCCGCGCCAGAACCTCGACAGCTTTGGCGTTGATCAAATAAGCCTGTTCGGGTTCTGACTCAGCTTTATCTACAGCAGTAAACGCCGCAGCATTCACGATAACGTCCGGCTTGACCTGTTGGACGGTTTTCGCCAAAGCGCCAAGGTCCGCCAGATCACCACAGTGAACCTGATCCTGCCTGCCCAATGCCAAGACATCTCCCAAAGGAGCCAGGCTGCGCTGCAGCTCCCAGCCCACCTGGCCATCCTTACCTAGCAGTAGGATTTTCACTCACTTCTCTCACTGTAATTCTTCTCAACCCAGTCACGATAGTTACCAGACTGAACATTCTCGACCCAACCTGTGTTGTCCAGATACCATTGCACTGTCTTGCGAATACCGCTTTCGAAAGTTTCCTCAGGTTTCCAACCCAATTCGCGCTCCAACTTACGAGCATCAATGGCATATCGGCGGTCGTGGCCTGGGCGATCAGTGACAAAGGTGATTTGCTCTGAATAGCTGAGGCCGTCAGCACGTGGCTGTAATTCGTCAAGCAGCGCACAGATGCGCTGGACAATTTCCAGGTTCGGCTTTTCATTCCAGCCCCCCACGTTGTATACCTCGCCCAACGTACCCGCCTCGAGTACCCGGCGGATCGCGCTGCAGTGATCTTTCACATACAACCAGTCACGTATCTGCTGGCCATCACCGTAGACAGGCAAGCCTTTGCCAGCCAAGGCATTGACGATCATCAGCGGAATCAACTTCTCGGGGAAGTGATACGGCCCGTAATTGTTGGAACAGTTCGTGGTCAGGACGGGCAAGCCGTAGGTGTGATGATAGGAGCGAACCAGGTGATCACTCGCGGCCTTGCTGGCCGAATAGGGACTGTTGGGTTCGTAGCGATGTTCTTCGGTAAATGCCGGAGCATTGGGCTCAAGCGAACCGTAAACTTCATCAGTGGAAACGTGAAGGAAGCGGAACTGCACCCGCTCGTGATCACCCAGGCTTTTCCAGTACGCACGCACTTCCTCCAACAATCTGAAGGTACCCACGATATTGGTCTGAATGAAGTCTTCGGGGCCATGGATGGAGCGGTCCACATGCGATTCAGCCGCGAAGTTGACGATCGCCCGAGGCCGATGCTCCAACAACAACTGCTTGACGAGAACCGAATCAGCGATATCGCCCTTCACGAACTGGTGGCGGTTATCACCCTCAAGGCTTGCCAGGGTCTGCAAATTGCCAGCATAGGTGAGCTTGTCCAGGTTGATCACACGCTCGTCGCTTTGCGCAATCCAATCCAGAACGAAATTGGCGCCGATGAACCCAGCGCCGCCAGTTACAAGAATAGTCATCCGAAATCAGATTCCTTAAGTCATAGATGAACGTCGACGCGCAAACGCGGCGGTCCGTATCATGTCTGCTAGCCGGCTAGCAGGTCATATCATTCTTCAACCATCAATTCGCCGCTGCTGATAGATCCAATCGACGATCTCCCCGTCCGGCGCATAACCGCTGACAGTCTCCCGAAGCAGCTGGCGAATGCGCGGATAGTCATCCTTCTCGATCGCTGCCAGCAATTCCGTGATCTTCGTTTTAAGCATATCCCACGGCAGATAGTCTTCATGAGCACTCATGATCATTGAATGAGGTGTCGCTACGACATTCTCACCAATCAGCAGTTCTTCGTAGAGTTTTTCTCCTGGACGTAGCCCAGTGAACTCGATTGCGATTTCGCCCTGGGGGTTCTTCTCCGAGCGGACGCTCAAGCCGGAGAGATGAATCATTTTTTCGGCAAGCTCGACGATTCGAACTGGCTCCCCCATGTCCAAGACGAAGACATCTCCCCCCATCCCCATTGATCCGGCCTGGATGACCAGTTGCGCGGCCTCAGGGATAGTCATGAAGTAGCGCGTGATCTTCGGGTGAGTTACCGTCAGAGGACCACCCGCTTTGATCTGCCGGTAGAACAGTGGAATCACGGAGCCGGACGAGCCCAATACATTGCCGAATCGGACCATGGTGAAACGAGTCTTGTTGACCTGAGCAATATTGGCATTGTCTTTAAACAATACGGGCGCAGCCTCCTTGCTCAAGGCCTGTAGCACCATCTCGGCCAAGCGCTTGGTGCTCCCCATCACGTTCGTGGGCCGCACAGCCTTGTCAGTGGAGATCAGAACGAAGTTATCGACGCCTGCACGCAGCGCGGCCTCGGCCGTGTTTAGCGTACCCATCACGTTGTTCAACACGCCTTCGGCAATATTGTGCTCGACCATCGGCACGTGCTTATAAGCCGCAGCATGATAGACGGTTTCAACATGCCAACTCTGCATCACATCCAGCAGGAGCATTGGATTACGGATAGATCCCAGTATGGGCAGCAAACGTACGGACAACGACTCGCGGGCGATGCGTCGCTCCAGCTCGTCCTGAATGCAATAGAGGTTGTACTCACTGTGTTCGAATAGCAGCAACGTGGCCGGTTCACAGGAGAGGATCTGCCGACAAAGTTCCGAACCGATCGACCCGCCTGCTCCAGTGACAAGTACCGACTTACCCCGGATGCATCGCTCAAGCAGTGCCTCCTGCGCGGGTACCGAATCACGACCCAGCAGGTCAGCGATATCGACCTCCTGAATATCGTCCACTTGTACCCGGCCGCTGGCCAGATCCATGAAGCCCGGAACGCTTCGAACATGTAGCGGGAAATCCTCCAGATAACTGAGGATTTCCCTCCGGCGAGCGCGAGTCGCAGAAGGCACGGCCAGCAAGACCTCCTGGATACCACACACATCGATCAACTTCTTCATGTCGCGTGGATGATAAACCTGCAGGCCCGAGATGATGCGATCCGTGATCGAGGCGTCATCATCGATGAAGGCGATCGGGCGCATGACCCGGCCCATACGCAATGCTGCCACCAACTGATTACCGGCTGCGCCCGCACCGTAGACCGCAACCTTCGGCAATCCATCATCACGGGTTGCAAAAGGCACATGACGGGACGCTGCAAACCAGTCACCGAGAAAATACTGGCGCATGGCCAGACGCAGCCCGCCAATCATGACAAGACTGAGCCACCAGTAGTTGAAGATGATTGAGCGGGGCACGACAGCACTGTGGTTGCTGTACCAGTAAAGCACCAGTGTCAGCAAGAGTGAGGCGAGGCTGACAGCTTTGAAGATCACCATCAGCGCATCGTTGCCAAAGTAGCGCATGACGGCTCGATACATGCCCAACCGGATGAATAGCGGAATGGCGACCACCGGTGCAGCGACGAACAGCCAGGGGTGGGTGGCTATCGGGTTGCCCATCTCGAAAAACCCAAGGCGAAGAGCGAATGCAAGCCACAGCGCCAAGCAGACCGCGAAAACGTCTGTCACCACCTGAATCAGGCGCTTGCTGCTTCGGGGCAAGTTCAAGAGAAAGGATCTCAACTTCCCCATCGTCCCTTCAAACATCATTTCTTATCCTTTGAAACGGCATCGCAGGCCAATAACCTGGCATGCCTTGTCCGTGGAATGGTCAATAACACCGCTTACTGAATTTCCGGCTCGCCCGCACCGAAATACCAGGCGAGTACGACGAGCGGAGCATACGCGATTGCCACCCCAGTCAGGCCATCCAGCGCCAGGTAACTTACCGCCCAGGCGATCGGCATCAACCATACGATATTGATCACCAAGATCGAGAGGGTGACAGGCAGGTGTCGCCCCAACCGACGACTGGCGTACTGATAGGCATGCGTGCGGTGTGCTTCATATACCTTCTGCCCTCGCATCAGTCGACGGAGCAGGGTCAGCGTAGCATCCACGATGAATACACCAAGAAGGATGACCCATGACCAGAATAACTGGGGATCGACCCATGCAGCTTGCAGTGACAGTACACCCAGTGTAATACCCAGGAAACCGCTGCCGGCGTCGCCCATGAAAATACGGGCAGGCGGGAAGTTCCAGAACAAAAAACCTGCCACGGCCAGGCAGAGCGCCAATGCTGGCCATAGCAGTTGCAGATGCCCATTCATCAAGTAGATCAGACACATGGCCAATGTAGTCGTGCAAGCCTCAACGCTGGCCAGTCCGTCAATTCCATCCATGAAGTTGTAGAGGTTGAGCATCCAGACCAGGTAAAAGGCAGCAAATATTACCCCCAACCACCCCAGATTGAACTCCACGCCAAAGATACGGATCGGCGCGAAGCCCTGCAGCCAATACAACGCCCAAATGGCCGCGACGAAATGGCCGAGCAATCGCCAGCGCGCCGCAATATGACCATGATCATCCATGAAACCGATTACTGCGACCAGCGAGCCGCTGCCCAGAAGCGCAACGCTCGCTGGCACGCTGAGCAACTCAAGCGCCATGGCGACCGGCACCGCCAAAAGGAAGCTAAGGACAATGGCCACGCCACCACCACGCGGCGTCGGCTGCTGGTGCGAACTGCGCGCATTGGGAACATCGATCAGGCTGTGTGAGAGCGCATAACGTCGCAGTAAACCTGTCACCAGCAGAGAAAGCACCGCGATCAGCGGCAAAGTAAAGAGCCAAATAGTCATTGCAAACATCCGCTCGAACCAATAAAGGCAGTGTCAATCACGTCGATAATCTCGACCCGCAGCTACCAACGCCTGCTGCGCCGTTACCCGTGGCGTCCAACCCAGGCTTCTGGCCTTGCGATTGTCAACCTCTAGCGAGCCGCACAGCTGGGTTCGTAGTGACCCTTTGCCCAATACAGTCAAAAGCCCGCCTAACATCGGCTCGGGCACCGGAAGGTTGAGCACCCGGCGCTGCATACCCTCCCCGATCAGACGAACGATATCGCTGGTGCTGACAGCCTGGTCGTCGGCAACTAAATAGACCTGATCAGCCGCTGCCGGCGCGCGACAGGCCAGCAGGATAAAATCCACCAGGTTCTCGAGCGCTACCATGTTACGGCTGTTTCTCAAGCCAGCCAAAGGCAATGGCAGGCCACTGCCGACCAGCTTCAACAAGCGACCGAAATTGCCTGGTGCATCAGCGGCATAAACCAGCGGAGGGCGAATGATCACATGGTCTGTGGCGCTATCATGCAGAACTTGCGCCAGTGACTGCTCGGCCTCCAACTTCGAAAGGGCGTACGGAGCATGAGGGTTCACCGCGCTGGTTTCGTCGAACGGTCGGCTCTGGGTGTGAGAACCATTGACACCGATCGAGCTCATGAAAACGAAACGCTTGACCCCGGCAGCTCGCGCAATCTTGGCTAGGCGCTCGGTGGCGTCACGGTTGACATTGCGAAACTCCACCAGCGGGTCAGCAGCATTGTCTCGTAGCAGATGTGCGCGCCCGGCCAGGTGCACCACACAATCAACCCCAACCAATACCTGCTCTAAGGATGGCAACGCCTCCAGATCTCCCTTAACGACCTGAACTCCCGTCATCTGCCATGACGAACGCACCAGCGCGATAACCTCGTCTCCCTGCGCCACCAACGCCTGGCACAGGGCCCGCCCGATGAAACCACTGGCCCCAGTGACAAATACCTTCACGACAACTCCTTCTGTAATATTTCGTCCAACCACCCTTCCAACCGGTAACGCTGATAGATTGCCGGGGCCACATCGATATAGGGCGCCTCTAGAAATCCAGAAGGTACAATTGGGTCGTTACGATCCAGTACGCAGATATTGGCGCTGTCGAAGAAGTCATACTCACGCACACTGATATTGGTCGTGATCAGTTTCTTGCGCGCCCCCAGCGTCTCCAGGGTACGCATCGTCAAGCCCGTCTGCTGCGGATGCTCGATATCGAGGATAGCGCCCGATGCAAAGAAAACCTTTTGCACATCGGCCTTGGTCAACGGGTCGAACTTGAAGGCCGATCGCGGCGCGGATCGGAAACCTGGGTTGATCACTCTATAGAGCCAAAACACCCAGGGTGCTTGCAAATAGAGATACCAGTAACGACGAACCGATGGCGCCAAGCCTTCCGACACCCTAGCGACAATCGGGTAACGATCGGTGTGGGCGGTACCGATGAAACTGATGTCCCATTGCTGCTCAAGCCCTTGAGAACGCTCAAAGCCCTTGGAAAAGAACAGCGGTCGGAAGTGAATACCGTGCTCCTTCGCATCCTGCCGGTCAAACGTAAAAGCATGATCAAAGTAACGAAGGTTGGCAACAACATCCTTTCGATTGCCGAACGAGTCCCACATGTAAAGGAAGAAGCGCGCTCGTGGGAAAGCGTGTCGCCACTGCTCCAACACGGCGCTCGACAATGTTTGCCCATTGACGACGAACACATAGTCGTAGTCCGCCTCTAGGTCGGTATGCGCCTCGTAGTAGCGCTGCGCAGCAGCCATTACCCACTGGCGACGCCAGCGGGTAATGGCCTTGAGGAATGCCGAGGTGAAAGGTCTATCCAGCAGAAAATCAACCTTGGCGCCACGCCGCTCCAGTTCATCGCGAATGTCTCGCTCGTAACCAAAGAATTGCGGTGCAACGAGGAGCACCTTTTTATCTCGCAGATGATAAATCAAACCGTTTCATCCCGCTGTTTCAAGATTTTCGCGGGAACTCCCCCCACAACCGAGTAGTCGGGTACCGACATCAACAACACACCATTGGCGGCAACCGTTACCCCATTACCTATGCGTATACCGCCCAAGACCTTGGCACCCGCAGCCAGCATGACATCATCGCCCACAACGGGACGATGCGCTGCATCGTAGGTAAAGTCCAAGTCACGTGCCCCCAGGGTCACGCCCTGGTAGATCACCGCATTTCGGCCAATACTCACTGCACCTATCACCGTGCCTTGTGTATGGGGAAAGAACAGGCCTGGGCCGATCCGACAGGCTACTGCGATCTCGATGCCGAACACGACGAAATTGAGCAATGAAAAAGCCTTGGCCAATGGCGAAAGCCGCGCACGTTGGCAAGCGTGGGCAAGCCGGCAAAGTAATACCGGAGCAAACCGCGGCGACAGCATGCCTAGACACAATTTGACGCGCGAAACATTAGTGGTTAAGCCGAACAGCTCTCGGTGTCGGCGTACATCCGCGAACAACAGCGCCATCAATCCGATATCGTCAGATTTCACTTTATGCCTCAATTCATGAGCTTGCGTTCACGTAGTTCACGGTTGGCCTTTTCCAACTGATCTTCAGGCAGTGGCTGACTGCAAACCCAATCGGCAAAGCGACGTAGCCCCGCTGCCAATGACACTTTCGGGGTAACCCCGAGCAAGCGTTGGAGTCGATCGATATCTGCATAGTTATGGCGAATGTCGCCCACACGGAACTGACCCGTGACCGTGACATTCGGCGCTTTGTCAAAGGCTCTGCACAGTTCGGAAGCTACTTCTTCGACGGAGGTTGCGAGGCCACTACCGACGTTGATGGCGGTATTGGGCGCCTCGGCGACGATGACCGCTGCGAGTAAGGCGTCGGTGACATCGTCCACGTGAACAAAGTCGCGACTCTCCGCCCCATCTTCAAACAACGGCAACTGGGTGTCTCGGCGAATCTTGGTCGAGAAGATGGAGAGAATCCCCGTATAGGGGTTATTGAGCGATTGACGCTCACCGTAAACGTTCTGCAGACGCAATATCGCGTATCCCAAGCCCATGGCCTGGCATCCGATTCTAACCAAGTCTTCCTGAGCGTACTTTGTCGCAGCGTAAATTGACGCGGGCGAAATCAGATCATCTTCACGAGTCGCGACCAACTCCAACGCCATACCGCTTTCACTGCATACGGGATCCCAACGCTGCTCGCGCAGTTGCTCAGCAGTACGCGCACCGGGGTAGACACGTGCGCCCGTCACAGGGTGCCGGTAAGCACCTTCCCCGTAAATCGAACGGCTGGAAGAAAGCACTACACGTTTGACTTGATGCTCTGGCAACTTGCCCAGCACATCGAAGAGCAGCGCAGTACCTTGACTGTTGACTTCGTTATAGCGCGCAATCTCGTACATCGACTGCCCCGTACCAGTCTCGGCCGCCAAGTGAACGACGACATCAATCCCCCCCAGCACGCGTTGCCAATCTTCGCGAATGGTCACATCTGCGCGAATGAATTCAATGCCTTCACCCTGCAGCCAATCCAGGCCGACGGGAATAGTGCCATGCACCTGCGCGGTCAAAGAGTCCATCACCCGCACGCGATGACCCGCAGCGATAAGTTTTGGAATCAAATGGGACCCTATGAAGCCAGCGCCACCAGTAACCAGAACATGTTGCGACATTTCTATACTCCTGAAATTTATTGGATTCGCGGATCTGAAGACGGCTCGGCCAGCGGCAAATCAACCCGAACCTTCGAACGACGCGTGAATTGGTAAAAGCTGAAAAAAAGAATCGCCATGGCAAACTGAAAAAGAACTGGCAAGAGGAAAAACATATCATAGAAAATAGAAAATATTAGGATCTGAAAGGCTACCGCGTAAGCGAGGATGCCCCATGGACGCCCATTGCGCGCGACCCTGTACGCCAGGCAACAGCAAAACTGAACAAATGCTGCCAGCAGGAATGCTCCCACCGGACCAAAGTCCGATATATAGCCCGAATAAAAAGTGGCAGCATTCAGGTTATTATCGACGAAGACAAACAGATCATTACGCTGATCGAACCCCAGCCAGAGTTTCAAGGCGCTGGGTAGCATATTGTATAGAGAATAGCCGACGCTGTAAGCAGGCTGCAGGGTCTCGATATTGAAGAAAAGGTTGCTCATGCCCGAGGTCATATATACATAGAACCAAAGAAATCCGCTGGGCATGCTCGAGAAAAAATCGACGTATGCGGGCTCGACCAGGTAACCGAACGGATTGACCACCTGGCGCAGATCACCGACATAACCAAACAGAAAGACAGCGACCAAGGCGCTGCTTATTAAAATCAAGGTAACCTTGATATTCAATCTGCGCATCAAGAAGAAAACTGCGGTAATCTGAACGATGACACTGAGCAGAATACCACGCCCCAGCATCAGTACCGGCCAGCAGGCCAGTAAGAACAGAAGCAAGATAATGATACGGCGAGGCTTTACGAAGTAGAGATAAGCCAACGCGGTAACCAGTTGCAGATACATGGCGTTCATGATGCCGTGAAAGGATGGGATACCGAAATCGGTATAGAGTCGACCATCACCGACCCAGTTCCAGTACAAGGGAAACCCGCGCTGTACGTAGACCTCCATACAAGTGCCACCGAACCAGAGGACGAACAGAACCTTGGCGTAAACTTTTGCCGCTCTCCGGTATTCCATGATCTGTGTTTTATCGATCAGCGGAACACGGCGCCCGGCCACCATTAAGAGATAGAACAGCGCCATGCTCAACATGTTAAGCACGACTAAACTCAGGCCGACTATATTGATGGGGACCAAATTGCTGGTAGCACCCAAACAATACAACAGTAGTACACTGCCCCATACCGCGCTGAAAACGACTACTGGGTTACCCATACCTCAACCTACTACGCGCTTGAGTACATACTTGATGCGATTAGCGATGGCCCCCATGACCCATTGCGCACCAGGTACATAACGATTGAGCCAGGCCACAGCATGAAGCACCCGATATTTTCCACTGCGCTGGTAGCGCAACACAGTACGCGTCAACGTCAGAGCCAAATGCGGATCACGCTCCAGCTGGCGATAGGCCTCTCCCGCAACATACCTAGCCTTGGCCGGGCCAATCAGCGCTAACAAGTCCTTGCGGTCAGCCACCTGCTGCTCGAACAGGTCAAGGGCGTACAGAGACTCATCCAATAGCTCATAGGTTTGTCGGCTCGCCCCCCCCAGGTGCTTGCGATACCGCGCGAGCACCTCCTCGGCCTTGAGCAGAGTTCCCTTTAGCGATATTTCCAAGAAAAACAACCAATCGCTGACGGTCTTGACACGCTCATCGTAGCCGTGCGGAGGTAGCGCAGTACGGCGTAACATAATCGAACATCCTCCCGGTATCCCCCCTTTGAGCAGCATATCCTGAGTGTTGAACACATCTTCACGCGGATGCTGGTTGGTCACATACAGGGTTTTTCCGGTAGCAGAGTCAAAAATTTCAACAGGATGGTAGCACAATACGCATCGCGGGTTGGCTTCCATAAGCTCGACCTGTCGCGCCAACTTGCCAGGCAGCATCAGGTCATCACCGGCAAATAAGGCGATAAAGTCGCCATCGGTGTGGCTCAGCGCAATGTTGCAGTTACGCGTCACTCCCACATTATGAAGATTGAAGATAGCCTTGATCTTGCCAGGAAAGCGCTCCGCGTACTCGCGGATAATCGCGGGGGTTCTGTCGGTGGAAGCATCATCGGCCACAACGATCTGAATATTTGGGTAGGACTGCTCGAGAATCGAGTCAAGCGCCGCCGCTATATAGTTTTCGGCATTGTAAGCCGGCATCATGACGCTGACAAGTGTCATATATTAATTGCTCCCTAATTCAAAAACAGCGCACCATCTACATATTTCTGATGTAGCGCGCTGCCACAAACAGACAAAAGAAGAAATAAATGGTGTAGTTGACAATGAAGGCATACATCGAACCGACCAGCCCAAAATGCTCGGTCAACACAAAAACCCACACTAAGTACATGAGACCGAAAGCGACCTCGGAAAAAAGGAATGTACGGGTCATGGCCTTAGCCAGCATCATATACGAGAGTAGAAACGCGGCAACCTTGATGACGTCACCCAACAGTTGCGGGGCGTACAGGTACAAACCTTCGTGGAAATCCTCCGAAAACAGTAGTGTCGTTACCCAGCCCCTGCATAAATAGATGACGAACGCTGACAAGCCTACAAGTGGGACAAGTACCACAAATCCTTTGCGAATTTCCGCCACCATGGCACCCCGCTCGGTGATCGCAGAGAGCTTGGGCAAGTAATAGACACTAATCGCCATTGTAATGAATAGCAGATAGGCTTCCGAGACCTTGGAGACAGCCTGCCAATAGCCCACCTCGGACCAGGAAAACTCTCCCGCGAGATGATTTCGCACGGCAATTTGAATCACCGGAGCAATGAGTGCAGACGTCAGAGTCATCAAGGAGAAGCCGGCCAACCGGCTAAAGCTGGCCCGGTCGACACTCCAGCCGATGTTAGCCCATCGGAAATAACCACTGCGTCGGTATGCACCGAAGCTAACCAGCAACAGAGCAGCCTGCGCCAGGACATAGGCAAGCAATACGCCATGCAGCCCAAAGTAATACCCAAGGACTGCTGGCAGCAAAACTCCAATGAACGCCCCAACGACATGAATCAATGCCAGCCGTTTAACGTCCATCATGCCGTTGACAGTGGCTATGATCAGGTTGTGCATCGCGACGAATATCTGTGCAATCGCCAACACCACGATCAACCAGCGCAGTTGCTCATCACCCAGCAGCCACACGGAAATTCGGCTACTGAAAAGCAGCACGAGCAGGCACATCCCCACCGAAGCCATCAGCGTGAAGCTGAACGCGGCGCGCAGTAGTTGCGATACCCTGATATCGTCGCCCCGATATTCAGCCAGATACTTCACCACACCGGGGCCCACGCCTCCTCCGGCAAAGACCACCAGCAGCGCGGCCAGGCTCATGAACTGCCCCAACTGCGCTACTCCATCCGGTCCAGCAAGTACAGCTACCAGCTTCATGACGATGAAACCAGAAAGCAGACGAGCCGCCGTCGCGATCGCAGTGAGAATACTTGTTCTAAAGATGTTCACCGGCAGGCAATCCTACTCGTCGATGGCCAGCATACAGCGCTGGCCGTTACATGGTATTTAGACGAAGGCATTGACTGCGCGAACGACGGTGTCGGCTTCTTCCGCTGTCATCACTGGGCTGATTGGAAGGCTGAGCACCTCCCGGTGGATCGCTTCTGTCAACGGTAAGCTCAAATTGCCATAAACGCTGTAGGCGTCCTGCTTGTGAGGTGGCACCGGATAGTGGATCAATGTCTGTACACCACAGTCCTGCAAATGACGTTGCAGCGCATCACGGCGCTCACTCCGAATGACGAAAAGATGCCAGACATGTTGCTCTGGAGCATTGACATACGGCAGCTTCACCATGGAATTTTTGATGGCCGACAAGTAAGTCTGCGCGACGCTCCGTCGAGCAGTGATCTCACTGTCCAGATGAGCCAGTTTCACGCTCAACATAGCGGCCTGAATTTCATCCAGGCGGCTATTGACACCTTGGTATTCGTTTTCGTATTTGCGCTGGCTACCATAGTTGCCCAGGCCGCGCACCATCTTTGCAAGCGCCTCGTCCTGGGTAGTCATGGCACCGGCATCGCCGAGTGCACCTAGATTCTTTCCTGGATAGAAACTGAATCCAGCCGCATGCCCCCAAGTACCTGCACGTCGACCATCGATACTGGCTCCGTGAGCCTGCGCAGCATCCTCCAGCACCAGCAGATCATGCTCATTTGCAAGCGGCATGATGCCTTTCATGTCCGCCATCTGGCCATACAGGTGCACGGCCACGATCGCCCGCGTGCGTTCGCTCAAGGCTGCACGCACGCCAGCAGCGTCCAAGTTGAAAGTATGCGGGTTCGGCTCGACCAAGACGGGTTTTAGGCGGTTCTCAGTAATTGCCAGCACGCTCGCGATGTAGGTGTTGGCCGGAACGATCACTTCGTCACCGTCCTTGAGCTTGCCCATTTCCTTCCAGGCGCGCAGCGTCAGGGTCAAAGCGTCGAGGCCATTGGCCACACCGACGCAATGAGCCGCACCGCAGTATTCGGCAAATGATTTTTCAAACGTCGCGAGTTCTTGCCCGCCAATGAACCAGCCCGAATCGATTACCCGGGCACACGCCTCACGCAGTGCCTGCGCATAGACACCATTAAGTTTTTTAAGATCAAGGAAGCTGATCATTTGAAGACGACCTCGTAGAAATCCAAAACCATGCCACGGGCGCCAAAATTTTCTTTCTGATTGATCAGACCGGAATTCAGGACCTTACCGCCCATTTCAGTAGAAATACCAAAACTGAAAAACTTCTCTCCGCGCGATGCACTGTCTTTAATACATTCCTCGATCAGCGCGTCGAGCGCTCCCATATCCTTGCCCTCTTCGTTAGTCGCAAGGTACTGGGTATGGGTAACGTTGCCGAACAGGAACAGAAGCGCCCCCGCGATCATGCGGCCCTCGTGGACTACAGCCTTGAGCACGACCTGTTGCCCAAAGCGCTGGTGCAGAAGCCGCAACTCCTCAACGCTATGCACCGGCTTGGCGCCGTGGCGTGTCAACGCCTCGCTCAAAAGAGCGTGGAAGGCTTGCCAATCCTCGCTATCGCAACTCTGAAGGCCCAGTTTCGCGGCGCGGGCAATCAACCACTTGCGACCTTTGGAGAGTTTCGGTCGATTATCCAGATGGATCACACTGGACAGATCGCGACGCACCAGCGTCGCACCGGCCTGCGTCAAGGCATAGAGGTCTTCTTGGGCCCCCTGACTCGCGAAGACATAGGGTATTGCTTTGTAAAGCAGTTTGCTGCAGCCCTGATCACGAGCATGCTCCAGCAGGGCCTGAAATGAAGCAACTACCGTATCCGCACGCACCTTGGCGTTATAGACCATGCCACCATAGGTCAACCCGCCATGACTGAGGAGCTCGTCACCGTGCCGCGACGCAGGCAGGACAGCCACCAGCTTGTCCTCCTCATAGAACATCAGCGAAGCATCCTGAAAGCGGTCAGCGTGATACTCCATGAAATCGCGCTTGAACATGAATAATGGCGTACGGGAAGCGTCGATCCAGTTATCCCATGCTTGACGCTGCTCTTGGCTATAGGGAATGCAGATCATCGCGCGAGCAACTCTGCCACACCGAAACCTTCTGCCCCCATATTGTTTCCATTGTAGAAACAGTAGGTACGCTCGCCGACCGTTACCAAACGAGGGTAGCACAAATGCCGATCATCGAAGCCCTGCTCGCCCAATACAAGCCCCAACTGCTCATCGCGACGCTCCCAGTGAATGCCATCATCGGAAAACGCAACACCGGGGAAGTAGTCCTTACCGCTGGTACCGCCCTTTGTGTAGAACATCATATAGCCCGACTCCGTTCTATACACCGAGGGGCGCCCAATACGATATTCATCGCCGCGAACATCCACACACAATGTACCTTGAGCGGGGAAGCTTCGCCCATCGCTGGACTCGGCATACCAGATATTGTATTTCGGGAAAGGAACACCATCGATCATTTGCCAATCGTCACCGACAGCGTACCAGATCTTCCAAATACCATTTTCGTACAGTGCTGTATGCACTGCTCGAATGGTATTGCCTTCGATTGACCGATCAAGAACAGGAGCCTCACTTGTACGCTGGAAGGTTTCTCCGCCATCAGTGCTTTCGGCCAACCCGGTGAAGGCCAGGAACTTGGCACGCCGGACCAGCTGGAAACCAACGTAGTACATGCGCAACCGGTCGCCGTCACGCACCACATCGCCGAGAATGACGCCATTGTCGTCGAAGCAGCCATCGCGCCCACGGTCAAGCACCGGACGTTCGCTCACACCGACTACCCGGCTGGGATCCCGGCTATCGACATCCACATAGCCGATACGGCTTATACCTTGGTCATCTCGGAACCCCGCATAGATGCGTATGATTTCGGGGCTCAGAAGCAAGGGCGTTGGCGTGAGGGCTGAATGACGACGCCACTCGGTGTTACCGTCCTGTGTAAATACCAGGCCGAGTTTTTTCCAGTTCATGAGACATCCTAAAACTTGACTTTAAGTGCACTTTTCTTTGGCAGCTCCTGCGCCGGAGCCCCATAATATATACGCTCTGGCGTGCGCAGATGCTTGTTGACCAGCGCTCCCGATGCAATCACGCAATCGGCGGCGATTTCAATACGATCATTGATAGTTGCGTTCACGCCGATGAATGTAGAACTGCCAATTCGGCAATATCCCGACACCACTACGTGGGAAGACAAAAAACAATGGTCCTCGATAACACTACGATGACCAATATGGTTGCCACTCCAAAGGATGACGTTATTACCAATTTCAACGAATGGCTGAACCGTATTGTGCTCGAAAATAAAACAGTTCTCACCGATCTTGGCGTTGCGCCAGACAAAGGCACGGGAGCTTATATAGGTGGCGCACACATAACCCAACTTTTTTACAGCATCGTACAATCGGGTACGCACCCGATTCAGCCCGCTAGCAGGAATAGCCACGAACACCTCGTGTGTGTGCGGTGAGAATTGAGTACAAATCTCATCGAACGCCACAATCGGCAGATCGTAAAGGGATGACTCTTTTAAGTAGTCGCGCTCGACACTGAAACCAACAACGTCATAACAGGAATCGTAGGTGAAATATTCGTAAGCGATCATTGCCAACTCACCAGCACCAACAATCACCAATTTCTTATTTTTTTCCATGCTGTACCTCTTGAAGGAAAGTCTGGTAGTCACGGATATAATCTGACTCGTCGTAGGAACCACTGGCCAACACCATCAGCACGCAATCCTCGCTAAAGTCATGCATTTCACGCCAAATCAGATTCTTGATTAACAAGCCCTTGTGCGGAGCGTCCAGCCAAACGTCCTGACGGGTAACGCCGTCATCCAGCCGCATGCGACATCTGCCCGCCACACAGATCGCCATTTGTTGCAGATCGCGATGAGCGTGAAACCCCCTGCTGACCTGCGACTGGGTACCGAAGATGTAGTAAACACGCTTGACGTCGAACGGAACGTTACCAGGCCCCTGGAGCGCAATCAGGCTTCCCCGCTCGTCACCGATGACCTTGAACTCATGACTGACGACTTCGGACCGGGACGAAGGCACCTCTACACCCTGGAATCCGCTGAATGCCGGCAGCTGCAAATCCTTGTCACTGACTACCCGTTCGGCAAGCTCGGGCCATTGGATAGCGAGGTCGGGATCGTCCCAGGCCAAGCCCCCTTCACTGGGCTTGTGATATACGTCCGTTGTCTTGTAGAGAAAATGCGTGTTGTCTTCCAGCGCGATGAAACCGTGAGCAAAACCTTCGGGTATCCAGAGCATCTTGCGATTTTGCGCGCTCAACTCAACGCCTACCCATTGACCGTAGGTCGCTGACTCCTTACGAATATCAACGGCAACATCCCAGGCAGCACCTTGTACGACACGTACAAGCTTGCCTTGCGCATGAGGGGCGTGTTGAAAGTGCAAACCTCGGACGACACCTTTGTTCGAACAGGAATGGTTGTCCTGCACGAACGCTCGAGGAAGGGGAAGGCCCATCTCGCGCAACGCTCGGTGAAACAGGGGTTCGTTAAAAGTTTCCATGAACCAGCCACGATCATCACCGTAGACATTCGGCTCGATCACCACTACTTCCGGAATGCTGGTTTGCGTAAATTTCAAGACTGTTTCGCTCCACTCCACGTCATTGAATTCGCTGAGAATGCCCCACCCCTACCATAGGCTTCTATGCCAAGGGAAATGGCAGCACCGGAAAGCGACAGCCGTCGCCCCGAGCGAAGGCAGGCATTATAAGACGCGCACTCCTTCGGGTATAGCCGCGCAAACCAGAGGAAGATGCTTGACGGTCACCTGCGACACCCTCGCGCCGCGCGAAACGGCGGCTCTACGCGCACCAGTAAAAAACGTACCATGGCAACGATGAGCGCCGTGATGGTGCCCAACCTCAAGCGGAGCACGATAATGACGAAACGGGTGGACTGGACAGGAGAAAGAGGCTACACAGCGAACCTACCGACCAACGCAACGCTCTCGACGGACGAGGGGCTCTCAGGTTGCAGGCAGACGAAGCCACTGCGCAGGACCTAAAGTGCGGCGCTGAGGGTGTATGAAAATGCAATTGATACGCCAGAAATAGTGTCTACTTAAATTAGATGGACACCCTTGCCTTCGACGGTCACGCTTGGAAGATGTGCTCACTAGGCCCCTACAAGCAATGCCCTAGCGTGGAGCAACGCCGCAATTTCGACCCTGCTGCAAAATTTTCGAGTATAGAGGGGCTAACGCAAGCAATGGACCCCGCTTGACATCCACCTTTTTAAGCGAGGGGTCTAGCGCGCCACCTCTATCACAAGGTAACCGGCCTATTTCAGGTTTTTCAACTCAGTCGGTGGCCGACAACGCAAGGACTCTCAGCAAAGCCGTAATCACCCCCAACAACAACCCACCAATCAGCGAAAGAATAATGATCAAACCCTTACGCGGCTTCAAAGGAGTCTCAGGCTCTTCGAGCACACCATCCAGACGATAGGTTTGGAAGCTGTCCGCACTTAGGTTCAAACCCTTATAGTAACTCAACTCAGCGTTCAACTCGCGCAAGCCAGAAATGAAAGGGTCATCAAAGGCTCGCTCACGCAGGTTCGACAACTGCGCCTTTAGAGCAGTCACCCCACGCAGGTAGGATAATGAGCCGTACATTGACGAGGCATCAGCCAAAAAACTCGACGCTGTAGCGGAGGGCTTGGCAAGCTCCACATGCTGAGCAACTTTCAACGCTTCATCCAGCCGCACAATCTCATCCGCGCGCTCTTTTCGGGCACGCTCACGCGCCTGCGCAATTCGTCGCTCAAGCGACTCTATAGTGCGATCCAGGTCCGAACGAGCATCGTCAATCAGCTGCTGCTTGGCCTGCGAGTCCGCAGCGGCAAGATAATCGGACAACCAACGCATGGATAACTGCGCATCGCTCGCCTGCACCGTCATACTGGCGAGGCCTCCTACTTGACGGCTTGGCGAGTATACGAATTGTCGACCAAAGGCCATCCACAACGCTTCCTGCTCGCCTTGGCGCCACTCTTTGGAAAAATGCGACAGGTAGTGCTCTGAAAAGAAACGACGGCGTAATTCTTGCGATTGAAGACTCGCTAAGAATACTGAATTTACACGCTCCTTCGTGAAGAGCGGCAACGATTTTTCATCTCCACGCCCGACGTTCAGCGCGGCGATACCCGCAAGACCAGGACTCGCAACAAAAGCCTTGGACTCATAGACCGGGCTTGACAACAGCGCATACGCGACACCCGCAATGAGCCCTACCCCGGCAATCGCCGCCACGACGTATTTTCTTTCCCACACGCCGCGCATCAGCATCAAAAAACTCAGCCCTTCATCACGGTAAAAACGATGCTCTCGTGGCATTCTTACTTCCCTGAACGATTGATATCACCTGCAAAGACCCCAAATCGCGAATAAAGCAATACAGCTGCTATAGCCGCCGACAATATTGCAATCAGACTACAGGTACGAGAATAGTTTCTAAAAATAAAACGATTTTTTTCAACAGCGTATGCAGAGGTCGCTCCCCGCGATGAGCCAGATCTCTACCTAGGAGGATTTTGACGACATGAAGCGCAGAACGAGGAAACAAAGCTGAATATCCGAGCATCCGACGACACATGTACCGACCGCTCATCCTACGCTTGCCAGCACCTAACGCAACGAAATTAACCCGCGCTGGATCTCCTGATCCTGATAGCCATGAAGTGCAGAGAGGCCAATCCCCAACCCAATAGCACCCCAAACGATACCCCCCCCAATGCAATCAAAGAAACCGGGGCATCACCCAACGCCTGCCCGAAAAACACCAACGTAACCGAATGATGGTTCTCCAAGGCGAACACGCCCACAAGAATCGCGAGCACAACCAAAAAACAGATCACGAGGAAATCTTTCAGCTTTCGCATGATTTAAACCTGACCAACCCCGTCCTCATCATTGACCCGATCCCGCAACTCCTTCCCCGGCTTGAAATGCGGTACGAACTTGCCATCCAGGCTCACTGATTCACCGGTCTTTGGATTGCGCCCAGTCCGTGGCGCCCGATAATGCAAGGAAAAACTGCCAAACCCCCGGATCTCAATACGATCCCCGGTCGCCAAGCACTGCGACATCTGCTCAAGCATGGTCTTGATAGCCAGCTCCACATCCTTGGACGAGAGCAGCCCTTGATGGGTGACAATTCGTTCGATCAGCTCCGACTTCGTCATATTTTTCCCTTCGTTATCAAGCAGCTAGATCATTGCTTATGAGTTTGTAGCACGCCCGGAGGGATTTGAACAGGGCGCTCCTTGACTTAATAAAAAAATTCAAGAACGCACTGCATCGGAGCACTCATGCCGCAGGCCGCTGCGATCAAAAACCACAGGCAAAAAAAGGGCGACCCGAAGGTCGCCCTTTTTACCGATCAAACAGAACTCAGTTCTGCTTGGCCATTGCTTCGCGCAGCAGCGCAGCCATGGTGGTATCGGCAGCAGCTTCCGGAGCGGCGTTCTTCAGGCTCTGGATAGCTTCGCGCTCTTCAGCGTCGTCCTTCGACTTGATGGACAGGCTGATAACGCGGGACTTGCGGTCGACGCTGATGATCTTGGCTTCGATCTCTTCGCCTTCCTTCAGCACGTTACGAGCGTCTTCAACGCGGTCACGGCTGATTTCGGAAGCCTTCAGAGAAGCTTCGATGTCGTCGGCCAAGGTAACGATGGCGCCTTTGGCGTCAACTTCCTTGACGATACCCTTGACGATGGCACCCTTGTCGTTGACAGCAACGAAGTTGGAGAACGGATCGTCTTCCAGCTGCTTGATGCCCAGGGAGATGCGCTCGCGCTCTGGGTCAACCGACAGGATGACGGTTTCCAGCTCGTCGCCCTTCTTGAAACGACGGACGGCTTCTTCGCCGGTTTCGTTCCAGGAGATGTCGGACAGGTGAACCAGGCCGTCGATGCCGCCTTCCAGACCAATGAAGATACCGAAGTCAGTAATCGACTTGATGGTACCGCTGATCTTGTCACCCTTGTTGAACTGGCCGGAGAAGTCTTCCCATGGGTTGGACTTGCACTGCTTGATACCCAGGGAGATACGACGACGCTCTTCGTCGATGTCCAGAACCATGACTTCCACTTCGTCGCCAACCTGAACGACTTTCGACGGGTGGATGTTCTTGTTGGTCCAGTCCATTTCGGAAACGTGTACCAGGCCTTCGACACCCTCTTCCAGCTCGGCGAAGCAGCCGTAGTCGGTCAGGTTGGTGACGCGAGCGGTAACACGAGTACCTTCTGGGTAGCGAGCGGTGATAGCAACCCACGGATCTTCGCCCATCTGCTTCAGACCCAGGGAAACGCGGTTGCGCTCACGGTCGAACTTCAGGACGCGAACGTCGACTTCGTCACCCACGTTGACGATTTCCGACGGGTGCTTGATGCGCTTCCAGGCCATGTCGGTGATGTGCAGCAGGCCGTCGATGCCGCCCAGGTCCACGAAGGCGCCGTAGTCGGTGAGGTTCTTGACGATACCTTTGACCTGCTGGCCTTCCTGCAGGGTTTCCAGCAGGGCTTCGCGCTCGGCGCTGTTCTCGGCTTCTAGCACGCTGCGACGGGAAACGACAACGTTGTTGCGCTTCTGGTCCAGCTTGATGACCTTGAATTCCAGCTCTTTGCCTTCCAGGTGGGTGGTGTCGCGCACAGGGCGGACATCAACCAGGGAGCCCGGCAGGAACGCACGGATGCCGTTAACGTCGACAGTGAAGCCGCCCTTAACCTTACCGTTGATAACGCCCTTGACCACTTCTTCGGCGGCGAAAGCTGCTTCCAGAACAATCCAGCACTCGGCGCGCTTGGCTTTTTCACGGGACAGCTTGGTTTCGCCAAAGCCGTCTTCGACCGCGTCCAGCGCAACGTGAACTTCGTCACCGACCTTGATGGTCAGTTCGCCAGCTTCGTTGTAGAACTGCTCGAGCGGGATGACACCCTCGGACTTCAGGCCAGCGTGTACGGTAACCCAGTCGCCGTCGATGTCGACAACGATACCGGTGATGATCGCACCCGGCTGAAGATTGAGGGTTTTCAGGCTTTCTTCAAAGAGTTCTGCAAAGCTTTCGCTCATTTTAATTCCTGTAGATTCGGGCGGTTTTACCACCCACAGCCACATTCCAGACAATGTGGGTTTCGTTCATGTAAAGGAACGCCGGCAGGACGTTGACTGGTGACCCTGCCCGCTTTCCTGGTTATCAGAGCAGATCGCGCTGGGCGAGCTCGCTCCTGATACGTTGTAACACCTGCTCGATGGACAACTCGGTGGAGTCCAGCTGGATGGCATCGGCCGCTGGTTTCAGCGGGGCCACCGCGCGCTGGGTGTCACGCTCATCGCGTGCACGTATCTCATCCAGCAGACTCGCCAGACTAACATCCTCACCCTTGCTCTTCAACTGCAAATAACGACGTCGAGCGCGTTCCTCCGCACTGGCGGTGAGGAACACCTTCAAAGGGGCATCGGGGAACACCACGGTACCCATGTCCCGACCATCGGCGATCAGGCCTGGCGCTTCGCGGAAAGCGCGCTGGCGCTGCAACAGCGCCTCGCGCACTGCGGGCAACGAGGCAACCATCGAAGCCCCGGCACCGACCTTTTCGGTGCGGATGACATTGCTGACATCCTCACCCTCAAGAATTATTTGTTGCAGCTTACCTGGCTCGGCCGCAATGAACTGCACGTCCAGATGGGCGGCAAGCGCCTTGAGCAGCTCTTCATTGGTCAGATCGACGCCGTGGTTGCCGGCGGCAAACGCCAACAGGCGGTACAGCGCGCCGGAATCCAGCAGGCGCCAACCCAGCTCGCGCGCCAGCAGGCCGGCGACGGTCCCCTTGCCCGAGCCGCTCGGCCCATCGATGGTGATGACCGGCGCTAGCATATTCACGACTTGCCCTCTTCAGCGACGTTGACCCCAACCTCGCCGCACAGCGCCAGGAAGTTCGGGAACGAGGTGGCGACGTTGGCGCAATCATGGATACGGATCGGCGCACTGGCGCGCAGCGAGGCGATACTGAAAGCCATCGAAATGCGGTGGTCGCCATGGCCGTGCACTTCGCCGCCGCCGATCTGGCCGCCGTCGATGATGATGCCATCCGGGGTCGGTTCGCACTTCACGCCCAAGGCGATCAGGCCATCGGCCATCACCTGGATACGGTCGGATTCCTTGACCCGCAGCTCTTCGGCACCGCGCAGCACAGTGCGCCCTTCGGCGCAGGCCGCAGCGACGAACAGTACCGGGAACTCATCGATGGCCAGCGGCACCAGCTGCTCGGGAATCTCGATACCCTTGAGCTTGGCGGCACGCACACGAAGGTCGGCCACCGGCTCGCCGCCGACTTCACGTTGGTTTTCCAGAGTGATGTCGCCGCCCATCAGACGCAGGATGTCGATCACCCCGGTACGGGTCGGGTTGATGCCGACATGCTCCAGCACCAGCTCCGAACCTTCGGCGGCGATGGAGGCCGCGACCAGGAAGAACGCCGAGGAGGAAATATCTGCCGGCACTTCGATACGGGTTGCGCTGAGCTTGCCACCGGCCTTGAGCGACGCAACCGGACCGTTCGACTGCACCGCGTAGCCAAAGCCACGCAGCATGCGCTCGGTGTGGTCACGGGTCGGCGCAGGCTCGGTGACGGTGGTGGTGCCTTCGGCGTACAGGCCCGCCAGCAGCAGGCAGGATTTAACCTGGGCACTGGCCATCGGCAGCGTGTAATTCAGCGCCTTGAGCTTGTGACCGCCACGAATGGTCAGCGGCGGACGACCGTCCGGGCCGGTCTCGACCACTGCACCCATTTCGCGCAGCGGGTTGGCCACTCGGTTCATCGGACGCTTGGACAACGAGGCATCGCCGGTCATGGTGGTGTCGAACGGTTGGGCCGCCAACAGGCCGGACAGCAGGCGCATGGAGGTGCCGGAGTTACCGACATACAGCGGCCCAGGTGGCGGCTTGAGGCCATGCAGGCCAACGCCATGGATGGTCACGCGGCCATGGTGCGGGCCTTCGATGACCACCCCCATGTCACGGAAGGCCTGGAGGGTCGCCAGGGCGTCCTCGCCTTCGAGGAAGCCTTCCACCTCGGTGGTGCCTTCGGCCAGCGAGCCGAGCATGATCGAGCGATGGGAAATCGATTTGTCGCCCGGTACGCGAATCCGTCCGGACACGCGGCCACCAGGTTGGGCCAGGAAAATCAGGTCGTTGGCGTTCATAGCGTCCACATAGGCCCGACGGGCCAGGATTTTACTGAAATGCTCGCGGGCTACCCGGGCGCGGGTGAAAACACCCAGCAGCTGGTGCCCGTCCCCAGCATCGACCGCATCGCGCAAGGCGTCGAGATCGCTGCGAAATGTATCCAGCGTGCGCAGGACAGCTTCGCGGTTGGCGAGGAAGATGTCGTGCCACATGATCGGGTCACTGCCGGCGATTCTCGTGAAATCGCGAAAGCCCCCCGCAGCGTACCGGAAGATCTCCAGGTTTTCATTGCGCTTGGCCAAGGAATCGACCAGGCCGAAGGCCAGCAGATGAGGCAGGTGGCTGGTAGCAGCCAGCACCTCGTCATGCCGCTCTACCGGCATATGCTCGACATCGGCCTCGAGCGCGCGCCACAGGCGATCGACCAGGGCCAGCGCGGCGGGGTCGGTTTCTGCCAGCGGGGTAAGAATGACCTTGTGACGGCGGAACAGCGCGGCATTGGAAGCCTCCACCCCACTCTGCTCGGAGCCGGCGATCGGGTGGCCCGGCACGAAGCGCGGCAGGCGCGCAGCAAAGGCTTCGCGGGCGGCGCGCACCACATTGCCCTTGGCGCTGCCGACATCGGTGATGATCGCATCACCCAGGTCGAGCTGGGCCAGGCGCGCCAGCAGCTTCTCCATCGCCAGGATCGGCACGGCCAATTGAATGACGTCGGCCCCGACGCAGGCGGCTGCAAGATCTTCCTCGCAGCGATCGACCACGCCCAGCACGACCGCCTGCTTGCGTGACTGGGCGTCGAGGTCGACCCCCACCACCTCGCGACACAGGCCGCTTTCACGCAGGCCCTTGGCGAAGGAGCCGCCGATCAGGCCAAGGCCGACCACGACCAGACGGTCGATGATCGGTGCAGTTTTGTTTGTTACGGCATCTACCACGAGTGCGAACCCTGTTCAGGAATCAAGACAGTGTGTGGGCCCTCATGGGCCCGGATCAAAGCACCGCCTTCGGATAGGAGCCCAGCACCTTGAGCGCCACTGCCTCCTGGCTGATCTTCTCCAGCACCGCCTTGATCAGCGGGTCGCGGTGATGGCCGACGAAGTCGATGAAGAACACGTAGGTCCATTTGCCACTGCGCGACGGACGGGTCTCGATGCGGGTGAGGTCGATGCCGCTCTCGTGGAATGGCACCAGCAGTTCGTGCAGCGCACCCGGCTTGTTGCTCATCGAGACAATGATCGAGGTCTTGTCGTCGCCGGTCGGCGGCACTTCCTGGTTGCCGATCATCAGGAAGCGCGTGGAGTTGTCCGGGCGGTCTTCGATCTTCTCGGCAAGGCGAGTGAGCTCGTACAGGTTGGCCGCCATATCGCCGGCGATCGCCGCCGAATTCCACTCGCCCTTGACCCGCTTGGCCGCTTCGGCATTGCTCGATACCGCAACGCGCTCGACGTTCGGGTAGTGGGCATCCAGCCACTTGCGGCACTGCGCCAGGGACTGGGCATGGGAGTAGATGCGGGTAATGCTGTCGGTCTTGGTGTTCTCGCCCACCAGCAGGTGGTGGTGGATACGCAGTTCCACCTCGCCGCAAATCACCATGTCGTGCTCGAGGAAGCTGTCCAGGGTGTGGCTGACCGCGCCCTCGGTGGAGTTCTCCACGGGCACCACGCCGAAGTTGACGGCACCGGCCGCCACTTCACGGAACACTTCGTCGATAGCCGCCATCGGACGGCTGACTACGGCATGGCCGAAGTGCTTCATGGCCGCCGCCTGGGTGAAGGTACCCTCCGGGCCGAGGTAGGCGACTTTCAGCGGTTCTTCCAGTGCCAGGCAGGACGACATGATCTCGCGGAACAGCCGTGCCATTTCTTCGTTGTCCAGCGGCCCCTTGTTGCGCTCCATGACGCGCTTGAGCACCGCGGCTTCGCGCTCGGGGCGATAGAACACCGGGGTCTCGCCTTCGGCCAGGGTAGCGGTCTTGACCTTCGCCACTTCCTGGGCACAGCGGGCACGCTCGCTGATCAGCTCGAGAATCTTCTCATCGAGGCTGTCGATGCGTACACGCAGCGCCTTGAGCTCGTGTTCGGACATCAGCCGTGCTCCTTCTCGAACTCGGCCATGTAGGCCACCAGGGCTTCGACGGCGTCCAGGCCCAGGGCGTTGTAGATGGAAGCACGCATGCCCCCCACCGAACGGTGCCCCTTGAGGTTGAGCAGGCCGCGGGCATCGGCACCGGCCAGGAAGGCCTTGTCCAGGCGCTCGTCGGCCAGGCGGAACGGTACGTTCATCCACGAACGGGCGTTGGCGCTGATCGGGTTGGAGTAGAACTCGCTGCTGTCGATGAAGCCATACAGGCGGTCTTTCTTGGCGCGATTGCGCTGCTCCATGGCCTCGACGCCACCCTGCTCCTTGAGCCACTCGAACACCAGACCCGAGAGGTACCAGGAATAGGTGGCCGGGGTGTTGTACATCGAGCCGTTGTCGGCCGAGACCTTGTAGTCGAGCATGGTTGGGCAACTGCTGCGAGCGCGGCCCAGCAGGTCTTCGCGCACGATGACGACCACCAGGCCGCTGGGGCCGATGTTCTTCTGCGCACCGGCGTAGATCAGGCCGTACTGGGAGACATCGATCGGACGCGAGAGAATGTCGGACGACATGTCGACCACCAGTGGCACGTCACCGGTTTGTGGCACCCAGTCGAACTGCAGGCCACCGATGGTTTCGTTGGACGCATAGTGCACGTAGGCAGCGTTGCTGGTCAGCTTCCACTCGTTCTGGCCTGGGATGGCCAGGTAGTCGTAGGGCTTGGCGCTGGCGGCAACGTTGATATTGCCGAAGCGACGACCTTCATCGATGGCCTTCTTCGACCAGATACCGGTCTCGATGTAGTCGGCGGTGCCATCTTCGGGCAGCAGGTTCAGTGGAATTTCGGCGAACTGCTGGCTGGCGCCACCCTGAAGGAACAGCACCTTGTAGTTCGAGGGAATGGACAGCAGGTCGCGCAGGTCCTGCTCGGCCTTTTCGGCGATCGCCACGTAGTCGTCGCCACGGTGGCTCATTTCCATCACGGACAAGCCCTTGCCACGCCAGTCCAGCATTTCGGCCTGGGCACGCTGCAAGACAGCGTCGGGAAGCGCAGCAGGGCCTGCGCAGAAGTTAAAGGCTCGTTTGCTCACATCCACTCTCGCTCTGCTCTATTCAGTCAGCGGGGCGACCAAATGGTCGCCCCGCCAGGGTTGTTGCGCTGTTTATTCCTGAGGTGCCTCTTCGGTGGCACCGCTGTCGTCATCGAGCGGTTCAATGGCACCGATCTCGACGCCCTCCTCGTCCGTCTCGATGCCGTCATCGATTTCCTCGGAAGGCTCCTGGATACGCTCCAGGCCTACCAGGGTCTCGTCGCTGGCCAGCTTGATCAGGGTGACGCCCTGGGTGTTGCGGCTAAGGCTGGAAACCTCGCCGACCCGCGTACGCACCAAGGTGCCCTGGTCGGAAATCAGCATGATCTCCTCGCCTTCCTGCACCTGGATGGCACCGATCAGCAAGCCGTTGCGTCCCTTGGTACCCATGGCGATCACGCCCTGGCCACCACGGCCGCGACGCGGGAATTTCGACAGCGGCGTGCGCTTGCCGAAACCACGCTCGGAGGCGGTGAGGATCTGCGCGCCGGATTCGGGGATGAGCATCGAGATGATGCGCTGGCCCTTGCCCAGCTTCATGCCACGCACGCCACGGGCGTTACGGCCCATTTCGCGCACCACGCTCTCGGCGAAGCGGATCACCTTGCCGGCGTCGGAGAACATCATGACTTCCTTGGCACCGTCGGTGATGGCGGCGGCGATCAGGGTGTCGCCTTCCTTGAGCTTCAGGGCGATCAGGCCGTTGGAGCGCGGACGGGCGAACTGCACCAGCGGGGTTTTCTTCACGGTGCCGGAGGCTGTGGCCATGAAGATGTAGGCGCCGGTCGGCTCGGCTACCCACTCAGGGGTATCGCCGTCTTCTTCGTCGATTTCCTCGGCCTCGACCACCTCGCCCTCGAGCACGGTGTCATCGGCTTCCTCGATGTCTTCGTCGAGATCGGCACTCTGCTGCAGGGCCTCGAGGTCGATCTGCAGCATCGCGGTGATGCGCTCGCCCTCTTCCAGCGGCAGCAGGTTGACCAGCGGACGACCACGGGCAGCGCGGGAGGCTTCCGGAATCTCGTAGGTCTTCTTCCAGTACACCTTGCCCTTGCTGGAGAACAGCAGCAGGGTGGCATGGCTGTTGGCGACCAGCAGGTGCTCGATGTAGTCCTCGTCCTTCACGCCGGTCGCCGACTTGCCTTTGCCGCCACGGCGCTGGGCCTGGTAAGCGGACAACGGTTGGGTCTTGGCATAGCCGCCATGGGAAATGGTCACCACGCGCTCTTCTTCCGGGATCATGTCGCCGTAGTTGAGGTCGTGGCTGGCGTTGAGGATTTCGGTGCGGCGCGCGTCGCCATATTCGGCGCGAATCGCTTCGAGCTCCTCGCGAATCACTTCCATCAGGCGCTCGGCACTGCTCAGGATGCGGATCAGCTCGCCGATCTGCTCGAGGATTTCCTGATACTCGGCCAGCAGCTTCTCGTGCTCCAGGCCCGTGAGGCGATGCAAGCGCAGGTCAAGAATGGCCTGGGCCTGTTCGGGCGAAAGGAAATACTTGCCGTCACGCAGGCCGTATTGCTCCGGCAGGTCTTCAGGACGGCAGGAATCGGCGCCAGCGCGCTCGACCATGACCTGAACGGCACTGGATTCCCACGGCGTGCTGACCAGGGCTTCCTTGGCTTCCGACGGAGTCGGCGAAGCCTTGATCAGGGCAATGACCGGGTCGATGTTCGACAGCGCAACCGCCTGGCCTTCAAGGATATGGCCCCGCTCGCGGGCCTTGCGCAGCTCGAACACGGTGCGACGGGTCACCACTTCGCGGCGGTGACGGACGAACGCCTCGAGCAGGTCCTTGAGGTTGAGCAGACGCGGACGGCCGTCGATCAGGGCGACGACGTTGATGCCGAACACGCTTTGCAACTGGGTCTGCGAATAGAGGTTGTTGAGCACCACCTCCGGCACCTCGCCGCGACGCAGCTCGATAACGATGCGCATGCCGTCCTTGTCGGACTCGTCGCGCAGCTCGGTGATGCCTTCGATCTTCTTCTCTTTGACCAGCTCGGCGATCTTTTCGATCAACCGCGCCTTGTTCAGCTGGTACGGCAGTTCGGTGATGACGATCTGCTGGCGACCGCCGACCTTGTCGATGTCCTCGACCTCGGAGCGGGCGCGCATATAGATGCGGCCGCGGCCGGTGCGATAAGCCTCGATGATGCCCTGGCGGCCATTGATGATGCCGGCGGTGGGGAAGTCCGGGCCCGGGATGAACTGCATCAGCTCATCGACGCTGATCTCGGGATTGTCGATCAGCGCCAGACAGCCGTCGATCACCTCGCCCAGGTTGTGCGGCGGGATGTTGGTGGCCATGCCCACGGCGATACCGCTGGAACCGTTGACCAGCAGGTTGGGGATCTTGGTCGGCATGACCGCCGGGATCTGCTCGGTGCCATCGTAGTTGGGCACCCAGTCGACGGTTTCCTTGTGCAGGTCGGCCAGCAGCTCGTGGGCCAGCTTGGTCATGCGCACTTCGGTGTATCGCATGGCCGCGGCGTTGTCGCCGTCGACCGAACCGAAGTTGCCCTGGCCGTCGACCAGCAGGTAGCGCAGCGAGAATGGCTGGGCCATGCGCACGATGGTGTCGTACACGGCAGTATCGCCGTGCGGGTGGTATTTACCGATGACGTCACCGACCACACGGGCGGACTTCTTGTACGGCTTGTTCCAGTCGTTGCCCAGCTCGCTCATCGCGTACAGCACGCGACGGTGCACAGGCTTCAAGCCATCACGTGCATCAGGCAGCGCTCGCCCGACAATCACGCTCATCGCGTAGTCGAGGTAGGACTGTCTCAGTTCGTCTTCGATATTGACCGGGAGGATTTCTTTGGCCAGTTCGCCCATGAGAAGCCTGATTCCTTTTTCTGGTGAAACTTCGTCGTATCCATCGGTGGACGAACGAAGCTCGCCGCCGCAGCGCTTGGCCATGCGGCGACATACGACAAATCAATGAGTTGAGCCATGGATCTGCGCAATGAAGGCCGCTGCAAAGCGCGGCCTTGGAAACTGTCGGATGTTATCACAAAGGCTTGGAGCGTGGGAGATAGGGCAGGATGCCGCTGGAGCGGAAATCTGCGCCTGTCTTCGGCGCCTCCTGCACACAAAAGGCTCCTTCAGTGCAAGCGCTTGCGGCTCACCAGCTGGGCGATCTTGGCGGCATCAGGCCGCTCGACAACCCCTCTTTCAGTCACGATCACATCGACGAGGTCAGCCGGGGTCACGTCGAACACCGTATTGAACACCTCGACATCCGCTGCGACCCGGGTACCGGCCACTTCCAACAGTTCACCGGCATCACGCTCTTCCAGCGGGATGTCTTCGCCGGTGGCCAGGTTCAGGTCGATGCTGGTGCTCGGCGCCACCACCATGAAACGCACCCCATGGTGCATGGCGGCAACGGCCATCTGGTAAGTGCCGATTTTGCCGGCCACGTCGCCATTGGCAGCGATGCAGTCGGCACCGACCACGACCCAGGTGATGCCCTTGGTCTTCATGAGGTGCGCCAGCGCGGAGTCCGCACACAGGGTGACCGGAATGCCCTCCTGGGCCAATTCCCAGGCAGTAAGTCGCGAGCCGTGCAACCAAGGCCGGGTTTCCCCGGCGTAGACGCGCTCGACCATACCTTCCTGGTAAGCGGCCCGCACCACACCCAGGGCGGTGCCGAAACCACCGCTGGCCAGGGCTCCGGCATTGCCGTAGGTCAGCAGGGTCTGTGCGTTGCCCTGCTGCTTGCGGATCAGTTCGATCCCGTACTGGGCCATGGTCAGGTTGGCTTCACGGTCGCTTTCGTGGATCGCCAGCGCCTCGGCTTCCAAGGCCGCCACTGCGCCTTCGCCATCACGCAGGCGCTGCAAACGCTCGCGCATGCGGTTCAGCGACCAGAACAGGTTGGCAGCAGTGGGGCGCGACTCGGCCAGCGCCAGGAAATCCTCTTCCAGCGTGTACTCCCAGTCATCGCCCTCGGCCTGGCGCTGGCGCACAGCCAGCACCAGGCCATAGGCCGCCGCGATGCCAATGGCCGACGCGCCGCGCACCGCCATGCCGCGGATCGCTTCGACCACAGACCCGACATCGGTGCAGGCCAGCCAGTGCTCGCGGGCAGGCAGCAGGCGCTGGTCGAGCAGATGCAAGGTGCCATCCCGCCACTGGATGCCCGTCACCTTCTCCGCCGCCAAAAGTCGCTCGCGCATTGCCTCTCCCCGTCATTGGCCATTCAAAAGCGGTCGATTATAGCGAGCCCCAGCCGCAGGCGCTCGGGTATACTGCGCGTTCCGCCTAATAGAAGCAGGAAATACCGCATGCCCAACGCTGCCGCTTCCCTCGACTTGCTGCTGCTACCTTCCTGGTTGGTACCTGTAGAGCCTGCCGGGGTCGTGCTGAAGGATCACGCACTCGGCATCCGCGACGGCCTGATCGCCTGGGTCGGCCCGCGTGACCAGGCGCCACAGGCCGCCGAGGTGCGTGAACTGCCCGACTGCCTGCTGACCCCCGGCCTGATCAATGCCCACGGCCACGCCGCGATGACCCTGTTCCGCGGGCTGGCCGACGATCTGCCACTGATGACCTGGCTGCAGGAGCACATCTGGCCGGCCGAAGGCCGTTGGGTCGACGAAGGCTTCGTGCGCGACGGCACCGACCTGGCCATTGCCGAGCAGCTCAAGGGCGGCGTCACCTGCTTCGCCGACATGTACTTCTTCCCCCGCGAAGCCTGCGACCGAGTGCACCGCAGCGGCATTCGCGCGCAAATTTCCGTGCCCTTGCTGGACTTCCCCATCCCCGGCGCGCGCACCCCGGAAGAAGGCCTTAACCTGGCCATCGAACTGTTCGGCGACCTGCGTCACCACCCACGTATCAGCATCGCCCTGGGGCCGCACGCGCCGTACACCGTGAACGACGAGAACCTGGAGAAGATCCGGGTGATCGCCGACCAGCTCGACGCTCCCCTGCACATGCATATCCACGAGACAGCCCACGAAGTCGAGCAAGCCGTTGCCGAGCATGGCGAGCGGCCCTTGATGCGCCTGGCGCGCCTTGGCCTGCTGGGCCCACGCCTGCAAGCGGTCCACATGACCCAAATCAGCGACGACGACCTGGCCCTGCTGGTAGAAAGCAACACCAGCGTGGTGCACTGCCCGGAGTCCAACCTGAAGCTGGCCAGCGGCTTCTGCCCGGTCGAGCGCTTGTGGCAGGCTGGAGTCAATGTCGCGGTAGGTACCGATGGCGCCGCCAGCAACAACGACCTCGACCTGCTGGGCGAAACCCGTACCGCCGCACTGCTGGCCAAGGCCGTCGCCGGCTCGGCCACCGCACTGGACGCCCATCGCGCCCTGCGCATGGCCACCTTGAACGGCGCCCGCGCCCTGGGCCTGGAGGCGGTCACCGGTTCCCTGGAAGTGGGCAAGGCGGCTGACCTGGTGGCCTTCGATTTGTCCGGCCTGGCCCAGCAACCGGTGCATGACCCGGTTTCGCAGCTGGTTTATGCCACGGGCCGCGAATGCACCCGGCATGTCTGGGTCGGCGGCGAACACCTGCTCGACGAACGGCGCCTGACGCGCATGGACGAACACGCCCTGGTCGACACCGCCCGTGCCTGGGGAGCCCGTATCCGCGCGGGCAAAGAATAACTGGGGGGCAGCCCGTGCTGCCGCCTGTAGCACCTTTTATCGAAGTTTCAGAGGGATTGTTCAATGAGCAACGTCGACCACGCCGAAATCGCCAAGTTCGAGGCCCTGGCCCATCGCTGGTGGGACCGCGAGAGCGAGTTCAAGCCACTGCACGACATCAACCCGCTGCGCGTCAACTGGATCGATGAGCGCGTCAGTCTGGCCGGCAAGAAGGTGCTGGACGTGGGCTGCGGCGGCGGCATCCTCAGCGAGGCCATGGCCCTGCGCGGCGCTACCGTGACCGGCATCGACATGGGTGAGGCGCCACTGGCGGTCGCCCAGTTGCACCAGTTGGAGTCGGGTGTAGAGGTGGAGTACCGGCAGGTCACCGCAGAGGCGCTGGCCGAGGAACTGCCCGGTCAGTTCGACGTGGTCACCTGCCTGGAAATGCTCGAGCACGTGCCCGACCCTTCGTCGGTGATTCGCGCCTGCCACCGCCTGGTCAAGCCGGGCGGCCAGGTGTTCTTCTCGACCATCAACCGCAACCCCAAGGCCTACCTGCTGGCGATCATCGGTGCCGAATACATCCTCAAGATGCTTCCACGCGGTACCCACGACTTCAAGAAATTCATCCGCCCGTCCGAACTGGGCGCCTGGAGCCGCGCCGCAGGCCTGGAAGTCAAGGACATCATCGGTCTGACCTACAACCCGCTGACCAAGCACTACAAGCTGGCAGGCGATGTCGACGTCAACTACATGATCCAGACCCTGCGCGAGGAATGAGCATGCGCTTGCGAGCAGTACTCTTCGACATGGACGGCACCTTGCTAGACACGGCGCCGGACTTCATCGCCATCTGCCAGGCGATGCTTGCCGAACGCGGCCTGCCGGCCATCGACGACAAGCGCATCCGCGACGTGATTTCCGGCGGTGCCCGGGCGATGGTCGCGCAAACCTTCGACATCAGCCCCGAAGCCGAAGGCTTCGAGGCGCTGCGCCTGGAGTTCCTCGAGCGCTACCAGCGCGACTGCGCGGTGCACAGCCACCTGTTCGACGGCATGGCAGAGCTGCTGGCCGACATCGAGAAAGGCAACCTGCTGTGGGGCGTGGTCACCAACAAGCCGGTGCGTTTCGCCGAGCCGATCATGCAGCAACTGGGCCTGGCGGAGCGCTCGGCACTGCTGATCTGCCCGGACCACGTGAAGAACAGCAAGCCCGACCCCGAGCCGTTGATCCTGGCCTGCAAGACCCTGGACCTGGACCCGGCCAGCGTGCTGTTCGTGGGGGATGACCTGCGCGACATCGAGTCGGGGCGTGATGCCGGCACGCGCACGGCGGCGGTGCGCTACGGCTATATTCACCCGGAGGACAACCCCAACAACTGGGGCGCCGACGTGGTGGTGGACCACCCGCTGGAACTGCGCAAGGTAATCGACAGCGCGCTGTGCGGCTGCTGAATTCCAACAGATAGCACCTACCCTGTCGTCCCATAGAAATAGGGAATGTTCAATGTTCGACTACACCGCCCGCCCCGACCTGCTCAAGGATCGGGTCATCCTGGTCACCGGTGCCGGCCGCGGCATCGGTGCCGCCGCCGCCAAGGCCTATGCCGCCTTGGGCGCGACGGTGCTGCTGCTGGGCAAGACCGAAGCCAATCTCAACGAGATCTACGATGAGATCGAGGCCGCCGGCCACGCACAACCGGTGGTGATCCCGTTCAACCTGGAAACCGCCCTGCCCCACCAGTATGACGAACTGGCGGTGATGATCGAGAAGCAGTTCGGGCGCCTCGACGGCCTGCTCAACAACGCCTCGATCATCGGGCCGCGCACGCCGCTGGAGCAGTTGTCAGGCGACAACTTCATGCGTGTGATGCACATCAACGTCCACGCCATGTTCATGCTCACCAGCACCCTGCTGCCGCTGCTCAAGCTGTCGCAGGATGCCTCGGTGGTGTTCACTTCATCGAGCGTGGGCCGCAAGGGCCGGGCCTATTGGGGCGCCTATGGGGTATCGAAGTTCGCCACCGAAGGGCTGATGCAGACACTCGCCGACGAGCTGGAAGGCGTGGCACCGGTAAGGGCCAACAGCGTCAACCCCGGCGCCACCCGAACCGCGATGCGCGCCCAGGCCTACCCAAGCGAGAACCCGCAGAGCAACCCGCTGCCCGAGGACATCATGCCGGTATACCTGTACCTGATGGGCCCGGACAGCACCGGGGTGAATGGACAGGCGTTCAACGCGCAGTAAGTTTTCCGACGTCTGAGCCGGCCTCTTCGCCGGTAAACCCGCGAAGAGGCCGGCGAACATCAACCAGCAGCCAACGCCGGACGCAGCCGCCCCTGGCTGCGTCCTTCCATTTGCATGCAGCGTTCCAGGAACAGGAACATACAGTCGTAGCTCTTGCACACCGCCTTGCGCAACTCGTGACGCAGCAACAAGGTGGGGTTCTCGCCCACCAGCGTGCAGATGATCTCCAGCGCTTCCCAGGGGTGGGCATCATCGTACTGCGCGTGCATCTTCAGCCACTTCATCGCGCGCTTGCGGGTTTCCTCTGGGAAGCCTTGGGCATAGGTGTCCTCGGCGCAGACCACCGCCGACCATTCGCCCGTCGCGCCTTCGATGGCGTAGTTGGTGGCCGCCATGGCGATCGCCAGCGACTCGGTGGCACACACCCGCCAGCACCAGTCGTTCAGGCCATTGAGTTCGGGCGGAACGTCCTGGGCCTGCAACTCGTGAGGGTGGATGCCATGAGCCTGGGCCCAATGCACCCAGTAGTCGGCGTGGTTCAATTCCACGCGAATGTTGCGCATCAGCCAACGCCGCGCCATGTCCTCGCCGGGATGGCGGGCATAACGGGTCTTGGTCAGGTTCTGGGCCATGTACAGGGAGAATTGCTCGACCACCGGCCAGCCACCGATCAGGTACTGGCGAATGGTGCTGGCCTTGAGCTGGCCATCGCGTAGTCGCTGGTAGAACGCGTGCTCGACTACCCGGCGCTTGCTCTCACGACAATCTTCGATCAGTTGCTGCGCCCAGTCGGGGTAACTGGCAGGGTCCATCAATGGCCCGATCCTTATGAATGCATCGCTCACTGTCAGCTCCTTGATTCCCTGTGATATGCCGACGTTATGTCAGCGAAAGGTCCCCGGCGCCCTGTGTTGCAGGGGCCTGGCGACAATCCGTTGGCGCTGCAGGCTGTCGCAGGTAAATACCTGCGGCCTTTCGATCAGGTAGCCCTGGGCGTAATCCACGCCGATCTCCTGCAAGGCCTGCTCGATCAAAGGTGTCTCGACGAACTCGGCGATGGTCCTTTTACCCATCACATGGCCAATATGATTAATTACCTCAACCATAGCTCGGTTGATCGGATCATCAAGCATATCTTTTACGAAACTTCCGTCGATCTTCAGGAAGTCTACCGGCAAATGTTTCAAATAGGCGAATGACGACATTCCAGCGCAGAAGTCATCCAGCGAGAACTTGCAACCCAGCCCTTTCAATTCATTAATAAAGCGAATAGCACTTCCCAAGTTGGCAATCGCGCTGGTCTCGGTTATTTCGAAACAAATCATGCGCGGCGGAATACGGTACTCCCCGAATAGCCGCTGCAAGTACTCGAGGAACTTGTCATCGCCAATGCTGGTGCCTGAGAGGTTGATCGCGCACATGGCCAGCGGCCCATCGCGGCCTTCGTCCAGACATTGGCGAATCACCTGAAAGACATTGCGCACCACCCAGCGGTCCAGGGCGGTCATCAGGCCATAGCGCTCGGCGGCTGGAATGAAACTGTCGGGCAGGATGGTGCGGCCGGTCTCGTCGTGCAGACGCAAGAGAATTTCCAGATGGCCTGGGCCGGTGTCGGGCTTGAGCGCGGCGATTTCCTGGGCATAGAGGCAGAAGCGATTTTCTTCCAGCGCCACATGCAGACGCTGGATCCAGGCCATTTCACCAAAGCGCATCGACAGCTCGCTGTCGTCGGCGTGGTACACCTGAACCCGGTTGCGGCCTTTTTCCTTGGCCATGTAGCACGCCATGTCGGCGGCGCGCAGCGAGGCCTCCAGGGTGCCGGGCGACTGTGCGATGTGCACCAGGCCGATACTTACCGTGGTCACGAACGGCCGCCCTTTCCACACGAAATGCAGGCTCTGTACGGTGTGGCGCAGGTGCTCGGCGATGCGCTCGGCCTGGTCGGCGGGGCAATTCTCCAGCAGCACGCCGAACTCGTCGCCGCCCAGTCGCGCCAAGGTATCGCCCTCGCGCAGCCCGGACTGCAACACCGCGCAGATATGCCGCAGCAACTCATCGCCCGCCGCGTGGCCACAGGTGTCATTGACCAGCTTGAACTGATCCAGGTCGAGGAACATCAGCGAATGACGCGAGCCTTTGCGCGCCAAGGCGTTGAGTGCCTGCTCCAGACGGAACTCGAACTCACGGCGGTTGGCAAGGCCGGTCAAGGCATCGTGGGTAGCCTGCCAGGACAGGTTGGCGATGTACTGGCGCTCCTGGGTCATGTCGTGCAACGCCAGGACAATGCCGCTGGCCTGGCCGTTGGTGAAGATCGACGAGCCCACCAGGTTCACCGATACCGTGCTGCCGTCCAGGCGCTGGATCAGCCGGGCATGCTCGGCACCGCCCTTGAGGCTGCCGCTGAGCACCTGCTCCACCAGCGTGCGGCTGTCTTTCTCGGCGTTCTCGTCCAGCAGGCTGAACAGTGATGCCAGCGGCAAGCCCTGGGCCTGGGCGGCCTGCCAATGGGTGAGTTGCTCGGCGGCGGGGTTCATGTAGACGATGCAGCCTTCGACATCGGTGGTAATTACCGCGTCGCCAATCGACTCCAAGGTGATCTGCGCCCGCTCTCGCTCCTGTTGCAAGGCGCTGGCGAACGCTTGTCGTTGCGCCAGCAGCTTGCCCGAGCGCCACCAGGCCAGGGCGATCAGGAACAGCGCGGTAAACAGGTTGGTCACCATCAGCACCAGCAGCAGTACGCGCGAGCCTTCGCCCAGCGCATCGCTGAAGGCCTTGGCAGCGGGCGTCACACCGTCGTTGATGGCGACGATACGTGCACGCCACTGGGCGATCTGGACGGGGCCGACCGTGCCCTGGGAAAAACCGTTGCGCATTTCCACGGCCAGTACATCGAGCTGGCGCAGGTATTCGTCGCCGATATCCCAGTAGTCGATGGCCGTCTGGAAGTAGCTGACCTGGCGGAAGTTGCGATAGAACCAGATGATCCGGTTGACATCGTTGGGGTGGTTGCCGCCCTGCAGGATGCCACGCCGCGCCGCTTCCAGGTCTGGCTCGGGCTTGTCGAGGGCAACCCGCAGCTGGTGGTCGCCCTTGGGCACGTCGATGGCCTGGCGATAACGCTGGAAAGTGCGCTCGTCGCGGTCGTCGGCGTACAGGTTGAGGTAGTAGATGGCATCCTTCTGCGCCTTGGACCACAGGCTCTCGCCTGCCACATAGGCGCGCATTGCCGAAAGCGAATACAGGCTGATGCTGCCCAGCAGCACCTGCAAGACCACCACCGCGACGAAGGGCCAGATGATGCCTAGCAACCTTGGCGCCTCGAGAGCCCGATTTCCCTTCATGTAGTCCCTGTCACAGAGCGGATATGGCACGAATCGACCCAGACAAGCTCAGCGTAGGCCATTTGCCATGAGCGCGTAGGCTTTTTAGCGACCTCTCGAAAACGTGCTCGCGCCTACACGAGCGCAGTGAAGCTAGGACTGCTGCAGGTGCCCGTACAGCTTGGCGTAGAGACCACCTTCGGCGATCAGCTGCTGGTGGCCACCATCCTCGGCCACGTGGCCGCCGTCGAACACCAGCACGCGGTCGGCCTGTTTCACGGCCGAGAGACGGTGGGCGATGATCAGTGTGGTGCGCCCGCTGAGGAAGCGCGACAGGGCCTGGTGAAGGTTGTACTCGGTGGCGGCGTCGAGCGCCGAGGTGGCCTCGTCGAGGATCACCACCTTGGGTTCGGCCAGGATCATCCGGGCGATCGCCAAGCGCTGGCGCTGACCGCCCGACAGACGCACCCCGGAGCGCCCGACCACGCTGTCCAGGCCTTGGGGCAAGGCGGCGATGGTGGCTTCGAGCTGGGCGATGCGCAGCGCCTGCCAGCAGGCGTCGTCAGTGCTTTCGCGGCCCATGGTCAGGTTGGCGCGCACCGTGTCGTTGAACAGCGCAGGGTGCTGCAGCACCACCGCGACATTCTCGCGCAGGGTTTCCAGGCCGATTTCCTGCAAGCTGGCGCCGCCGAAGCGGATAGTGCCGGCCTGTGCGCTGTAAAGGCCCAGCAGCAGTTGCACCAGGGTGCTCTTGCCGCCACCACTGGCACCGACGATGGCGACCTTCTCGCCGGGGGCGATGGACAGGTCAAGCTGCTCCAGCACCGGCTCATCGGCATAGGCGAAGCGCAGGTCGCGCACCTCGATGCCCACTGTCTCGCGTCCGGCGAACGGGTCGCAGGCCGCGGTATAGCGTGGCTCGTCGGCGCGGCTGAGCAGCTCGTTGAGGCGGCTCAGCGCGCCACCGGCGGCATAGTAGGCGTATTGCAGGTTCAGCAGTTGTTCCACCGGCCCCATCATGAACCACAGGTAACTGAACACCGCCAGCATCTGGCCGATGGACAGGTCCGAGAACAGCACGGTGAGCATGGCCGCCGCGCGAAAAATGTCGATGCCGAACTGGAACAACAGGCCACTGGCACGCCCGCTGGCATCGCTTTTCCACTGCGAAGCCACGGCCCGGTCACGCACCTCGCGCGCGCGCAGCCCCAGGCGCCCAAGGAAATAGCCCTGGCGGTTGCCGGCGCGGATCTCCTGGATGGCATCGAGGGTTTCGGTCAGCGCCTGGGTGAAGCGACCGGTGCTGTCGTTCTCCAGTTTCTTCAGGTGCTTGACCCGCTTGCCCAACTGCACGGTGAAATACACCACCAGCGGGTTGAACAGCAGGATCAGCAGCGCCAGCTGCCAGTGCATCCACAGCAGGATGGCCGCCGTGCCGGTCAGGGTCAGTACTGCGACCAGGAAGCGGCTGAGGGTTTCGCCGACGAATTTGTCCAGGGTATCGAGGTCGGTGACCAAGTGCGTGGTCACCGTGCCGCTGCCCAGGCTTTCGTATTCCTTGAGGGAAATGCGCTTAAGCCGCTCGATCAGACGAATCCGCAGGCGGTAGACGATGTCCTTGGCAAGCCCCGCGAACAGCTTGGCCTGCACAACGCTCATGATCAACGAGGTCAGGCGCAGGCCAAAGGTCGCAACCAGCATCAGGCCGATATAACCCGTCGCCTGCTGCCAGTGGCTCGGCAAAAACTGATTCATCCACTTCAGCGCGGCATCGCCGCGACCCAGCAGCACTTCGTCCACCAACAGCGGCAGCAGCAGCGGAATCGGCACGCTGCACAGGGCCGCGAGCACGGCCACCAAGTTGGCGGTCCACAGGGCTTTGCGGTGATGCAGGGCCAGGCGACGGATTTCCGACCAGCTCAGGCGATCAGGCACGGCGGGGGAGCGCCCTGGCACAGGGTCTGGCGACCCCGGCAGGTCAAGCACAGGCGGCCTGCTGCAACCAGCGGCCCAGCAAGGGCTGTAGGCGCTCCAAAGGCTGGAAGCCATTGGTCAGCAACGCCAGCTGGCCGTTGCGCTCGGCCAGCAGGGTGGGGAAACCGGCGATACCCAGGTCTTGTACCCAAGTGAAGTCTGCCGCAGTCGCGGCGCGGGTGTCCGGGTGGGTAAAGGCGTCGGCGAACGCACCGCGGTCGAAACCGGCCTGCTCGGCCAGTTCCACCAACTGCGGCGCGCGGGTGACGTCCACGCCCTGTTCGTAGAACGCCCGCTGGATTGCCGCCAGCAGGCGCCACACGCCTTCGCCGCCGAGCTCACGGGCGCTAACCAGCGCGCGGCAGGCAGGCTCGGTGTCGTAGACGAAGCCTTCCGGCATTGCCCCCTCGAAACGAAACGCCTGCCCGGTGGCCTCGGCCACCGCCTGCCAATGTTCGAGGATGTAGCGCCGAGTGGAAGTGTCCAGTGCCGTGGTGCCACTGCGCAGTCCACCCACCACCAGGTGCGTCTGCACCCCGGCCTCACGTGCCTGGGCGATGAGCGCCTCGGCTACCGGCGCGAAACCCCAGCACCAGGAGCACATCGGGTCCATCACATAGAGCAGGCGTGCAGTCATGCATCAGGCCTCGGCTTTGTAGTTGTAGCCGATCGGGTGCGGCAGGTTGCGGGCCTTGGCCAGCTCGATCTGCTTCTGCCGGTCGATGGCACTGCGGCGGGTCTTCTCGCTCAGGCTGTCCCAGCAGTGCGGGCAGCTGACACCTGGCGAGTAGTGCTCGGACGCACGGTCATCGGCATCGATCGGGTGGCGGCAGGCATGGCACTGGTCGTAGTCGCCCTCGGAGAGGTCATGGCGCACCGTGACCCGGTTGTCGAAGACGAAGCAGTCGCCGTCCCAGAGGCTTTGTTCCTGAGGCACTTCCTCGAAGTATTTCAAGATGCCGCCCTTAAGATGATAGACCTCCTCGAAGCCTTCACCGAGCATATAGCTGGAGGCTTTCTCGCAACGGATGCCGCCGGTACAGAACATCGCCACTTTCTTGTGCTTGCTTGGGTCGAAGTTGGCCTTGATGTACTCGGGAAACTCGCGGAAGGTCTCGGTCTTCGGGTCGATGGCGCCCTTGAAGGTGCCGATGGCCACTTCGTAGTCGTTGCGGGTATCGATCAGCAGCACCTCGGGGTCGCTGATCAATGCGTTCCAATCCTTGGGCTCGACGTAGGTGCCCACTTGCTGGTTGGGGTCGACGCCCGGCACGCCAAGGGTGACGATCTCTTTCTTGAGCTTGACCTTGGTGCGGTAGAACGGCTGTTCGTCGCAGTACGACTCCTTGTGGTCGATGTCGACCAGGCGTGGGTCGCTGCGCAGCCAGGCCAGCAGACCGTCGATGCCTTCGCGGGTGCCGGACACGGTGCCATTGATGCCCTCATGGGCCAACAGCAGGGTGCCTTTGACATTGTTGTCGAGCAGGGCCTTGAGCAGCGGCTCGCGCAACTCGACGTAGTCTTGCAGGGTGACGAACTTGTACAGCGCCGCCACGACGATGCTTTGGGACATGCAGGTGTTTCTCCAGGTGGGTGCCCTCGCAAAGGGCGAACCGGAACGACAAATAAAAACGCGCCGACGGGCGGCGCGTTGTGCAGTCTACCAGAATGCCGGCAAGGATTCAGTGCTTGCCGCCCCCGGCACAGACTGGCGAGGCGGGTGCAGCACCGACCTGGGCCCACTCCTCGGGGGTGTAGGTGTGGATCGCCAGGGCGTGGATCTGCCCCATCAGCTCACCCATGGTCGCGTATACCTTCTGGTGGCGCTTGACGCTGTTCAGGCCCGCGAACTGCTCGCTGACGATCACCGCCTTGTAATGGGTTTCCTGGCCACGGCTGTGCATGTGGCTTTCGTTGAGCACCTCGAGGTGCCCGCCATCAAGGGGGGAAAGCTGTTGCTCGATGCGTTGCTGCATGCTCATGGCGTCTGGCTCACTTCTTCGCCGGTGCGGCCTTGCCAGCGTTCGGGTCGAGCTCCTTGGTCATATCGTCGAGCAGCTTGTTGACCACCGGTACCGCAGGCTCCAGGCTCTGCTGGGTCAGCTGGGCCGACTGCTGGGTGACCTTGGGCATCTCGCTCAACACTTTCTTGCCCAGCGGCGACTGGTAGAACTTGACCAGCTCGTTCAGCTCGGCCTCGGTGAAGGTCGCGGTGTACAGGTTGACCATCTGCGGCTTGAGCTTGTTCCAGCCGATGGCATTGTCCAGGGCGGCATTGGCCTTGGCGGTGTAGCTGTCGAGCACGGCCTTCTTGTTGGCCGGTGCCTTGGTCTGCTCGAAGCGCTGGGCGAACATCTGCTGAACCTGCATGTACACCGGGGTGCCCAGCTTGTCGGCGTTGGCCAGGGTCAGGAACTTCTCGGCGGCAGCGTTGTGGCTAGGGGTGGCAGCGAGTACCTGGCCGCTGGCACAAACCAGGGCGACGGCGGCGCAGACGGCACGAAGACGGGTCATTGCATATCCTTCAAGAGATGGAGGCGAGTACCTCAGAGTAGAGCATTCTGCGCCGCCAAGGGCACGCTGCTCAAGTGGCATGACGAGGGCGTTGACCGCTCGTTCGGTTCAAGGCCTAAACTGCGGTTTCGCACAGACTATGGAGTGAACGCAGCATGAGCCGTATCGAGACAGACAGCCTGGGCCCGGTCGAAGTTCCTGAAGACGCCTACTGGGGCGCGCAGACCCAGCGTTCGCTGGTCAACTTCGCCATCGGTAAGGAGCGCATGCCTTTGGCCGTACTGCACGCCCTGGCCCTGGTCAAGAAAGCCGCTGCGCGGGTCAACGACCGCAACGGCGACCTGCCTGCCGACATCGCCCGATTGATCGAGCAGGCCGCCGACGAGGTGCTGGCAGGCGAGCACGACGACCAGTTCCCGCTGGTGGTGTGGCAGACCGGCAGCGGCACCCAGAGCAACATGAACGTCAACGAGGTGATCGCCGGGCGCGCCAACGAGCTGGCCGGCAAAGGCCGTGGCGGCAAGGTGCCGGTGCACCCGAACGACCACGTCAACCGCTCGCAGAGCTCCAACGACTGCTTCCCCACCGCCATGCACATCGCGGCGGTCCAGGCGGTGCAGCACAAGCTGCTGCCAGCGATCACCGAACTGTCGGCGGGTCTGGCGGAGCTGTCGGCGCGCCACACGCACCTGGTCAAGACCGGCCGCACCCACATGATGGACGCCACGCCGATCACCTTTGGCCAGGAGGTCTCGGCCTTCATCGCCCAGCTCGACTACGCCCAGCGCGCCATCCGCGCGGCTCTGCCAGCGGTGTGCGAACTGGCCCAGGGCGGTACGGCGGTGGGCACCGGGCTGAACGCCCCGCATGGCTTTGCCGAGGCCATCGCGGCGGAGCTGGCGGCTTTGTCGGGCCTGCCTTTCGTCACCGCGCCGAACAAGTTCGCCGCCCTTGCCGGGCACGAGCCGCTGACCAGCCTGGCGGGTGCCTTGAAGACCCTGGCCGTGGCCCTGATGAAAATCGCCAACGACCTGCGCCTGCTGGGTTCCGGCCCACGTGCGGGGCTGGCCGAGGTGCGCCTGCCAGCCAACGAGCCAGGCAGTTCGATCATGCCGGGCAAGGTCAACCCGACCCAGTGCGAGGCCCTGTCGATGCTGGCCTGCCAGGTGCTGGGCAACGACGCGGCGATCGGTTTCGCGGCCAGCCAGGGGCATTTGCAGTTGAACGTGTTCAAGCCGGTGATCATCCACAACCTGTTGCAGTCCATCGAGCTGCTGGCCGATGGCTGCCGCAACTTCCAGCAGCACTGCGTGGCCGGCATCGAGCCGGATGCCGGGCAGATGGCCGCGCACCTGGAGCGTGGGTTGATGCTGGTGACGGCGCTCAACCCGCATATCGGCTATGACAAGTCGGCGGAAATCGCCAAGAAGGCCTACAGCGAAGGCAAGACCTTGCGTGAGGCGGCACTGGAGCTCGGCTACCTGACCAACGAGCAGTTCGACCAGTGGGTGCGACCGGAGAACATGCTGGCGCCAGGGGGCAAGGGCTGATCCCAATCCAGTGGTGGCCTCTTCGCGGGTAAACCCGCTCCCACAGGTTCTGCGCGCAATCCGAAATCAGCGCAACACCTGTGGGAGCGGGTTTACCCGCGAATGGGTCGCCGCCGATCCCTAGCGAACCTGCGCCACCCGCGCCTGCCTGGCCCGCCAACCAGCCACCAGCGATGGCCCCAGCGCTACCAGCGCCGACCCCAGCACCACCGTCACCGCCCCGGCATAGCCCAGGGCGTTGATCTCTTCGGCCTGCACGAATTCAGGCCACACCCAGGCCGCCAGCGCCACGGCGATGAACGTCACCAATGGCGTCAAGGCCAAGGTCGCACTGACTCGCGAGGCCTCCCAATGGGCCAGCGCCTCGGCGAACGCGCCATAGGCCACCAGGGTGTTGAGGCAGCAGGCGAGCAGCAGCCAGCCTTGCAGCGGGCTCAATTGCAGTGCCTCCAGCGGGTGTACCCAGGGCGTCAGCAACACGGCGCAGCAGAGGTAGATCACCATCATCACCTGCTGCGAATGCCACACGGTCAGCAGCTGTTTCTGGCTCAAGGCGTAGAACACCCAGATGCTGGTGGCCAGGACGATGGTCAGCACTCCGGTGGTGTAAGCGCCCAACGAGGTCAGCAACTCTTCCAGGCGTTGGTTGAAGAACAACCCGAAGCCCACCAGCAGGACCAGTAAACCGACACCCTGACCAAAGCTGAAGCGTTCCTTGAACACGAACACACTGGCCACCAGCAGCAACACCGGCCCCAGCTGCACCACCAGTTGCGCCGTGCCGGGGCTGAGCAACTTCAGGCCCACCAGGTACAGCACGTAGTTGCCCACCAGCCCGAGCACGGCCACCGCCACCAACCCGTAGCCCTTGCGCCCCAGGCCATCGAAACGCGGCAAGCGGCCGTTCGCGGTCAGCCAGGCGAACAGCAGGCCGCCGGACACCATCAGGCGATACCAGGTGACCGTCACCGGGTCCATCACCTGCAACACCTGCTTGAGCTTGATCGGCAGGATGCCCCAGAGCAGCGCGGTCAACAGTGCCAGGAACAGGCCATAGACCCAGCGTCCGGATGAAATGTGCATAGCGTCCTCGATTGCAGCCCGTGGTGGGGGTATGGGGATTCTAAGGGCTCGGGAGACTGGGCTGGGGGATCGATGCGGGAAAATATTTCATCAGGTCATTCTGTCGGGGCATGGGTAGCGAAGCGGGTATTGCACAGTACCCACACTCGGTGGGTACCTGCAGGAGCGGAATTGGCCATGAAAAGGCCATCGCGAATCTACTTCTTGCCCTTGGCGAACGCCGCCTCCAGCGCATCGTTGATGGTACGCAGCACCTTCACCCGCGCCCAGCGCTTGTCGTTGGCCTCCACCAGCGTCCACGGCGAAATCTCGGTGCTGGTGCGGTCGACCATGTCGCCCACTGCCGCGGTGTATTCGCCCCACTTGTCGCGGTTTCGCCAATCCTCCTCGGTGATCTTGTAGCGCTTGAAGGGAATCTGCTCGCGCTCCTCGAAGCGCTCAAGCTGGGTCTGCTGATCGATCGCCAGCCAGAACTTCACAACCACCACCCCGGCGTTGCTCAGTTGCTCCTCGAAGTCGTTGATTTCGCCATAAGCGCGCAGCCAGTCGGCCGGGCTGCAGAAGCCCTCCACCCGCTCCACCAGCACCCGGCCATACCAGGAGCGGTCGAACACCGTGAACTTGCCGCGTGCCGGAATGTGCCGCCAGAAGCGCCACAGGTAGGGCTGGGCACGCTCCTCCTCGGTGGGCGCGGCGATGGGCACGATCCGGTATTGGCGTGGGTCGAGCGCGGCGGCGACGCGGCGAATCGCCCCGCCCTTGCCGGCTGCATCGTTGCCCTCGAACACCGCCACCAGGGCGTGCTGACGCATGCGCTTGTGGCGCAGCAGCCCAGCCAGGCGCGCCTGCTCGCTGACCAGTTGCTCCTGGTAGTCGGCCTTTTCCAGGCGCAAGGTCATGTCCAGCGCACCCAGCAGGCTCTTCTGGTCGATGCTGCGCCCAAGCGGCGCAACGTTGCCCTTGTGCTTGCCCTTGGGGTCGTTGGCCAATGCCGCCTGCAGGCTTTCCAGCAGAATGCGCCCCACCGCCAGGCTGCGGTAGTGCGGGTCGACACCCTCGATCACATGCCAGGGCGCGTAGTCGCGACCAGTGCGGCGCAGCACACGCTCGCCGAAACGCACGAAACGGTCGTAGGTCTGCGACTGCTGCCAGTCCAGCGGGCTGATGCGCCAGCTGTGCAGCGGGTCGTCCTTGAGTGCCTTGAGCCGCGCCTTCATCTGCTTCTTGGACAGGTGGAACCAGAACTTGATGATCAATGCGCCCTCGTCGCACAGCATCTGCTCCAGGCGCTCGGCACCGGCAATGGCCTGGTCGAGCACGGCGTCCTTGAACTGCCCGTGCACCCGCCCCTGGATCATCTGGCTGTACCAGTTGCCGAAGAACACGCCCATGCGCCCCTTCGGTGGCAATGCACGCCAGTAGCGCCAGGCCGGTGGCCGGGCCAGTTCCTCGTCGGTCTGCTGGTCGAAGGTGCGCACCTCGATCAGCCGCGGGTCCATCCATTCGTTGAGCAGCTTGACCGTCTCGCCCTTGCCCGCCCCCTCGACACCGTTGATCAGGATGATGACCGGGAAGCGCGACTGCTGCTTGAGCTCGTACTGGGCTTCGAGCAGCGCCTCGCGCAGGGCGGGCACTTCGGCTTCAAAGGTTTCCTTGTCGATGGCATGGCCGATTTGTGCGGATTCGAACATAGGGCGGGCTCCTTCAGTGGATTAGCAAGATTAGCGGAATCTACGACCACGCGGGTTTGCCCCAGGTCAGTCGGCTGAGCCTGCACGACTGCCCTGAATCCCCTAGAATCGCCTCCTGCACCGCATGACGAGCCGACCGATGCCTGATACCCCCCTACCCGCCTACGCCCAGCTCGATTGGGATGAACAGGGCCGCCCGCACTCGCGCCAGTACGACGACGTCTACTTCTCGAAGAACGAAGGCGTCGATGAAACGGTCTACGTGTTCATCGAACAGAACCGCCTGCGCCAGCGCTTCGCCGAACTTGCGCCCCACAGCTGCCTGGTGATCGGCGAGACCGGTTTCGGTACCGGCATGAATTTCTTCTGCGCCTGGCAGCACTTCGCCGAGCATGCCCACGCCGACGCGCGGCTGCATTTCGTCAGTGTCGAGAAATACCCACTGAGCTTCGCCGACCTGAGCCGGGCCACCGCACTCTGGCCGCAATTGGCTGCCTACAGCCAGCAACTGCTCGCCCAGTATGTGGCCGTGCACCCAGGCTTCCAGCAGTTCAGCTTCGAGGGTGGACGCATCACCCTCACCCTGCTGATCGGCGATGTGCTGGAGCAACTGCCGCAACTGGATGCGCCGATCGACGCCTGGTTCCTCGATGGCTTCGCGCCGGCCAAGAACCCCGACATGTGGACCCCCGAGCTGTTCGCCCAACTGGCGCGGCTGTCGCGCCCAGGCACTACCCTGGGCACCTTCACCACCACCGGCTGGGTTCGTCGTGGCCTGATGGCGGCGGGTTTTGCCCTGAAGAAGGTGCCGGGCCTGGG
>NZ_JAVAYC010000021.1:0-83571 GCF_042709235.1 Pseudomonas sp. LS_2 | reverse complement strand
GGCATGATTGCCGGCTTTTTTACTGCAACGAACGCATCAGAACGAAGCGTTGGCCAGACCGTCCAGGTAGCGCTCGACGTCCAGTGCCGCCATGCAGCCCGCACCGGCCGAGGTGATCGCCTGGCGATACACGTGGTCGGCTACGTCGCCAGCGGCGAACACGCCTTCGACGTTGGTGGCGGTGGCATTGCCTTCACGACCGCCGTGTACCACCAGGTAGCCGTCCTTGAGGGTCAGCTGACCTTCGAACAGCGAAGTGTTCGGGGTGTGGCCGATGGCGATGAACACGCCGTCCACCTTCAGCTCGTCGCTGCTGCCATCGTTGTTCTTCAAGCGCGCACCGGTCACGCCCATGTCGTCACCCAGCACTTCGTCGAGGGTGGCGTTGAGCTTGAGTTCGATCTTGCCTTCGGCGACACGGGCGTGCAGCTTGTCGATCAGGATCTTCTCGGCGCGGAAGGTATCGCGGCGGTGCACCAGGGTGACCTTGCTGGCGATGTTAGCCAGGTACAGGGCCTCTTCCACCGCGGTGTTGCCACCACCGACCACGGCGACCGGCTTGTTGCGGTAGAAGAAACCGTCGCAGGTCGCGCAGGCCGAAACGCCCTTGCCCATGAATGTTTCTTCCGACGGCAGGCCCAGGTAGCGGGCGCTGGCACCGGTGGCGATGATCAGCGCGTCGCAGGTGTAGGTGCCGCTGTCACCACGCAGGGTGAAGGGTTTGTTGGCCAGGTCGACGGCGTTGATGTGGTCGAAGACGATCTCGGTCTCGAAGCGCTCGGCGTGTTCCTGCATACGTTGCATCAGCGCCGGGCCGGTCAGGCCATGCGGGTCGCCCGGCCAGTTGTCGACTTCGGTAGTGGTGGTCAGCTGGCCGCCGGCCTGCAGGCCGGTGATCAGCAGCGGCTTGAGGTTGGCACGCGCGGCGTACACTGCTGCGCTGTAACCGGCAGGGCCGGAACCGAGGATGATGACCCGCGAATGACGTACTTCGGACATGTCGTACTCCTGTCGAGCCGGCGCATGGGGCCGGCACCGCTGTGCCGGCGACGCCGGCTGGCATTGAAAAGGGCCTGCGCAGCACTTGGGGAAGGCTACGACGCACAGGCCCATAAACCTGGTGCCGCTTCCCTTGCAAGGCTCGCGGCGTGGAAAATTGAACGCACTGTAGCGAGGTGGCAGAGATTAAGGAAATATCCTTAGACAATCCACCTTATAGGTAGGCTCTATCCAACAAGACGACCGATAGTCATCGTCCCGCAGCTTTGTTACACGCCGTTTCCCACCTTTCACGCGCCTTTCGCCGACTCGACAAACTCGGTATGGTCAGCGCGTTTTCCCTATTGCGGAGCCTTCCGATGCAAGCCCCCGTCCTTTCCGGCCCCCAGTACCTACGCGAAGGCCTGAAACTGGTCCTGAGCCCGAACCTGCGGCTGTTCGTGCTGCTGCCCCTGGCGGTCAACCTGCTGCTGTTCGGCGGCCTGGTGTACTTCGCCGGGCACCAGTTCAGCCAGTGGGTCGACACCCTGATGCCGACCTTGCCCGAATGGCTGGGTTTTCTTACCTACATCCTCTGGCCACTGTTCGTCGCCCTGGTGATCCTGATGGTGTTCTTCACCTTCACCCTGGTGGCCAACATCATTGCCGCGCCGTTCAACGGCTTTCTCTCGGAAAAGGTCGAGGTGGTGGTACGCGGCGAGGACAACTTTCCGCCGTTCAGCTGGGGCGAGCTGGTGGCCATGGTACCGCGTACCTTGAGCCGCGAGATGCGCAAGCTCGGCTACTTCCTGCCTCGGGCGCTGGGCCTGTTCATCCTCTCGTTCATCCCGGTGGTGAACGTGATCGCTGCGCCACTGTGGTTGCTGTTCGGGGTCTGGATGATGGCCATCCAGTACATCGACTTTCCGGCGGACAACAACAAGATGAGCTGGCAGGACATGCTCGCCTGGCTGCGCAGCAAGCGCTGGCAGAGCCTGAGCTTTGGCGGCAGCACCTACCTGGCGCTGCTCATCCCGGGCGTGAACGTGGTGATGATGCCGGCGGCAGTGGCCGGCGCTACGTTGTTCTGGGTGCGCGAGCGCAGCTGAACATGCCAGGGGCCGCCATGCAGCGGCCCTTTCGGTCAGTGGCTAAGTTGGCTGGAGAACTGCCCCACCGCGCTGACCACCTTCTTCGCCCCATCCTGGATCTCGACGATCACCTGGCCGGTCTCGTCGGCCAGGTTCAATCCCTGCTCGGCCTGGCGCTTGCTGGTGTCGATGATGTCCACTGCCGCCTGCGCCAGCTGCTCGTTCTGCTGCACCACCTTGGCGATTTCGTCGGTGGCACTGCTGGTGCGTGAGGCCAGTTGGCGTACCTCGTCCGCTACCACGGCGAAGCCGCGGCCCTGCTCGCCGGCCCGCGCGGCCTCGATGGCGGCGTTGAGCGCCAGCAAGTTGGTCTGCCCGGCGATGTCGCTGATGGTCTTGATGATCGAACCGATCACCTTCGATTGCTTGTCCAGCGCCTGGATACCCTCGGCGGCCTGCTGCATGGAGCCCTCCAGGCCACGCATCACGTCGACGGTCTGGGTCACCACCTCGGTGGCCTTGCGCGCACTGGTGTCGGTCTCCAGCGAGGTGCTGTAGGCGATGTCGGCGGCCTCGGCCACCGCGATCTCCTGGTTGACCTGGTCGGTGATCACCGTGGCGAACTTGACCACCTTGTAGAGCACATCGTGGGAATCGATGATCGGGTTGTAGGAGGCCTCCAGCCATACTATGCGGCCATGGGAGTCCACTCGCTTGAAGCGGTCGGCGACGTACTCGCCACGGCGCAGCTTCTCCCAGAAGGCGTGATAGCCCGCCGAGCTGGCTTCCTCGGGTTCGCAGAAAATGCGGTGGTGCTTGCCGCGTACCTGTTCAAGGCTGTAGCCCATGGTCTGCAGGAAACGGTCGTTGGCGGCCAGCACCTGGCCATCCAGGTTGAACTCGATCACGGCAGTTGAGCGCATCAGCGCCTTGATCAGGCTTTCATGCTCGCGAGAGGTCTCGATGGTGCGGGTCAGGTCACTGGAGTGCATCGTGAAGTAACGGGTACGACCGTTGGAGTCCTTTACCGGCTGCAGGATGGAGCGCAGCCAGGCTTCCTCGCCGTTGCCACGCTGCAGGCGAAACGCGCCGTTGAGGTGCTCGCTACGGGTGATGGCGTTCTTCATGGACTTGTAGCAGTCCAGCTTCTTCAGGTACTCCGGGACGATCTCGTCGATGTTGCGACCGATCAACTGCTCGGCGCGGTAGCCCATCTCTTTCTCGAAGTTGCTGTTTACCGACTCGATCCGTCCTTGGGGGTCCAGCTGTAGCACCAGCATTTCGCTGTCGAGGCTGTTCTTGACCTGCTCGACGGAGGCCAGCTCCTCGCGCAGTCGTTGGATTTCTTGCTTCAGTTTACTGTTGAACATTCCCGCGATCCCCGAGCGCCAAGCCGCCATCATCGAATCCCTTTGCATCGGCTGGTTATCGGCAATTCTTGAGCGTCGGTCAGGGAAATATCCCTCTCGGCGCACTTCACCTGCCAGTCACACAGGCGTCACCGAACGGCAATACGACCGGCCCAGACTTTTCTCCATGAATACAGCGCCTTTGCACATAACCCTGGTCAGCGAAACCTTCCCGCCCGAGATCAACGGCGTAGCCAACACCCTTGGCCGCCTCAGCGAGGGCTTGCGCCTGCGCGGCCATCGCGTGGAGGTGGTGCGTCCACGCCAACCCGGCGACCTGCCCAGCTCCCATGGCGATGACCTGCTGCTGTGCCGCGGCTGGCCCCTGCCCGGCTACCCGGGCCTGCAATGGGGCGAGGTGTCGATGCACAAGCTGTGGCGGCGCTGGCGACGACAGCGGCCAGACGTGCTGTACCTCGCCACCGAAGGCCCGCTTGGGCTCAGCGCCCTGCGCGCCGCGCGGCGCCTTGGCATTGCCGTGGTCAGCGGCTACCACACCAACTTTGCGCAGTACTCCGGGCAATACGGGCTGGGCCTGTTGGCGCGGATGCTCACCCATTACCTGCGCTGGTTCCATCGCCGCACTGCCATCACCCTGGTACCCAGCGCCAGCCAGCGCCTGGAGCTGGAGCGTCGCGGCTTCGAGCGCCTGGGGCTGTTGGCCCGTGGCGTCGATGCCTGCCTGTTCAACCCCGCCCGGCGTAACCAGGCGTTGCGCGAGCAGTGGGGCCTGAAGGCCGATGATATCGCCGTGCTGCACGTTGGCCGCCTGGCTGCCGAGAAGAACCTGGGTCTGCTGCGCCCATGCATGGACGCCCTGCAGAAGGCTTATCCACGGCAACGCCTGCGCTTGATCGTGGTCGGCGACGGCCCGCAACGCACACAGCTCGAACAGCAACTCCCCGACGCCCTGTTCTGCGGCGCACAGCGCGGCGAGGTGCTGGCCGAGCACTATGCCAGTGGCGACCTGTTCCTGTTCCCCAGTCTCACCGAGACTTTTGGCAACGTGGTACTGGAAGCCTTGGCCTCCGGGCTGGCAGTGGTGGCCTATGACGAGGCCGCGGCGGCCCAGCATATTCGCCACGGCCACAGCGGTGCATTGGTGATGCCGGGCGACCAGCCGGCGTTCATCGAGGCCGCCTGCTGGCTGCTGGAAGAGGGTGAGACCCTGCGCAGGGTGCGCCTGAATGCCCGTCAACATGCCAGCCGGCAAGGCTGGCAAGCGATCGTCGAGCAGTTCGAAGGGTACTTGTACAGCGCTTGCCGCCAGGCGGGCGCGCAAAGCTCGCGCGCGCCTGCGGCACTGGCGATCAAACCAGGCTCGTCAGCGCCTCACGGCTGAACGGCAGAATGTCCTGCTCGCGCCCATCGCGCACTTTCTGCGCCCACTGTGCATCCACCAACAGGGCGCGGCCAACGGCCACCAGGTCGAACTCCTCGTCGCCCAGGCGGCGCAGCAATCCTTCCAGGCTGGCAGGCTTGGCCACCTTGTCGGTATCGACCATGAATTGCAGGAACTCGCCGTCCAGGCCGACGCTGCCGACGGTGATGGTGGGCTTGCCGGTAAGCTTGCGGGTCCAACCGGCCAGGTTCAGCGCCGAGCCTTCGAATTCTGGCTCCCAGAAGCGTCGCGTCGAGCAATGGAAGATATCCACACCGGCCTCGGCCAGCGGCGCGAGGAATGCAGCCAGCGCCTCGGGCGTTTCCACCAGGCGCGCGCTGTAGTCCTGTTGCTTCCACTGGGAGAAGCGGAAGATGATCGGGAAGTCCGGCCCGACCGCCGCGCGCACGGCCTGCACCAGCTCGATGGCGAAGCGCGAGCGTTGCGCCAGGTCGCCGCCGTACTCGTCGGTGCGCTGGTTGCTCGTGGCCCAGAAGAACTGGTCGATCAGGTAGCCATGGGCGCCGTGGATCTCCACGCCGTCCATGCCGATGGCCTTGGCATCGCGGGCAGCCTGAGCGAAGGCCTCGATCACGTCGCGGATATCCTCCTGGCTCATCTCGTGGACCACCACCTTGTCATCCTTGAGCTTGCCGCTCGGGCCATAGCCCGGCACGCTGCCATCCGGCTCGGTGCCCAGGCGCCGCACACTGCCCACGTGCCACAGCTGCGGCACGATACGCCCGCCTTCGGCATGCACCGCATCGACCACCTGCTTCCAACCGGCCAAAGCGTCCTCGCCGTGGAAACGCGGCACGTTCGGGTAGCCATTGGCCGCCAGGTGGCCGACGGTGGTGCCTTCGGTGATGACCAGGCCGACACCGGCGGCTGCGCGGCGGCGGTAATACTCGACCACCCCGGCATGGGGCACGCCGCCTGGGCAGAAGGTGCGGGTCATCGGCGCCATGACCACGCGGGTCGGCAGCTCGAGTGAACCCAGGGTGAAAGGCTGGAACAGCGGGTGGGTGGACATGCGGCGGCGCTCCCGGTGGGAATGAGGAATGCGCCTGAGATTAGGGCCGCCGTGGGGGATGGCACAGCATTATTGATTGGGGTGATTATCGGGTATCGCGGGGGCTGCCCCCCCGCGATACCGTCTCGCTCATGCCAGGGCCTTTTCGATCGCCTGCACCACACTGGGGTCGTCCGGCGCGGTACGCGGCGCAAAGCGCGCCAGCACGCGGCCATCCTTGCCGACCAGGAATTTTTCGAAGTTCCAGGTGATATCCCCAGGGAACTCCGCACCCTCTCCGGCAAGCAGGCGGTACAGCGAATGACGCTGCGGGCCGTTGACCTCGAGCTTGGCTCCCAGCGGGAAGCTCACCCCATAGTTGAGGCTGCAGAACTGCTGGATTTCCTGTTCGCTTCCCGGCTCCTGCCCGGCGAACTGGTTGCACGGCAGGCCAAGCACATTGAAGCCTTGGTCCTTGTAGACCTGATACAGATTCTCCAGCGCCTTGTACTGAGGCGTCAGACCGCACTTGGAGGCGACATTGACCACCAGCACTACCTGCCCCTTGAACGGAGCAAGGGGTAGTTCCTTACCGTCCAGCGCCTGCAATGTCAGGTCGTGAAATGCACTCATGTAGATTCCCCCTCTCAGGTTCGGTTGCCGTCGGGGCAAATTGCGCCCATCAAAAAGGCGCGCAGCCAAGCCGATCACCCTCATCGAGGGGAGTCCGGCTTGCCCGAGCGCCTGGCGACTTTCTGAGCTTAGCGCAGAAACTCAGTGGTGATGGCCACCTTCGCCGTGGATGTGGCGGTGAGCGATTTCTTCGTCGCTGGCGTCACGTACATTGACCACCTTGACCTTGAAGTTCAGGCGCTGGCCAGCCAGCGGGTGGTTGCCGTCGACGGTCACGTCGTCGCCGTCGATGTCGCGGATGGTGACGATCTGCATCTGGCCGTCCGGCGCCGAGGCGTGGAACTGCATGCCCACTTCCAGTTGGTCGACACCTTCGAACATGCTGCGGTTCAAGGTGCTGACCAGCTCGGCCAGGTACTCGCCGTAGGCGTCTTCCGGCTCGATGGCAACGTCCAGCTCGTCACCGGCCTGCTTGCCTTCCAGGGCTTTTTCCAGGCCTGGGATGATGTTGGCGGCACCGTGCAGGTACACCAGTGGGGCGCCACCGGCGGAGCTGTCGATGACCTCCCCGGCGTCGTTGGTCAGGGTATAGTCGATGGACACAGCCTTGTTGGCGGCGATCAGCATGGGGCGAGACCTTTTTGCAGAAGAATATAGAGCGGACAAGTGTAACCAAGGGTTCGTCCGATTGCGAACGCGGCTCGGGCGACGAGCGGCCCATCAGTCGGATCACCGGCTTTCACCTCGACGAGGAAGGCCACTGGGTGGCCGAGCTGTCGTGCGGGCATACCCAGCACCTGCGCCACCAGCCGCCGTGGCAATCACGCCCGTGGGTGCTCGACCCGCAGCAGCGCCAGCAGCACATTGGCACGCCTTTCGACTGTGGCTGGTGCGCACAAGGGGTCGATAGCGATACCCTTGGCCGTTGATTCCTTGCACCGCTTATTCCGAGAAGCACGCATGCAGACTTTTTTCATCGCGCCGACCGACTTCGGCGTCGGCCTGACCTCGATCAGCCTGGGGCTGGTTCGCACCCTCGAGCGCGGCGGCCTGAAGGTGGGGTTCTTCAAGCCCATCGCCCAGCACCACCCGGGTGACACCGGCCCCGAGCGCTCCAGCGAGCTGGTCGCCCGTACCCATGGCATCAAGCCTCCTACCCCGCTGAGCCTGGCCCAGGTCGAGCGCATGCTGGGGGACGGCCAGCTCGACGAGCTGCTCGAGGAAATCATCCGTCTCTATCAGCAGGCCTGCGTGGGCAACGACGTGGTGGTGGTCGAAGGCATGGTGCCTACGCGCCACGCCAGCTACGCCGCGCGGGTCAACCTGCATCTGGCCAAGAGCCTGGATGCCGAGGTGATCCTGGTGTCGGCCCCGGAAAACGAGGTGCTCAGCGAGCTGTCCGGCCGTGTCGAGCTGCAGGCGCAGCTGTTCGGCGGCCCACGCGACCCGAAGGTGCTCGGGGTGATCCTCAACAAGGTGCGCACCGAGGAAAGCATGGGCGCCTTCGCCGCGCGCCTGCGCGAGCACTCGCCGCTGCTGCGCGGCAACGACTTCCGCCTGCTCGGCTGCATTCCCTACCAGGCCGACCTCAATGCCCCGCGTACCCGTGACGTGGCCGAGCTGCTCGGCGCCCAGGTGCTCAACGCCGGCGACTACGAGCAACGGCGCATGAACAAGATCATCATCTGCGCACGTACCGTGGCCAACACCGTGCCGCTGCTCAAGCCCGGCACCCTGGTGGTGACCCCGGGCGATCGCGACGACATCATCCTCGCGGTGAGCCTGGCGGCGATCAACGGCGTTCCCCTGGCCGGCCTGCTGCTGACCAGCGACAGCAAGCCCGACCCACGCATTCTCGAACTGTGCCGAGGTGCGTTGCAGGCGGGCTTGCCGATCCTGTCGGTGAGCACCGGCTCCTACGACACCGCCAACCAGCTCAACTCGCTGAACCGCGAGATCCCGGTGGATGACCGCGAGCGCGCCGAGGTCATCACCGACTTTGTCGCCAGCCACCTCGACGCGCTGTGGCTGCACCAGCGCTGCGGCACGCCGCGCGAACTGCGCCTGTCGCCAGCGGTGTTCCGCTACCAGTTGATCCAGCGTGCGCAGCAGGCCAACAAGCGCATCGTCCTGCCCGAAGGCGCCGAGCCGCTGCTGGTGCAAGCCGCGGCGATCTGCCAGGCCCGGGGCATCGCTCGTTGCGTGCTGCTGGCCAAGCCCGAGGAAGTCGAGGCGGTGGCCCGTGCCCAAGGCATCACCTTGCCCGCCGACCTTGAAGTGCTCGACCCCGAGTTGATTCGCGGCCGCTACATCGAGCCGATGGTCGACCTGCGCAAAAGCCGCAACCTCAATGCGCCGATGGCCGAGCAGCAACTGGAAGACCCGGTGGTGATCGCCACCATGATGCTGGCGCTGGATGAAGTCGACGGCATGGTCTCGGGCCTGGTGCATTCCACGGCCAACACCATCCGCCCGGCGTTGCAGTTGATCAAGACGGCCCCCGGCAGCAGCCTGGTGTCGTCGGTGTTCTTCATGTTGTTCCCCGAGCAGGTGCTGGTGTACGGCGACTGCATCATGAACCCACACCCGAGCGCCGCAGAGCTTGCCGAAATTGCCCGGCAGAGCGCCGAATCGGCACAGGCCTTCGGCATCCCGCCACGGGTGGCGATGCTTAGCTATTCGAGCGACTCGGCCGCCAGCGACGAGGAAGTGGAGAAGGTGCGCGAGGCCACGCGCCTGGCGCAGCAGGCGGAACACGATTTGTTGATCGACGGGCCGTTGCAGTACGACGCCGCCGCCAACCCGGACATCGCCCGGCAGTTGGCGCCACACAGCCCGGTGGCCGGGCGTGCCACGGTGTTTGTGTTCCCCGACCTGAACACTGGCAACACCACCCACAAGGCGGTGCAGCGCAGCGCTGATTGCGTGAGCCTGGGGCCGATGCTGCAAGGGTTGCGCAAGCCGGTGAACGACCTGCCGCGGGGGGCGCAGGTGGACGATATCGTGCACACCATCGCCTTGACCGCGATCCAGGCCAGCCACGCACGCTGAAATGAAACGGGGCCGCTATGCGGCCCCTTCATGAGTTACGGATACTGCTGAACGTTACCCTGCTGCTCATACTGCTGGCCGGGAATCGGCTTCAGGTTGACCTCTACCCGACGGTTCTGCGCCCGGCCATTGGCATCGGCGTTGCTGGCGATCGGTTGGTCCGGGCCCATGCCGCGCACCGAGACCCGCGACGGGTCGACACCCTGGGAGGTCAGGTAGGTGCTGACCGCCTGGGCACGACGCTGGGACAGGTCCATGTTGTGCTGGCGGCTGCCGGTGCTGTCGGTAAAGCCGATCACTTCGATGGTGTTCTGGTTGAACTGCTTGAACGAGCTGGCCAGGTTGTTCAGCGGCGAGTAGAAGCTGGGGGAGATGTTCGCGGAGTCGGTGGCGAAGGTGATGTTGCCCGGCATGATCAGCTTGATCTGGTCGCCTTGGCGCTGCACTTCGACGCCGGTGTTGGCCATGCTTTCGCGCAGTGCCGCTTCCTGGCGGTCGGCGTAATAGCCATAGCCTGCCGCAGCGGCGCCCACGGCGGCAGCGCCGATCAGGGCACCCTTGCCGCGGTTGTTGTGGTCGATGGCAGCGCCGGCGATGGCGCCGGCCAGCGCGCCCAGGCCACCGTACTTGGCGGTCTTGCTCATCCCGGAGCCCTGCTGCGCCTGGCCCTGGTTGTCGTACGGGTTCTGGCTGGCGCAGCCAGACATCAAGGCAGCGGCGGTAGCGACGATAATCAGACGACGCATGGTGAACATGAACAAGCTCCTACTGAAATTCGAAAGTGCGGCGGATCACGCGGATCTATGCCAGCCTTAGATCACAGCAAGGGGAAAAAATTCCATGAAAACTCAGGCACGCACGAAGGGGTTCTCGCGCATTTCCTCGCCAAGCCGGGTATCCGGGCCATGGCCAGTCACGACGGTGGCGTCTTCATCCAGCCGGTACAGCCGCTCCTTGATCGAACGAACGATAGCCCGCTGATCGCCACCCCACAAATCAGTGCGTCCCACGCCGCGACGGAACAAGGTGTCGCCCGCGATCAACAGCTTGGCATCGGCGAACCAGAAACTCATCGAGCCGGGCGTATGCCCCGGTGTGTGCAGGGCCACACCGCAACCACAGGCCAGTTCCTCGTCGTCGCTCAGCCAACGGTCGGGCGCAGGCACCGGGGCGAACGGCACGCCGAACACCTGGCATTGCATTTCCAAGGCATCCCACAGCGGCTGGTCGTCCTTGTGCAGGTGCAAGGTCGCGCCGGTCAGTGCCTTGAGCCGGCCGGAGGCCAGGAAGTGATCGAAATGCGCGTGGGTGTGAATGATGCTCACCAGGGTCAAGCCATGGTGTTGAAGGCGGGCGAGGATCTTCTGCTCGTCACCGCCGGGGTCGACGACGATGGCCTTCTTGGTGAGCGGGTCGCCGATCAGCGTGCAATTGCATTGCAAAGGGCCGACGGGAAAGGTTTCGCGGATCAGGGTAGCGGGTACGGGTGTCATGGTTTGGCAGCTCACGGCGCATCTGTGGCCGTCATTTTCAGCCAAAGGCGCACACACGCAAGTCCCCAGGCCGATATCCGCAAAAAAACCATACAAATCACCAACCTCGGCAAACAAATTGGCGATTGCAGCCTAGACTCTCTAGGTCAACTCGCCACTACAACAAAAACGAGGAAGCAAGGGATGTTCAAGCCCACGTTCAAAGCTCTGTTCTGCGCCTTGGCGCTGTCCGCCGCAGGCCTGGCCCAGGCCGCCGATCCGGTGGTCATCAAGTTTTCCCACGTCGTTGCCGAACACACGCCTAAAGGCCAGGGTGCACTGTTGTTCAAGAAGCTGGTGGAAGAACGCTTGCCTGGCAAGGTCAAGGTCGAGGTCTATCCGAACTCGTCGTTGTTCGGCGATGGCAAGGAAATGGAGGCCTTGCTGCTTGGCGATGTACAGATGATCGCCCCGTCCCTGGCCAAGTTCGAGCACTACACCAAGCAGGTGCAATTGTTCGACCTGCCGTTCCTGTTCGACGACATCCAGGCCGTCGACCGCTTCCAGATGAGCCCTGCCGGGCAGGGTCTGCTCAAGTCCATGGAGGGCAAGGGCATTACCGGGCTCGCCTATTGGCACAACGGCATGAAGCAGCTGTCGGCCAACAAGCCACTACGCGTGCCGGGTGACGCACGCGGCCAGAAATTCCGCGTACAGGCCTCGGCAGTACTTGAGGAGCAATTCAAGGTACTGCGCGCCAACCCGCGCAAGATGAGCTTCGCCGAGGTCTACCAGGGCCTGCAGACCGGCGTGGTCAACGGCGCGGAGAACCCCTACTCGAACATCTACAGCCAGAAGATGCATGAGGTGCAGAAGTACATCACCGAGTCCAACCACGGCGTACTGGACTACATGCTGATCACCAACACCAAGTTCTGGAACGGCCTGCCGGCGGATGTGAAACCTGAGCTGGAAAAGATCATCGGCGAAGTCACCACCGAGGTGAACAAACAAGCCGACGCCCTCAACCAGGGTGACAAGCAGCGCATCCTCGACGCCAAGACCACCGAAATCATCACCCTCACCGCCGAGCAGCGCGAAGAATGGCGCAACGCGATGAAACCGGTATGGAAAAAGTTCGAGGGTGAAATCGGCGCCGACCTGATCAAGGACGCCGAAGCCGCCAACAAAGCGCAGTAAGCAGTTAGCAAGCGGTCGGCCTCGCAACCCGAGGCCGGCCTTCGTTCTTGCCCCGGAGAATGCCCATGCATGCCCTAAGACGTATCTGGGAACACTTCGAGGAAGCCTTCATCGTCTTCCTCCTGGCCGCCATGACACTGGTGACCTTCGTCTACGTGATCCTCAACAACCTCTACACCCTGTTCTACAGCCTGGCCGAACGCTGGGCCGGTGGCGCAGATGCGCTCAACGCCATCGGTGACCAGGTCATGGATGCCGCCCAGTCGATGACCTGGAGCAACGCCCTGACCAAGGCGCTGTTCGCCTGGCTGATCTTCTTCGGGCTGTCCTACGGCGTGCGTACCGCCGGCCATATCGGCGTGGACGCCCTGGTCAAGCTCGCCAGCAAACCCACCCAGCGCTTGATCGGCCTGCTCGCCTGCGCTTGCTGCCTGGGCTACGCCGGCCTGCTGAGCGTCGCCAGCTTCGAATGGATACACACCCTGTTCGTCGCCGCCATCGGCGCCGAAGACCTCGGCCACATGGGCGTGATGCAGTGGCACATCGGGCTGATCGTGCCCGTGGGCTTCGCCTTGGTGTTCATCCGCTTTGCCGAAATCTTCGTGCGTATCTTCCGGGGTCGCCAGACCGGCCTGGGCCTGGCCGACGAAGCGGCCGACGCGCTGAAACTGACCGAGCACGAGGACGACAAGCCATGACCGTACTGTTCCTGTTCGTCGCCCTGTTCGCCCTGATGTTCATCGGCGTGCCCATCGCTGTCTCGCTGGGCCTGGCCGGCTCACTGACCATCATACTGTTCAGCCCCGACTCGGTTCGCTCGCTGGCGATCAAGCTGTTCGAAACCTCCGAGCACTACACGTTGCTGGCGATTCCTTTCTTCCTGCTGGCAGGCGCCTTCATGACCACAGGTGGCGTCGCCCGTCGCCTGATCGACTTCGCCAATGCCTGCATCGGCCATGTGCGCGGCGGCCTGGCGATCGCTGCAGTATTGGCCTGCGTCCTGTTCGCCGCGCTTTCCGGCTCCAGCCCTGCCACAGTGGCGGCGGTAGGCTCCATCGCCATCGCCGGCATGGTCCGTTCGGGTTATCCACAGGCGTTCGGCGCCGGCATCATCTGTAACGCTGGCACCCTGGGCATCCTGATTCCGCCGTCGATCGTGATGGTGGTGTACGCCGCCGCCACCGAGACTTCGGTCGGCAAGCTGTTCATGGCGGGCGTGGTGCCGGGGCTGATGCTCGGGCTGATCCTGATGATCGTGATCTACATCGTCGCGGTGAAGCGCAACCTGCCGGCGCTGCCCCGGGCGACGTTCCGCGAATGGCTTACTGCGGCGCGCAAGGCCATCTGGGGGCTGCTGCTGATCATAATCATCCTCGGCGGTATCTACACCGGCATGTTCACGCCCACCGAGGCGGCGGCGGTGGCGGCGGTTTACTCGGCGTTCATCGCGCTGTTCGTGTACCGCGACATGACCTTCCGTGAAGCGCCAAAGGTGCTGCTCGAATCGGCCAAGCTGAGCATCATGCTGATGTTCATCATCGCCAACGCCATGCTGTTCGCCCACGTGCTGACCACCGAGCAACTGCCCCAGCAGATCACCGCCTGGGTGCTCGACGCCGGGCTCACGCCGGTGACCTTCCTGCTGATGGTGAACGTGGTGCTGCTGGTGGCCGGGGCCTTCATGGAGCCTTCGGCAATCATCCTGATCCTGGCGCCGATCCTGTTCCCGATCGCCATGCAGTTGGGCATTGACCCGATCCACCTGGGCATCATCATGGTGGTCAACTTGGAGATCGGCCTGATCACGCCGCCGGTAGGGCTGAACCTGTTCGTCACCTCGGCGGTGACCGGCATGCCGCTGACCGCCACGGTACGCGCCGCCGCGCCCTGGCTGCTCGTGCTGCTGGCGTTCCTGGTGCTGGTCACCTACGTGCCGTGGATATCGCTGGTGCTGCCGAACATGCTGGGTATGTAGAGGCTAAGGGAGGTAGAGCCTGAACAGGCCGCCTCCCAGCGCGCCGCCGTTGGCGATCTCGATCCGGCCCTGCACACCATTGCGCACGTGCAGGGCCGCGATACGTGCGGCGAAGTACAGGCCAAGGCCGGTGCTACCGGTCTGCGGGTCGATGCCCTGTACGTAGTCCTGTTGGCGCTCGAGCAGGCGCGGCGGATAACCGCAGCCGTCATCGTTGACGCTGATCACCAACTGCTCCCCCTCCTCCTCGACACTGATCAACAGCGCGTGGCCGGCATAGCGCACGGCATTGGTGAGCACGTTGGCCACCACCGAGGCGACCAGCTCGCGGTCGAAGAAACCCAGCGGGCTCTGCGCTTCGATACGCCAGGTGGCAAGGATGTCGCGTTGGCGGAAAACCTCCTGCTGCGCCGCGAGCTGGGCTTCGACAAAGTCTTCCAACTCGTGGTAGTCCGGGCAGATCGGCAGTTGGTTGATGCCCAGCTTGTACAAGCCCAGCAACTGCACCAGCATGCCATTGAGGTGGCGGAACTCGTGCTCGATGACCCCTTGCTCGCTGCCCGCGCGCGCCTCCTCGGGCAAGCGCGCCAGCCACTGGTCGTGGGCCTGGATCAACGCCGAAAGGGAGTTCTTCATGTCGTGCACGGTAGAGGCGATCACCGTGGAGAAATCCAGCCCCTGCTGTTTGCCGTTCATGCGCCGAACACCCGTACATGCAGCTTGCGGTAGCGGTCGTAGCGGCTATCGCTGGCCGGGATGCCCGCCACGCTGTTCAGGCAGTCGCGGCATTCCTGCATGAGCTGCGCCGAGGGCTGCTCGCCGCCAATGCGGATCAACGCTTGGGCGCTGTTCAGGGCGATGCTGATGTTCTTCGGTTGCAGCTTCAGTGCGCGGCGGAACATCGCCAGCGCCTCGTCGAGCTGCCCGGCCTGGTAGGCGCGCACGCCCTGGCGGTTGAGGTCGACCGCCTCGGTGACCGCCCCGAGCACCGAGGGGTCGTCGGTGACCTTGGCCACGCTTTGCATCACCTTGGGGTCGTCGCCGTAGGTCTCCACGCATCCCTTGAGAATCGAGGTACCCGCCGCGTCCTGGCCCAGCGCCTTGAGTTGCTTGGCCACGGTCAGGGCGGCTTCGACCGAGAAGAACTGGTCCATCTTCTCCAGCCGCTGCATGGCTTGCTCGGTGAGCTTGCCCGCGGTTTCCGCATCGCCGGCCTGCTGCAGGCTGGCGGCCTTCATCAACCGCGCGCGCACCTGCAGGCCTTGGTCCTCGACGTTCTCCTTGGCCACCTCGCTGAGCACGGTATTGATCTCGACCCGCGTACGCGCGTCCAGGCCATTGCCTTCGTTCTTGTTCATCAGCGCCTGGACAAGCCCAAGGTTGCTTTCGGCGCTCTTGTAGCGCGAGCTCTGCCCCTGGTTCACCGCGTGGCGGTAGGCCTTCGAGGCGCTGTCGTAGTCGGCGTTGTCCAGCGCCAACTTGCCCAATGCGGCCTGACGGCGTACCGCCAGGGGCGAGAGCCGTACCGCTTCTTCGAGCATGTGCTGGGCGCGCTTGCTTTCGCCTTTGGCTACCAGCACCTCGGCCATGCCATCGTACAGCCCAGGCATGATCGGGAAGGCCTTGAGTGCCTGCTCGTACACGCCTTGGGCCTGGTCTTGCTGGCCACGCTTGTGCAACAGGCTGCCGAGGGCGGAGTAGGCCCAGGGCTGCGGGCGGCTGGCGAGAATGTTCTTGAGGAATTTCTCCAGTTCGTCGAAGCGGTTCAGCTCGCGCAAGGCATCGGCGCGGTAGCGCAGGCACAGCGGGGCGAAACGCGGGTCTTGCTTGCACAACTCGGCGCAGGCAGTCAGCACCTCGGCCGGGCGGCCACGGTCGAGGGCCTGGAGGATCGGCTTGAGCAAGGTCTTGCGCTGCACCAGTTTTTCCAGGCGCTGGGCCAGGCCCACACGGTTGAAAGGCTTGGTCAGGTAGGCGTCGGGCTCGTGCTCCAGGGCGCTCAGGACAATCGACTGGCTGCTTTCGGCGGTCACCATGATGAACACGCATTCATGGCTGATCAGCTTGTCCAGCAGCAGGTCTTCGAGCACTTGCTGGCCGTTCTTCTTGCCATCGCCCAGGTGGAAGTCCTGGAGAATGAAGTCGTAGCGTTTCTGTCCGCACATGCGCAGGGCTTGCTCACCGCTGTCGGCGGTGTCCACGTCACGCACGCCGAGCTCACGCAGCATGGAACGGGTCGATGTGCGGAAGTCGGTGAAGTCGTCGACGATCAAAAAGCTTTTTTGCCCGTACTGCAGCATCAACACGACCTGTATTGGAAAGATATGAAAAGTGGTGCGTGACGACGCAGCCCGCCGAAATGTTTATCGGCAGCAGGTCGGGAAAGATGAGCTGGAAACGTCGGCACGCGAGCAGTGATAGCTATAAGCCACCATTGTACCGGGGCAAACGGCCCTCAGGCCAGCAGGCCAAGCGACTTCGCCCGGGCCACGGCTTGGGTGCGTCGCTCCACCCCCAGCTTGCTGTTGATGTGGCTGGCGTGGGTCTTGACCGTGTGCAGCGAGATGAACAGGCGTTCGCTGATCTGCTGGTTGGAGCAACCCTGGGCGATCAGTTCCAGCACCGCAAGCTCACGCCCGCTGAGGCTTTCGCTGACACCCAGGCCAGTCGCCGGCACCTGTGGCAGGCGCGTCAGCAGGTCGGCCTGGGCAGCGCCGCCGGGGCTTGTGGCGAGCTGCTCGCGTAGCCACGCCGGGTGTTCATCGAGCAGCCGCTGGAAGGGTTGCAACACACCGCCGCTGGCAGCTTCCAGCGCCTTGGGCAGCAGTCGTGCAGCGTCCTGCTCGCGCCCCTGGGCCAGTGCCAGATCGATCAGTTGACACAGTGCGCAGACCACCAGCATCAACCCGCCACTGGCCTGGCCACGCTCGCTCAATATCAGCAGGCGCCGTTCGGCATCCTCCGGGCGCTGGAGCGTGCGCTCCAGCAAGGCTTGCTGGAGTTCGATGTGCAGCGGCAGCAAGGGGTGGAATTCTGGCGCGGCGGCGGGCTGCTCACCGCCGTAGGTCTGACCCAGGCGCAACAGCCAGGACTCGGCGAGGTCGGTGCGTCCCTGGGCCAGCCACAGCTCGCACTTCACCAGGGTAATCATCGCCAGGTAGAAGATCGGCGGTACATCCCAGATATGCATCAGCCGCTCGGCCTCGGCCAACTCGGCGAAGGCTTCGGCGAAACGGCTTTCACGTCCATCGAGGGTGGCGATCACGCAGTGGCCGATGAGCACGCTCATGTCACGGCACGCCCGCGCCTCGCTAAGGCCGGCACGCAAGCGAGCCCGGCCCTGGGCCGGTTGCAGACGCGAGGCCAACAGGTAGCCTTCGTACAAGGTCAGGCGTGCGCGGATGGCGTACAGCCGCTGCCCAGACAACCCTTGCAAGCGCTGAAGGCCCTGGCGCACTTCATCCAGCGCACGGATGGCCTCGCCGCGGGCATGCAGCACCCGCGCCCGGTCATAGTGGGCCAGGGCTTCGAACAGCGGGTTGCCGACTCGCTGCGCCAACTCCAGCGCTTCACGGTTCCAACCCCTGGCGCGCCAGAAGTCACCCTCGGCGATCGCCAGGTTGGACAGCGTCGACAGGCACACCAGGCGCTGGCCGTAACGTTTTTGCGGCAAGCTTTGCAGGGCTTGCTCGCAGTAGGCCAGGGTATGCACGCGGTCGCCCCTTCCACGGGCGATCACCCCACTCAATGCCAACCACTGAGCCAGCATGGACTTTTGCGCAGTAGCCGACGGCGCCGGCAGAAAACGGCTGAGGTAACCGGCCAGTTCCTCGGCGGCATCGAGCTGGCAAGCCAGGCCCAACGCCCAGCTGTACAGCACGATCAAGCGCGGGGTGCTGATGAGCAGGCTGTCGGGCAAATCCATTTTCCAGCGCAACAGCATGCCGACGTTCTGCTCGGCCAGCAGTTGCTCCTCCGACAGGCTCTGCACCAGGTCGGCCGCAACATCCAGGCTGCCGGCACGCAGGGCTTGCTCCACCGCCTCGTCGAGCAGGCCCTGGGCCTGGAACCAGCGGCAGGCACGCAGGTGCAGGCCGGCCAGCGGCGCACTGGCCTGGCGGCTGCGCAGCAGGTCGGAGAACAGGTGATGGTAGCGGAACCAGTGCCCATGCTCGTCCAGCGGCACCAGGAACACTTGGTGAGCTTGCAGGTAACGCAGGATCGACCCGCTGTCGTCGCGCTCACGCAGGGCATCGCACAGCTCGGCGCAGAAGCGCTCTTGGCACGCGGTGTCATAGAGAAACGCCTGCACGTCGGCCGGCAGCATCTCGATGACTTCCTCGAGCAGGTAGTCGCGAATCATCCCTTCGCCGCCGTGCAGGGCCTGGGGCAATGCGTTGTCGTCCCCCGACTCGCTGGCCGCCAGTTGCCAGAAACGCAGCCCGGCCACCCAACCATCGCTGCGCTGGATCAGGTTATCCAGTGCCTGCCCGCGCAACCCCGTGGGCTGGCGACCGATGACTGCCAGGGCTTCGTCGGCGGTCAGGCGCAGGTCCTGCTCGTTGAGTTCGGCCAGTTGCCGGGACAGGCGCAGGCGCGCCAGGTGCCAGTCCGGACGCTGGCGACTGGTGACCAGCAGCAGCAAGCCAGGCGGCAGGTGGTTGAGGAAGAATTGCAGGCAGCGATCGAGCACTGGGCCCTGTGCCAGGTGATAGTCGTCGAGCACCAGCAGCAGTGGGCTGTCTGCGTGCAGATAGAGTGCAAGCTCATCGAGCAGGCCGTCGATCCACTCTTCGAAGGCAAATGGCTGATGGCGCTGGCGCATCTTCAACAGGCCCATGGCCTGCCCGCCCAGTGCCGGGCAGAACTGCTGGAGCCCTTCGAGCAGGCGTTCGAGAAAGCGCCCCGGGTCAGCGTCGCGTTGGCTCAGGCCCAGCCACAGGCTACGCCAGTGATGCGGCAGTTGTTGGCAGAATTCGATGGCCAGGGAGCTCTTGCCGAAGCCCGCTGGCGCACTGATGAGCAGCAACCGCCCCGACAACCCTGACTCCAGGCGCTGGCACAGACGTGTACGCGGCACATGCCCATCCGGCAGCGGTGGCCGGAAGAAACGCCCGTCCAGCAGACCAAGGGCCTGGCTGGCGACTCCATGCGTACGGGACAGGTCTGTCATGGCCGACTCGTTCTGATTGGAAGATTGCGGCGGTATGAATGCTTGCGAGACTAGCGGTTAAACCGTGGTATTTGAAGCTGATGGGGCCAATTAGCGATAAAAGACTACGACAAAAAGAAACAACCCTGATGGACATCAGCATCGTTTATATCGCGCTATTTTTTCCAAAACAGAAACGCCCCGGCAAGCCGGGGCGTTCTGGAAGGTCAAACACAGGTGTACAGCTTCAGGTCAACGCACCCCGGACTGACGCAGGGCGGCTGGCTGGAAGTCGGCCTTGCTGGCCGTGAAGCCGAAGTTGTAGGCGCTCTTCTCTTCGTTCTTCATGCCCAGTGCCAGGTAGCGACCCGATTGCAGGTCATAGATGGCTTCCAGGGTGTACCACGGCACCTGCACGTTGTAGTACGGCTGGGCATGGGCCTCGGACACACGCCACAACTGGTTGCGGCCGTCGTACTGGTCGATCACCGCCGCTTGCCAGGTGTCTTCGTCGATGTAGAAGTCACGCTTGGCATAGATGTGGCGCTGGCCCGGCTTGAGGGTCGCGACCACGTGCCACACACGGCGCAGTTCGTAGCGGGCGAGGTCCTGGTTGATGTGGCCGGCCTTGATGATGTCGCCGTACTTCAGCTTCGGATCATCCAGCTTGTAGGCGTTGGAGGCGATGTACAGCTCCTTCTTGCCTTCGAGCTTCCAGTCGTAGCGGTCTGGCGCGCCGTTGAACATGTCCAGGTTGTCGGAAGTACGCAGACCATCGGCGGCGGTACCTGGGCCGTCGTAGGAAACCTGCGGTGCCTGACGCACACGGCGCTGGCCGGCGTTGTAGATCCACGCCTTGCGCGGTTCCTTGACCTGGTCGAGGGTTTCGTGAACCAGCAGCACGGTACCGGCCAGGCGTGCCGGAGCGGTCACTTCCTGCATGAAGTAGAAGAGTACGTTGCCCGGGTCGGCCGGGTTGTAGTCCTTCATCTTGTCGCGGAAGACGAACTGGTCCTTGAAGTACACCAGGCTGTAGGAGCCGTTCGGCTGCGGCGTAGCCTGGGTTACCAGGCGCGTCACGCTGCCACCGCGGTAGCGGGTGATGTGGTTCCAGATCACCTCGAGGCCGCTTTTCGGGATCGGGAACGGCACCGCCGTATCGAAGTTGTTCAGGCCATTGCCGCCTTCGACCAGGGTGGTGTTGGTGGCGTTTTTCTTGATGGCGGCGAACACGTCATCAGGTACGGTGGCGCCACGGTGGGTCTTGTACACCGGAAGCTTGTAGGTCTCGGGGTAGCGCTGGAACATTGCCAGCTGGCCCGGGGTCAGCTTGTCCTTGTACTGCTGGACGTTTTGCGCGGTGATGGTGAACAGCGGCTTCTCGCTACCGTAAGGGTCGGACAGGAAACCCTTGGAGTCGGCACTGCCAGCGCTCTTGCCAAGCGGCTCCCACGGACCGATCGAGCCATCGGCGTTCCCCGCCTTCTCGGCGCCCATCGGCGTGAGGGTGGTACCGAGCTTGGCCGCTTCGTCGGCGGAAACCGCAGCCATGACGCTGGTTGCCAGCAGGGACATGCCCAGCACACCGGCTTTCAGCAGACTTGTGGTCATTTTCATTGTTGTCGTCCTGGATCAGTGTTCTTAGAAGTTCACGCCGAAGCTGAGGGCGACGAAGTCGCGATCATCCACGGTGCTGTACTTGCCATCGAAGAAGTTGGTGTACGACAGGCTTGCCGTGTAGGTGTTCTGGTACTCGGCATCCACACCCAGGCTGACCGCCTTGCGGCCTTCCTCGAAGTTGCCGCCAGGGCCTGGCGAGTAACCCGAGACGTCGTGGGACCAAGCCACGCTAGGCTTGAGGTTGACCCCAGCGAAGACGTCGTTGTAGTCCCAGATCACACGGGCGCGATAGCCCCACGAGGTGCTGGTGGTGTAGCCGTCGTTTTCGCATTTGCGGCTGCGGTTGTCGGCCGAAGCGCCAGGTCCGGCGCCGCCGATGGTGCCGGTATTGAGGATCGCCGAGCAGGTGTCGAGGCCAGCGGTAGGTGGCAGCGGGCCAGGGCCGAACACCGGGTCGCGACCGTAGCGGGTTTCACGGGCGTTTTCCAAGCCACCGACATGGGTAACGCCGACTTCGCCGACCACGGTCATGCGGCTGGCGCCCATCACCTGGTCGAAGAAGTGCGTCAGGGTGGTCTGGAACTGGGTGATTTCCTTGCGGTTGTAGCCGTGCAGGTCCTGCCCTGGAATGCCATTGAGCAGCGAGGCATTGGCCAGGGTGCCGCCGATCGGCCGTACGCCTGCATAGAGGATGTCGGTGGTGTTGAGCTGCACCGGGGCATTCGGACGGTAGCTGATTTCACCGCTCCACGCCGTGCCGGTAGGCAGGGTGGTGGAGAAGCTCAGGCCGTACAGGCGAATGTCCTCGGGGTACTCGACGAAGTACTGCGAGTTGCCCGCAACGATCAGCGGTGCCAACGGACGCAGCGCGGCAGGCAGGCCTGCGAGCCCTGCGTACACCGACGGCGCTGCACCGGTGGCGCTGAAGATCGGCGCACGGCTGTGGTAGTTCATGAAGTAGGCGCCGAACTCGGTGTCCAGAGGCTCGAACATGTAGCGCAGGGCCACGCCGAACTGGCCACCGTCACGGGCATCGCGGTCCGCGCCGCGGCGCACCAATACGCCTTCTTCGTTGAGGTTCACGCCCTGGGTAGCCAGGAACCCTCGGGCCGCAGCCGGCACGGCACGGCTGCTGTTGAGCACGCGCAGGTTGTCGGTACAGCCGTCGGAAATGATGTCCGGCTGCGAGAAGAAGGTGCCGCAGTTGTCGGTGACGGTCTGGTCCCACTCGATCTGGTAGAAGGCTTCGGCCGACAGGTTGTCGGTGATGCTCTGCGACAGGTAGAACATGTTGACCGGGATCAGGCCTTCCTTGATCTCGGCGCCTGGACGGCGGAAGGCCGAGACGTCGATCGGGTTGATCGAGTTGATGCCGCCGCCGATGAAGGTGCTTTCACCCCAGCTCACCACCTGCTTGCCCAGGCGCACGGTGCCCGGCAGGTCGGCAATGTTGTAGTTGTGGTAGACGAACGCATCGAGCAACTGGGCTCCGGAGGACTTGGCCCCCTCTTTGCGGTTGGAGTCGCTGATGTCCTTGAACTCGCGGTTCTCGTCCTTGAGTTCGAAGTCGTACCAGTACTTGCCACGGACGAAGACGCCGGTGTCGCCGTACTTGAGCTCGAGGTCGTGGATGCCTTTGAAGATCTTGGAGAAGGTCTCGCCCTTCCGGAAGTTCAGGTGGCCATCGTCGGAGGTCTGGGAGAGCCCCTTGCCGCCGTTGTTGACGCCGATCAGGTTTCTGTTCGGGTTGGCCGTCGACCAGCTGGCGCCAATGGAGAGCGATGAATCGAACTGGCCTTCGATTTCGCCGATGTTGAAACTCACACCGAACGCGGGACTTGCGAGCGTGGAAGCGAGGCTGACGGCCAAGGGCAACTTGGCCCGGCGCCAGAACTGGTTTGCAGATTTCATCGACGCTACTCCATGTACTTTTTTGTTATGGCAGTGAGTCCTTTCAGAAACGGCTCGAGCGCCCGTAGGCAGGCTCCTGCCTGTGGCGGCGCCATGGCACCGCCCTCCCCCATTCCTGAAAATCCCCTGACCCGACTATAGCCAGCGACTACAGGTGCTTGATCCCTCTAAAGTGTGATTTGCGTCTGCTGCCGACTGCGCGCCGCAGAGCGCCTTCCCAAGCGCTGGCAGTGCTCAAGCATGGCTGAATTTCCAGGTTTGACAAGGCGCCATGCCCTCTAACACGGGGGCCGCGCCGAGAACGGCGCGGCCCGCTACAGTGTTACAGGGTGGAGAGGAAGGTGCTGTTACTGGCTTGCCACTCGGTGACATCCGTGCGGATACGCTTCTTGTCGAGCTTGCCGACGCTGGTCTTGGGAATTTCAGTAACAACGGCGATCTGGCTCGGAATCGCCCACTTGTTGATGTGCCCGAGCTCGACGAACGGCTTGAGATGTTCCTTGAGCAACTTGGCGTCCAGCACGTGTTCGTCACGCAGCACCAGCAGCGCGAAGGGCCGCTCGCCCCACTGCGGGTCGGCGACCCCGACCACCGCCACTTCACGCACGGCTGGGTGACGGCTGATCAGGTCTTCGAGGTCGAGGGAGGAAATCCACTCGCCACCGGTCTTGATCACATCCTTGATGCGGTCGCGGATGTCGATATAGCCCATGCCATCGAGGGTCGCGACATCGCCGGTGTGCAGCCAGCCACCCGCCCACAGTTCTGCGCTCTTCTGCGGCTCGTTGAAGTAGCCCATGGTCAGCCACGGGGCGCGAAGCACCAGCTCGCCCTGGGTCTCGCCGTCGGCGGGCAGGAAATTGCCCTCGCCATCGACGATGGCCGCCTCTACCAGCGGTACCGGCACACCCGCCTTGATTCGATAGGTGACACGCTCGTCCTCGCTGCCGGACTTCAGTTCCTCGTTCAGGTGCGCGCAGGAAATCAACGGGCAGGTCTCGGACATGCCGTAGGCCGCCGTAAGCTGGATGCCCCGGGCCAAGGCCGCCTCGTACAAGGCGCGGTTGAGCGCACTGCCGCCGATGATGATCTTCCAGCCCCCGAAGTCCTGGCCGGCGGCGCCCGGGCAGTTGAGCAGCATCTGCAGGATGGTCGGCACGCAGTGGGAGAAGGTGACCTTCTCATCCCGCCACAGCTTGATCAGCATGTCCGGCTCGTAGCGCCCCGGGTACACCTGCTTGATGCCCATCATGGTGGCGGCATAGGGAATGCCCCAGGCATGCACGTGGAACATCGGCGTGATGGGCATGTATACGTCATCGCTGCTCAGCAGGCGGACGCTGTCGAGGCTGCCGAGCACCGAGGTCTCGGCCAGGGTGTGCAGCACCAGCTGGCGGTGGGTGAAGTACACGCCCTTGGGGTTACCGGTGGTGCCGGTGGTGTAGAAGGTGGTGGCTACCGAGTTCTCGTCGAAGTCGGGGAAGTCGTAATGCGTACTGGCGGCGGCGAGCAGTTGCTCGTACTCGCCGACCAGGCCTGGCAGATCGGCGGTCTTGTCCGGGCCGTCGGTGAGCAGCACGGTCTTGTCCACCGTGGTCAGCTGGCCGGCGATGGCCTGGTAGAGGCCGACGAAGTCGCTGTTGACCAGCACGAAGCGGTCTTCGGCATGGTTCATGGTGTAGAGGATCTGGTCCGGCGACAGGCGCACGTTGATCGTATGCACCACCGCGCCGATCATCGGGATGGCGAACATGCACTCCAGGTAGCGGTGGCTGTCCCAATCCATTACCGCCACGGTGTCGCCGGCTTTCACCCCCGCCTCGGTGAGCACGTTGGCCAGCCGGGCGATACGCTCATTGAGCTGGGGGTAGGTCAGGCGCAACTGGTCGCGGTAGACGATTTCACGGGTCTTTTCATATCGGCTGCCGGACATGAGCAGGCGCTTGATCAGCAGCGGGAAGGTGTAGGCGCCCTCTGCGGGCTGAATGACGCGGGTCTGCAACATGGGTATCCCTTTTTCTGGAAAGCTTGCCGGACAATTCAGGCACTTACTGTAGAACGGTGACGCGCCGGTCAAATCAGCCGAAGGAATGATTTGCCCAGGCGAGGTATGAGCGGCACCGTTGACGGCAAGCGTCGCGGCGCTTCAATCTGAGGCCCCCGCGAAGCCCACGATTGAGTCCGGAGCCCCTGATGCCGCAGCACGCCGTTTTCCTCGACCACCATTCCCTTGACCTGGGCGACCTCGACCTGTCGCCGCTGGTCAAGCAGTTCGACAGCTTCCAGCCCTATGCCACCACCGCACCTGAACACGTGGCCGAGCGCCTGCGCGGCGCCACCGCAGTCATCAGCAACAAAGTGATGCTCGACGCCAAGGTCCTGGCCGCCAACCCGCAGTTGAAACTGATCCTGGTGGCCGCCACCGGCACCAACAACGTCGATCTGGCCGCCGCCCGCGCCCAGGGCATCACCGTGTGCAACTGCCAGGGCTACGGCACGCCGTCGGTAGCCCAGCACACCCTGGCGCTGCTGCTGGCCCTGGCCACCCGTCTGTGCGACTACCAGCAGGCGGTGAAGGACGGAAAGTGGGCCAAGGCCAGCCAGTTCTGCCTGCTTGACTTCCCAATCGTCGAGCTCGAAGGCAAGACCCTCGGCCTGCTTGGCCATGGCGAACTGGGCGGCGCGGTGGCGCGGCTGGCCGAAGCGTTCGGCATGCGCGTGCTGAGCGGGCAGATTCCCGGCCGCCCGGTCCGGGCCGAGCGCCTGCCGCTGGACGAACTGCTGCCGCAGGTCGACGCGCTGACCCTGCATTGTCCGCTCAACGAGCATACCCGCCACATGATCGGCGCCCGGGAGCTGGCCCTGCTCAAGCCCGGCGCACTGGTAGTCAACACCGCGCGCGGCGGCCTGATCGACGAACAGGCCCTGGCCGACGCCTTGCGCAACGGCCATCTGGGCGGGGCCGCCACCGATGTGTTGAGCGTCGAGCCGCCGGTCAACGGCAACCCGCTGCTGGCCGCAGACGTGCCGCGCCTGATCGTGACCCCGCACAGCGCCTGGGGCGCGGTGGAGTCGCGCCAGCGTATCGTTGGCCAGTTGGCCGAGAATGCCCAGGCCTTCCTCGCCGGCCAGCCGCTGCGCGTGGTCAGCTGAGGCAGCGGCAGCTCTGGTACACTGCGCCACTTTTTTCAGGAGACGTCGTCCATGGACCCGCGCAGTGAAGTGTTGCTCCGCCAGGCCGAGCTGTTCCAAGGCCCGCTGATGCTCGCAGGGCTACCGGCCGACGACCTGCTCGGCCGACTGCCGCAGGCCCAGGGCTGGACCTGGCATGCCGGCGACCAGGCCCGGCTGGACGAGCGCTTCGCGGGTCGCAGCCACTACGGCGTCGAGGCCCCGGCGGTGGCCTTCGAAGCTGCGGTGCTGTTCTTGCCCAAGTCCCGCGAGCTTGCCGCCTACCTGCTCAACGCCCTGGCCGCGCGCCTGGCAGGCGGCACGCTGTACCTGGTGGGCGAGAAACGCGGCGGCATCGAAGGTGCGGCCAAGCAATTGCAGGCCTTCGGCAAGCCGCGCAAGCTGGACAGCGCGCGTCACTGCCAGCTGTGGGAGGTGACGGTGGACCAGGCACCGCAGGCCAAGCCGCTGGAAAGCCTGGCCGAACGCTTCGAACTGGAACTGGAGGACGGCCCGCTGCACATCGTCAGCTTGCCGGGGGTGTTCAGCCACGGCCGGCTGGACCGCGGCAGCGCACTGCTGCTCAAGCACCTGGACGGCTTGCCCACCGGCCATGTGCTGGACTTCGGCTGTGGCGCCGGCGTGCTGGGCGCGACGGTGAAACGGCGTTATCCACAAAGCCACGTGACCTTGCTCGACGTCGACGCCTTCGCCGTTGCCAGCAGCCGCCTGACCTTGGCTGCCAATGGACTGGAAGGCGATGTGATCAGTGGTGACGGTATCGATGCCGCACCTCAAGGGCTGGCCTTGATCCTGAGCAATCCACCGTTTCATACCGGCGTTCATACCGACTATCAGGCTTCGGAGAACTTGCTGCAAAAATCCGGCAGAAACCTGGTAAAGGGCGGCGAAATACGCCTGGTCGCCAATAGCTTCCTGCGCTACCAACCGCTCCTGGAAAGCGCCCTTGGCAACTGCCAGACCCTGGCCGAAGCGGACGGTTTCCGGATCTACAAGGCAACACGGGGTTGAACAATTAGGGCTTGCCGAAAGCGATTTCGCTAGGCAGAATCCGCTCCGTCCTAGGGGAGTAGTCTCCCGCGAGCGCCCTGCTCGCCCGGTACGCGTCAACATACTTGGCCCACAGGCCATGGCGCGTGCGACCTCACGGCCCACACAGATGGGCCAGGGGTTTGACAAGACCTATGACACGCACACCTTGCCCGGGGCGGGAAGGCTGTACGTGTCATAGCCGTGTCGACCCGCCCCCGTAGGAAATCTGATGCTGGAATCGCTACTCGTCCCCACCGCCATCGTTGCGCTCGCTGAAATCGGCGACAAGACGCAACTGCTCGCGCTCATTCTCGCCGCACGCTTTCGCAAGCCTTGGCCTATCATCGCCGGCATCGTCGCCGCCACCCTGGCCAACCACGCCGCGGCGGGCGCAGTAGGCGCCTGGGTCAGCGGTTTCTTCAGCGCGGTCACGCTGCACTGGATCCTCGCCGCGAGCTTCGCCGCCACCGCCCTGTGGACGCTGATACCGGACAAGATGGATGACGACGAAACCAGCAATGCACGGCGCTTCGGGCCGTTCCTGACGACACTGATCGCGTTCTTCCTGGCGGAAATCGGTGACAAGACCCAAGTGGCCACGGTGATGCTGGCTGCCCAGTACCCTCACCTGATCATGGTCATCATCGGCACCACCGTGGGCATGCTGATCGCCAACGTGCCCGTGGTACTCGCCGGCAACTTCGCCGCAGAAAAGCTTCCGCTCACGCTGATTCGCCGGCTGGCGGCGACTGCGTTCTTCGTGCTGGCGGCGGTGGCGGTGTACACGGCCATGCAGGCCAGTGGCTGGGTAGGCTGAGGCACAAGGCACACCCGGTCTTACAGGAAACGGCAGCGAACCTGCAGGAGCGGGCTTGCCCGCGAAGCAGGCACCGGCTTCGCCGGTGTTCTCGGCGGATCGGCGCCCGACGAGCCCGTTCGTACAGGGGCTGCGCAGCAGCCCCCAACGCCTGCAGGTTACTTCTTCGCTGCCTGGTACAGCGGCATCACCTTCGGAATAGCCGCCTGCAACGAGGCGATACGGGTATTGGAGGCAGGGTGGGTGCTCATGAACTCGGGCGGGGCGCCCTCGGATGCCTTGCTCATCTTGTTCCACAGGGTGATCGCGGCATTCGGGTCGTAGCCGGCGCGAGCGGAAAGCTCCAGGCCGATCAGGTCCGCCTCGTTCTCGTTGGAGCGGCTGTTGGGCAAGGTCATGGCGTAGTTCACCACGGTGTCGGCCAGCGCCATGCTGTCCTGGCCCAGGCCGAACAAGGCACCGGCGCCTTGGCGGGCCATCTCCACGCCATAGGCCTTGGACATCGCTTCACGGCCATGCTCGCGCAGGGCATGGGCGATCTCATGGCCCATCACCGCCGCGATCTCGGCATCGGTGAGCTGCAGCTTATCGATCAGGCCGGTATAGAAGATGATCTTGCCGCCGGGGCCGCAGTTGGCGTTGAGCTCGTCGCTCTTGATCACGTTGACTTCCCATTGCCACTGCGCAGCATCCGGGCGGAACTGCGGGGCCTGGGCGATCAGCCGGTCGGCGATGAGCTGCACGCGCTTGGCGATGGCACTGGACTTGTCCAGCACGCCCTTGCCTGACGCCTCGCTCAAGGTCTGCTGGTACGACTGCGCGTACATCTGGTTGACCTCAGCGGTAGACAGCGCACTGAACATGTACTGCTTGCGCTCAACGCCCACCGCGCCACCACTGGTGGTATTCACCGCCTGGCAGCCGCCCAATAGAAGGCCGGCGCCCAGCATGCCGAGTACAAATGATCTACGCATGGAAACACTCCCTTTCTACATGCGCCGTATCCTAGGGCCTGCTGTCCGCTGTCGCCATAGCCACAGGGAAGATTTCTTCGCACCGCCTCATGCTTTGGTATTACCCCGCCGATAACAGGGGAAACCGATCGCCACGTGCGGGGCTCTTGCAATGAAGTTCAAGTCGATCCAGTTTTCCGTCGCGGCCCTGGCCGGCGCCATCGTCCTCAGCATCGTCGCGGCCCTGGTGCTCTACGCGGTGTTCTCCAGCGAACGCACCCAGGCATTGGTCCAGCAGCGCACCCAGCAGCAGCTTGAGAGCGTGATCCAGCAACGCCTGGAGTCGATGGCTCGCACGCAGGTCAGCGAGATCCAGCGCGGCCTGGAGGCCCCCTTGGTGCTCAGTCGCGGCCTGGCGACCGTCAGCAGCCTGATCGGCATGCAAGGCAGCGACGGCAGCCCACTGCTGCAGGTAGAGCGCACGCACCTGGCCAACCTGCTCAAGCGTACCCTGGAGACCAACCCCAGCGTACTGGGTGCCTACCTGGGCTGGGAGCCGAACGCGCTGGACCGTGCCGACAGCAACAGCGAGCGCTTCCTACCCTGGTGGTTCCGCAATGCCGACGGCAGCCTGGGCTACGACCGCCTGATCGATGTCAACGACCATACCGTGCTGTCCACCGGCGTGCGCGCCAGCGAGTACTACCTTTGCCCCAAGGAAACCCTGAAGGCCTGCGTGATCGACCCGGCGCCCTACAAGGTCGGCGACAAAATGGTCATGCTCGCCTCGTTCGTCGAGCCGATCCTGGTCAATGGACAGTTCCAGGGCATCGCTGGCGCCGACCTGTCGGTCAACTTCATTCAGGACCTGCTCAACGCGGCCGACCGTCAGCTGTATGACGGTGCGGGCGAGCTGGCATTGGTCTCGAGCAATGGCCGGTTGGTGGCCTATACCCGCGATGCCACGAAATTCGGTGAGAAGGCCAGCGACGTGCTGGACGCCTCCGAGGCTGCGACACTGGCCAGCCTCAAGGGTGAGGAAATCACCTACAGGGTCGACTCGAGCAAGGATCGCATCGAGCTGTTCCTGCCGTTCAAGGTCGCCAACACCGACGCCCGCTGGGCGCTGCTGCTGGAAATGCCGCTGAGCACGGTGATGGCCGACGCCAAGCACTTGCAGAACGAGCTGGCCGAGCAGCGCAAAACCGACATCACCGGCATGACGCTGGTGGGCCTGGCCATTGCCGCCGTGGGCCTGCTGGTGATCTGGCTGCTGGCCCACGGCATCGCCCGCCCGCTGCGCCAGATGGTGGCAATGCTCGATGACATCGCCCAGGGCGAAGGCGACCTGACCCGCCGCCTGCAAAGCGACCGCGCCGACGAGCTGGGCGCCATCGCCAAGGGCTTCAATACCTTCCTGACCAAGCTGCAGACCATGATCAGCCAGGTGGTCACCTCGGTGCAGAAGGTCAGCGACTCGTCCGAGCACACCGCCGACATCGCCATTCGCACCAACCAGGGCGTGCACAAGCAGATGGTCGAGATCGACCAGGTGGCCACCGCCGTGCACGAAATGACCGCCACCGCCCAGGACGTGGCGCGCAACGCCACCCATGCGGCGCACGCGGCAAGCAATGCCGACCAGGCAGCCAACCAGGGCTTGCAGATAGTGCGCGACACCTCGCGTTCGATCAGTGTGCTGGCCAGCGAGATTGGCCGCGCGGTGACGGTTGTGCAGGACCTGGCGCGCGACAGCGAGAACATCAATGCCATTCTCGTGGCGATCCGCGCCATTGCCGAGCAGACCAACCTGCTGGCACTCAACGCCGCCATCGAGGCCGCCCGTGCTGGCGAGCAGGGGCGCGGCTTCGCGGTGGTCGCCGATGAAGTGCGCAACCTGGCTCAGAAGACCCAGCAGGCCACCGAAGAAATCCAGCAGATGATCCAGCAGCTTCAGCAAGGCACCCGCGATGTGGTCAAGGTGATGGAAGACAGCCAGGGCAAGACCGACGACAGCGTGCAGCAGGCCACCCGTGCGGCAGAGGCGCTGGAAAGCATCACCCAGGCGGTGTCGGTGATCAACGACATGAACACGCAGATCGCCAGCGCTGCCGAACAGCAGAGCGCGGTGGCCGAGGACATCAACCGCAACGTCATCAATATCGGCCAGGTGGCCGGCGAGGTCGCCGGCGGGGCGGATGAGTCGAGCCAGGCCAGTGCCGAGCTGACCAAGCTGGCCGAGCAGCAGCGGCGCCTGATCAACCAGTTCAGGGTTTGATGGGTGGGGCGTCAGCGATGGTTTCTTCGCGGACAAGCCCGCTTCACGCCGGGGTCAGGCACTCCGGTGCATCCAGCTTGGGGTTATTGACGAAGTTCGCCAGCGCCCGCTCGCGCAGCGCAGCGGGCGGGCTGGCCAGCAACTCGTGCAGCCTGGCGATTGGCGTTTGCGGATCGAGCCAGGCCGCCTGCCCCGCTTCATCCAGAATCAACGGCCGACGCTGGTTGACCGCTGCCTGGGTCACCACGGCGCAACTGAGCCAAACCTGCTCCTGCACAGGGTACGCCTCCCACACCGCCGCATAGAACAGCGACGCGCCCTCGCCCGGCGTCAACCAGTACGGGCGTTTGCGTGCCGTACCCCGCCATTCGTAGAAACCATTGGCCGGCATCAGGCAACGCCGTTCAAGGAACGCCCCGCGAAACATCGGCTGATCGGCCAGGGTTTCCGCGCGGGCCTGGGCCGGGGTACGGGTGAGGTCGGTCAGCCATGGCGGGGTCAGGCCCCAGCGCGCGCGGGCCAGTTGCAGCTGGCCGTCGAGCTGGCGCTGGATCAGCACCGAGGCTCCGGGGGCGATGTTCCAATGGGCTTGCTGGTCGCTCGGAAAGCCCGGCAGGGCGGCGAAGCCGGGGGTCCAGCGAAAGAGGGCGTAACGTCCACACATAAGGCGAAAACAACCTAGAATCTGTCTGAAATATGCCTGCACTCGTCCATACTGCGTTGAAACGGGGCTCGGAATACTCATGTACTACAGTACACTGCGCTTCCTCGCCCCGTTTCGCCTTGTCTGGCCTTCGCGCAGACACATTTCAGACAGACCCTAGCAGATCAGGGTACCGGGGAAACTCTCCGGTTCGTCGCCGGCAAGTGGCTGGGCCGCATTGTACTCATCGATCAGCTGGCGTGCGTACCCGGCCTGCTCATCGGTCACCGCCAAGGCCAGCAGGCCCTGCATCGGCAGGTCGCCCATGGCCCCGACCAGGTCGCGGCCGACCACATGCACCTCGATGCCCTCGCTGGCCAGCATGCCCACCAGCATCTCGGCCTCCATCAGGCTGGCCGGTTCATAGATACGTTGCATCAAGCGTCATCCTCGCGTCGTACATCGAGCATCCATTCGTCACCGTGCACCTGCAGGATGAACACAATAGGCTGGCAGCATACCTGACAGTCCTCGGTGTAGACCTGATCGCCCCCAGACAGGTCGATCGTGGTTTCCACCGACTCGCCACAATAAGGACAACGATAGAAGTCGGTCTCTAGCATCTTGGGGCCTGCGCAGTGACTTGTGCGTATAATTGCCGGTCTATTTACAGGGCCTGCGTGTGTCCGAGCCGTTTTTCGAACCCCACCCCTATCTATTACCCTAGCCGTTTCCAACAAGAGAGCATGATGGGCGAATTCGATGCCATCCGACCGTACGACGACGCTGAGGTCCCTGCCGTTCTGGCACGCCTGCTCAGCGACCCGGCATTCCTCGATATCCTCACCCACTTCCGCTTCCCCCGCGCGGCGGGCGCCTTCGGCTGGCTGCTCAAACCGCTGATCGCCCGGCGCCTGCGCCAGGAGTTCGCCGGCGTCAGCTGCGTATCCACCTTGCAGGACAAGGTCGAGTACTACGTCGACCGCACCATCGACCGCGCCACCGACGGCGTCACCTACACCGGCGTGGAACAGCTCAAGGCCGGCACCGCCTACCTGTTCCTGGCCAACCACCGCGACATCGTGATGGACCCGGCTTTCGTCAACTACGCGGTGTACCACGCAGGCCTGCCGACGCCACGTATCGCCATCGGCGACAACCTGCTGCAAAAGCCGTTTGTCAGCGACATGATGCGCCTGAACAAGAGCTTCATCGTGCACCGCTCGCTGAGCGGTCGACGCGAGAAGCTGGCTGCCTACCAGCTGCTGTCGGCCTATATCAACCACTCCATCCGCAACGACGGCGCCTCGATCTGGATCGCCCAGGCCGAAGGTCGCGCCAAGGACGGTGACGACCGTACCGACTCGGCGATCCTCAAGATGTTCCACATGAGCCGCAAGGAAGAGCCGTTCGGCACGGTGATCCAGGGTCTGAACCTGATCCCGGTATCAATCAGCTACGAATACGACCCCTGCGACCAGGCCAAGGCCCGCGAGCTGTACATCCGCGCCACCACCGGCAGCTACACCAAGGCCCCCGGCGAGGACGACAACAGCATCGCCCTGGGCATCACCGGCTACAAAGGCCGGGTGCACATCAACTTCGCGCCACCGGTGACCGAGTACTTCGAGGACACCAAGCAATTGGCCCAGGAAATCGACCGACAGATTCTCGGCGGCTACCGGCTGTTCCCGGCTCACTACCTGGCCTACGCGATGTGGGAAGAAAAGGACGAGGCCCTGGGTGTGCCGAGCGCCGACACACTGTTCCCAGCCGATGAGCTGGAGCGCGCCAAGGCCGAATGGCAGCGCCGCCTGGACGCCTGCCCGGTGGAACATCGCCCCTATCTGGTACTGCAATACGCAACGCCGGTGCGCAACCAGTACCAGGTCAAGGCGCACAGCCCGGTGGCCTGATGTTTCCGGGGCCGCCCAGCGGCCCCGGCGACTCACACCACGGTGCTGAACCAGGACAGCAACAGCGCCATGGCCAGGCAGGAGAAGCCGAGGACGTAGTAGTAACGCGGTACGCGCTGGTAGAAGGCATCCACCACGCCCTCCTCGGCGGCCAGGCTCTCACGGGCCTGCACCTCGCGGCGGCGGGCGACGTGCAGCAGCAAGCCGCCCGGGCAGGTGATGAGCAGGGCCAGCACATTGATGAGCTTGGCCGGGTGGGCAGCCAGGAGCCCCCAGAGCAATTGCAGCGACATCGCACAACCTCGTAGCGACGAAAACGAAGCCAGGCATTCTACCCAAGGCCAACGCACCCGCCCGGTTTTTGCGACCAACTGTCACAAGGTTTCACCTGTCATACGCACGTCACACGGCCACGCCACCCTGTCGGCCTTTTCTGACAGGAACTCACCATGCTGCACGCCGAAAACCAGGACCGTCTCTATCTCGTGGCCCAGAACGATGAACAACAAGCGCTGATCGACGGTTTCGCCATCAACGTCCATGACCGCCGCTGGCTGGTCTACTGCGCCCTCGGCGGGCATGCGCACGATGACCTGCCGGAAATCGATGCAGGCACGGGCCTGAGCATGCTGGACTTTGGCATCGCGGCTGCTTGAACGCAGCCCGATAGGCCTTTGTGCTCCAGCATCCTCAATGCCCTGGCACTCGCACATGACGCGCGCCGGCCTGGAAACCGTGGCCACGTGCCGACCACGCGATGACGAAACCGACTACCACCACCAGCACCAACGCTGGCGGGAAAGACATCACTCCCCAGGCCTCAGGCAGTACGCCCCCTAGCAAACCCCCCCCCGCAATGGCGCTGTTCCAGGCCACAACGTTCATCGACAAGGCCACGTCAGCCCCCTCGCCCGCCGTATCTGCCAATGCCGTCTGCAAAAGCGTTGCCGCGCCACCGAAGGTCAACCCCCACACAGCCACGCCGATGTAGATGGCAGCCGGAACGCGAGCCAGCCAGACGAACAGCAAGGCCACCATTGCGAAGACCGCCAGGCTGCCCAGGACCGTGGCGCGCAAGTGGTGATCGACAAGCCGACCGGTAATGCCGATGGCGATGAGTGCCGCCACGCCGAAGGTCAGCAGCACCAGGTCCACCTGCGTGGCCAAGCCCGCTTGTACGACGAACGGCGCGATGTAGGTGTAGAGAAGGTTGTGGGCCAGCATCCAGGCGATCACCACGCCCAGCACGGGTCGTACTCCCGGCGTGGTGAACACTTTGCGCAGCGGCAAGCGCTCGTGCCCCGCCTGGCCCGGATAATCCGGCACCTTGGCCAGCACCCAGACGATCAACACCAAGGTCAGTGCCGACATCAAGACAAACGCACTGCGCCAGCCGATTACGGTGCCGAGCCAAGTGCCCAAAGGCACGCCCAGCGACAGCGCGATCGGCGTACCAACCATTGCCACGGCCAACGCCTTGCCTTGCTGGCGCACCGGCACCATCCGGCGCGCGTAGCCAGCCAGCAAGCTCCACGCAAGCCCGGCCGAGACGCCGGCGAAGAATCGAGCAGCGAGCGTCAGCCAGTAGTTCGACGAAAACGCGGTGATCGAATTGAAAACGAGAAAGCCGACGATAGCGACCAGCAAGACCTTGCGCCGCCGCCAGCCCTGCGTGGCAATCGTTAGGGGAATGGCGGCCAGCATTGAACCTAGTGCATAGGCGGTCACTGCCTGCCCTGCCAGCGCGGTAGAAATGCCTAGGCCCGTCGCCATCTGCGGCAACAGACCGGCCGGCAATGTTTCGGTGATGATGCAGATGAAGCCGGTCATGGCCAAGGCGAGCAATGCGGCCAGCGGAAATCGGTCGTCCTGGGTGCTGGCCGCTGCCGGAGAGGCCGTTGAAGTGGTTGTCATCGCAATGAATGTCTCGGTGAAAGTGAGAGGGGGTGAGCTACTGCGAACGCAGAAGACCATATATATACCGATCGATACATTAGTGAGGGCAGCGCTCGATTGTCAACGACTTATGTATTGACTAGTATATAAATCACGGCATTTTCCTGGAGTCCGACATGGCGGAAATGGGGCGCCCACGCACTTTCGACCGCGACAAGGCGGTCGAGCAAGCGATGCACATCTTCTGGCAGTACGGCTACGAGTCGACCTCGCTGGCCCAGCTCAAGGCCGGTATTGGCAACGGTATTTCCGCGCCTAGCTTCTACGCAGCCTTCGGCTCCAAGGAGGCGCTGTTCCAGGAATGCGTGCAACGCTACCTGTCCACCCACGCACAGGTGACGGAGCCACTGTGGGATACCGGCATCCCTCCTCGTGAAGCCATTGAAACGGCGTTGCGCAGCTCGGCGAGGATGCAATGGGAAGAAGGTCACCCCACAGGCTGCATGGTTGGACTTGGCGTCATGAGCGCTCCCTCCGAGGAACACGCCGCTGCGACGATGCCCTTGACCCGCTCTCGGGCTCGGACCAGAGCAGGGTTCGTGGCCTGCGTGCAACGAGGCATCGACAGCGGTGAATTGCGAGCCGATACCCAGGCCCAGACCCTTGCGAGGGTGTTCGAAGCCTTTCTGCTTGGCTTGTCCACCTTGGCCCGCGACAACATTCCCTACGCGGCGATAGAGGCTTCCATCACCCAGGCAATGTCGGCGTGGGATGCGGCGACGGCTCCCGCGGCGCCAGGAGGCACGGCCGGAACATAAAAAAAACCCGCTGCCTGTCGCCAGGCAGCGGGTTTTCTTCATTCAAGCGGCGAAGGTTACTCGCCCAGCACCTGACCGATGGTCGGGTCCTTGAACAAGCGGGTCAGTGCATCGCTGAGCACATCGCTGACCAGCTTGGTGTTGGTTTCCTCGTTCGGCGCCATGCCGAAACGCTGGTCGAGGGAAGCGCCGTAACGACCGCTGTAGCGGCGATTGGCATTGGACACGTCGGCGCGGAAGGTGGCGCCGATGGTCGCCTCGGTCACGTACATCTTGTCCTTGGGCGACTGGTACTTGAGCTCGGCCAGCGTCACGGTCAGTTGCGGCGCGTTGTAGGCATTGGGTGTCGGGGTGAAGCCCAGCAGGCGCACCGCCGCTTCGGCCTGGGCCTGCAGCTTGGGCAGTACATCATTGGCACCGACACTGATGGTGCTGGTTTCAGGGTACATGCCGCCACGGGTGCCCAGCGCTGGCGACGCACGGCCATCAACCACCTTGACCACGACCGGCTGGCCACGGCCTACCGGTTGCAGCTGGGCGTTGAGCTTGGGTTGTGGGCTGAGTTGTTGCGGGCTGTGGGCACAACCGACCAGGCTCAGCGTGGCCACCGCGATCAAACCGAACAACAGACGTTGCAGCATGCGCATTTCTCCAGAAAAAGCGGCAAAGGCCCACAGTATACCCAGCCTGATACAGGCCAGTCATCGGCCCAGCCCCACTGTCACAATGGTTTCATGCCCTGTGCTTATCCTTGTCCTGGCCCCGACTGCACAGGAACCACCGTCATGGCATCGCTCTGGACTCAACTTTTCCGACGCCCGCGCCACAATACCTACGCCCGCCTGGACGCCGACGGCCGGTGCCTGGGCTTCAAGCAGTGCAGCCAGGCACCCGATGGCAACGGCTGGGTGCAGGTCAGCGAAGCGCACCTGGGTTGGTTGGGTCGCCCACTACCGGCCAGCGCCCGTGTTTGCGCCCGCGCAAGCCGCCGTTGGCTGCAACGCAGCCTGCCGGCCTGACAAACGCTGCAATAAAAAGCCAAGAAGCGCACATTTCTGCCCGCGACCTCGTTATAATCTGCCCCCGATTATAAGGACGTCTCCTGATCGGGCCCCGCATTCGCCGCTTGACCCCGGCATCTTCACCCTCGCCCACAGAGAGCCTTCCACTCAGGTCTTGCCTTGGCGTCGTGCCTGCTGTTTCCGGCCACAGCCCTTCGCATGAACCTGCGGGTTGCCATCGCGCAGTCCACTTTGAGGTTCACGTCTTCAAAAGAGCGTGAAAAAACGGTTTTCACAACTTCACGAGAGTGTGGCGAGCAAATGAACAGTCTGGCATGTGTAAAAGCGACAGATGTGTCCCTGACAGCCCTGAACAGACGGCAAAAGCGCTCATCCTGGATGGGAGCCTGAAGCCGCTCCGTAACCCGCGACGGGCCCCTTGACCATAAGTCGAATTGCCGCAGCAGCGGCAAGGGCGTTCAATATCCGAACACCCAAGACTGGTTGGCGGTGTCCGCGGAAGTTGCAAGAACTGCGAAGAGTCGGACATGGCGACCCTGGCCACCCCAGGCGTCCTATGCTGTCAATTAGGTGCTGTAGATTGTGGAGACGCGTTAATGGCGCAGAACGAATCGGTTGATGTGGTACTGGTAGGCGCGGGCATCATGAGTGCCACCCTGGCCGTACTGCTCAAGGAGCTGGACCCGACGCTCAAGCTGGAAGTCGTCGAGGCGATGGACTCCGGTGCCGCGGAAAGTTCCAACCCCTGGAACAACGCCGGGACCGGCCACGCCGGCCTGTGCGAGCTGAATTACACGCCCCAGGCCGCCGATGGCAGCATCGACATCAAGAAGGCGGTGCACATCAACACCCAGTTCGAGGTGTCCCGCCAGTTCTGGGCCTACCTGAGCAACAAGGGTGGCTTCGGCCCTGCACGCGACTTCGTGAACCCCGTGCCGCACCTGAGCTACGTCGAAGGTGACAAGGGCGTCGACTTCCTCAGGAAGCGTTTCGAGCTGCTCAAGCAGCACCACGCCTTCGCCGAGATGGAATACACCGAAGACAAGGCCGTGATGAAGGAGTGGATGCCGCTGATGATGCCGGGTCGCCCGGCCGACCAGCGCATCGCCGCCACCCGCGTGCTCAAGGGTACCGATGTGAACTTCGGCGCGTTGACCAACAAGCTGCTGAAGCTGCTGGGCAACGACGCGAACACCCAGGTCAAGTACAGCAAGAAAGTGGTTGGCCTGCGCCGTAACGGCAGCGGCTGGACCGTCAGCATCAAGGACGTCAACAGCGGCGGCAGCCGTGAGGTCGATGCCCGCTTCGTGTTCCTGGGCGCCGGGGGCGCGGCCCTGCCGCTGCTGCAGGCCTCCGGTATCCCGGAGAGCAAGGGCTTTGGTGGCTTCCCGGTCAGCGGCCAGTGGCTGCGCTGCGACAACCCGGAAATCGTCAAGCAGCACCAGGCCAAGGTCTACAGCCAGGCCGCGGTCGGTGCGCCGCCGATGTCGGTGCCGCACCTGGACACCCGCGTGGTGGATGGCAAGAAATCCCTGCTGTTCGGCCCCTACGCCGGCTTCACCACCAAGTTCCTCAAGCACGGCTCGTTCATGGACCTGCCGCTGTCGGTGCGCATGGGCAACCTTGGCCCGATGCTGGCGGTAGCCCGTGACAACATGGACCTGACCAAGTACCTGGTCAGCGAAGTGATGCAGTCGATGGAGCAACGCCTCGAGTCGCTGCGCCGCTTCTACCCCGAGGCCAAGGCCGAGGACTGGCGCCTGGAAGTGGCTGGCCAGCGTGTGCAGATCATCAAGAAAGACCCGAAGAAAGGCGGCATCCTGCAATTCGGTACCGAGCTGGTCTCGGCCGCCGATGGCAGCCTGGCCGCGCTGCTGGGCGCCTCCCCTGGCGCTTCGGTGACCGTGTCGATCATGCTGGAGTTGATCGAGCGCTGCTTCCCCGAGCAGGCCAACGGTGCCTGGGCCGCCAAGCTCAAGGAGATCTTCCCGGCCCGCGAGAAGACCCTGGCCACCGACGCCGCCCTCTACCACAAGATCAGCGCCCACAACGACGAGGCACTGGGCTTGGTCGAGAGCAGCCCGGCCCAGCACTACGCCTGAGCAAAGCACTGCGCCTGACCTGTCAGGAACAACAAAAAACGCCCTTCGGGGCGTTTTTTGTTGTTCGCAAGCGCTTCACTCCGCCAGTTGCTGCGGCACCCGTTCGGAAATGAAGTCGATGAACGCCCTGGCCCGAGGCGTTTGTGCGCACCGGGGCGGCCACATCAGCCAGATACTGCCGCGATTCTCCGTGTAGTCCTCAAGCACCGCTTGCAGCCTGCCTGCCGCTACGTCCTCCTTCACCAGGTAACTCGGCGCCTGGACGATCCCCAGCCCCCCGAGCGCTGCCGAAGCAAGGGCCTCGCCATCGTTCAGCACGATGTCTGGCCTGAGCGGCTTGGCCGGCGCCGGGCCCTTGAACGCCCAGGTCTCCGGCCGCCCGGTGGTGGGGAACCGGTAGTAGATGCAGCAGTGCTCGTGCAGCTCCGAGGGCGAGCGCGGCACGCCATGCTGCGCCAGGTACTCGGGCGAGGCGCAGGTGGTGAAGGTATGCGGGCCGATGCAGCGAGCCTGCAGGCCCGAGTCCTCCAACTCACCCAGGCGCAGCACGATGTCATAGCCCTCTTCGATGACGTCGACCTTCATGTCATCCAGGCTGATATCGATGGTCACTTCCGGGAAGCTGGAACGGAAGTCGCGAAGCGCAGGCAGGACGATCTTGCGCCCCATCACCGTGGGCACGCTGACCTTGAGTCGCCCACGCGGCGTGTGCTGCACCAAGTGAAGCTCGCGCTCGGCCTCCTGAAGTTCTTTCAGGATGTTGCCAACATGCCGGAAAAGCACCTCGCCTTCACCCGTCAGCGCCAGCGAACGGGTGGTGCGGTTCAGCAAACGCAAGCCCAACTTGAGTTCCAGACGCTCGACAGCCTTGCCGACCGCAGAGGCCGACAAGCCGAGCTTTCGTCCAGCCGCAGCAAAGCTGCCGGTCTCTGCGGCAGCAGCGAAGGCCACGAGGCCACTGAACGATTCGACCAACATGATTGCGGACATATTGTCGCGAATCATAGGACCGCTACCCACCTTCTGTAAACGCAGGTCGCGGCCAATCATGAAAGTGATTGCGTGCAAATAACCGATCGACCCTCGGTTGCCTCGTTCATTGCGCTCACAGCGCTAACAACGGATCTCTCCCATGAATAACAACAGTGGCAACACCACGTCGGGAACAGCGAGTGAAGCACCCGCCTACGACTTCATCGTGGTAGGCGGCGGTTCGGCAGGCGCCGTACTGGCCAACCGCCTCAGCGAGGATGCATCGCGTCGCGTCCTGCTGATCGAAGCGGGCAAAGCCTATGCGCCACACAACTACCCCGATGCGGTCCGACTGCAAACGGCAATTGGTGGTGACCCAGACCACGACTGGGGCTTCAGCTCCGAGACTGGCTGGGGCGGCAAGTCGTTTCCAGTACCGCGCGGCAAGGTGCTGGGCGGTTGTTCTGCGGTGAATGCCGGCGTCTGGATGCGTGCACCGGCCGCCGACTTCGAGCGCTGGACCAAGGCCGGCCTGCCGCACTGGTCCGTCGACGACGTGCTGCCCTTCTTCCGCTCCAGCGAGCGGACGGTCTCAGGCGTCGATCAGTGCCGCGGTCGCACCGGCCCGGAGCCGATCCATCAGTTGCAGGACGATGAAATCTCCGACATGCAGTACGCCTTCATTGCGTCGGCTGAAAGCGCAGGGTTCGCACGGGTGAAGGATTTCAACGGCGACTCGCCATTCGGTGCCGGCCCCTACCCCATGAACAACCGCATGGGCCAGCGGCTGAATACGGGCATGACCTACTTGTCCGACGCGGTCCGTCTGCGCCCGAACCTGACGATTCTCAGCGAAACGCTGGTCGACAGGGTCGAGGTCGAGAACGGCCAGGCACGCGCGGTGATCCTGGCCGACGGCCAGCGTATCGGTGCCAATGAGATCGTGCTGTCGGCCGGCACCTACGGCTCGGCGGCAATCCTGCTGCGCTCCGGCATCGGTCCGGCTGCCGACCTGCAGGCGCTGGATATCCCCATCGCCGCCGACCTCCCGGTCGGGCAACGGCTGCAAGAACATCCGTTCTTCTACACCATCTGGGCAGCGCGCCCTGAGCGGCTGGGCCTGCCCATTCCGCCGGTGGGCGCAATCCTCTGGGCGAAGTCGTCCAAAGGCGGCCCCAACGACGGCGACCTGCACGTCACTGCGGTGCACTACGGCGACCCGGCAGACTCGCCGACCGGCGCCATCTTCATGCTGGCGCTGGCCCTGACCCGTCCACGCTCCACCGGCACGCTGAAGCTGCGCGACCGCGACCCGAACACTGCGCCGATCATCGACCTGAACATTCTCGGCGAGGCAGAAGACCGGGCATTGATGGTCGAGGGCATCCAGATGATCCGCCGCATCGCCAGCCAAGGGCCGCTCAGCGAAATCATCGCCCAGGAGCTGGTTCCAGGTGCCGCGATCGTCGACCCGGCGGCGCTGGAAGCCGCCCTGCCCACGGCACTGGACATCTACCACCACCCCACCTCGACAGCGCCGATGGGCGGCGACAACGATCCGCACGCGGTGACCGACTACCAAGGACGTGTACGAGGCGTGGCCAAGTTGCGCGTCGTCGATGCCTCCAGTTTCCCCGACGTGCCGTCTGTCGCGACCAACCCCACGGTGGTCATGCTGGCCGAGCGCGTCGCCCACTGGATCAACGGGTAAGTCGGCTTGTCGCCACGTAGCACGCTGCTTCAGCGCCTGAGGAAGACGGCGATGATCTGGCTCGCCGTCTACCCCACCGTGCTGCTCGTGCTCGCCCTGGTGGGAGATGTGCTGAGCGATTGGCCGCTGCCATTACGAGTACTCGGCGCCACGCTGATCATCGTGCCGATCGTCGCCAATATCACAGAGCCGATCGTCAGGGCAGCGGTTGGCGCAATAGAGCGCAAGTGGGCGCGCATCAGCGCGCGCCGGGCTTGCGACGACTGAAATTCTTTCAATGGGAACCAAACAATGGCCAAGGCCACGAACGATGAAGCGCTGCGCAAGGCCTTCAACTGGATCGACGGCGTACTGCGCGCGGAAGGCACCCGGCGGGAGTCGATCGACCCCGCCACCTACCAGGTGATTGGCTACTACATGGATGACGGCCTGGCCGCGGCAAAGGCCGCTGTCACGGCAGCCAAGCGTGCCTTCAAGGAAACGCCATGGGCGCACGACCATGAACTGCGTGCCCGGGTCCTGGAGCAACTGGCCAGCGCCTTCGAGCGCAATCGCCAGAAGCTGCTGGACATCCTTTCGCTGGAGAACGGCAAGGTCCAGGCCGAAGCCGCCTTCGAACTGGACATGATCCCGAGCAAGCTGCGCTACTCGGCAGCCACTGCACTGCTGGAAAGTGGCCGCGCCGTCACGCCCAAGCCTGGCAGCATTTCGATGATCCTGCGCCAGCCGATGGGCGTCGCGGCCGTTATCGCCCCGTGGAACTCCCCGCTGGTGCTGACCGTTCGCTCCTTGGCGCCGGCGCTCGCTGCCGGCTGCACGGTGGTGATCAAGCTGCCGTCGCAGGTGGCGCAGATCGGCAGCGCCATGGCCAAGGTCATGGCCGAAGCCAAGGACTTGCCCCAGGGCGTCATCAACCTGTTCTTCGAAAGCGGCCCGCAAGGCTCGGCCTACCTGGTGGAGTCGCCGGATGTTCCAGTGGTGAGCTTCACCGGCTCGACCCAGACCGGGCGTGCGATCAGCAGCACCGGCGCCCGCCACGTGAAACGCTTTGGCATGGAACTGGGCGGCAAGACGCCGATGATCGTGTTCGACGACGCTGATGTAGCGGCGGCATTGCCGGTGCTGGAGAAAGCGTTGACCGTCTTCAGCGGCCAGTTCTGCATGACCGGCTCGCGCCTGCTGGTGCAGGACGGCGTGTATGGGCAGGTGCGCGACGCGATGGCCGAGCGACTGCGTCGGGTCAAGGTCGGCCCGGCGGCGGACCCGGCCAGCGACATGGGGCCACTGATCGACCGCGCCAATGTGGAACGGGTCGAGCGGGTGGTCGAACAGGCGATCGCGGCAGGGGCCAGGGTGGTCGAACGGGGTGGCGCCGTGCGGAACGGGCCACTGGCGAGCGGCGCGTTCTTCCGCCCTGCACTGCTGGAGGTGTTCGACAACCGCCTGGCTATCATCCAGGAGGAAACCTTCGGGCCGGTGCTGACGATCCAGCGTTTCTCGGACGAAGCCGAGGCGATCCGTCTGGCCAACGACAACGAATATGGGCTGGCCGCAAGTGTCTGGACCCGCGACGTGGACCGCTCGCTGCGCGTGGCGCAGGCCCTTGATGTGGGCTCGGTATGGATCAACGACTGGGCAAAGGTGTACGACAGTACCGAGGAAGGGGGCTTCAAGCAGTCTGGGCTGGGGCGCTTGAATGGGCTTGCGGCGCTGGAGGACTTCCAGGAGTACAAGCACATTGCCTTGAAGCCGGGGCTCAGTCAGGGCTGAGGGGCTTTGCTGTATGGCACCGGCTGCGCCGGTGTTCGCGGGTAAACCCGCTCCTACAGGTTCAGCGCAGCTCTTCAGCACGGCGCGGTACCTGTAGGAGCGGGTTCACCCGCGAAGAAGCCTACGATCAACCACGGGCTTTTTCGATCACCTCGATGTATTCCGGCGCATTGCGCTGGTCGGCGATGGCTTCAACGAAGGTCTTGCCGTGCTCGTCCTTGCCATCCACGTCATGGCCCGCCGCGACGAAGAAGCCGACGAAACGCTCGAAGTCATCAATGCGCAGGCCACGGTAGGCCTTGACCAGCTTGTGGTGAGACGGCGAAGTCACACCATCGGCAGGCTCGAACTGAAGGAACGTCTTGATGTAGTCATCGCTGATTTCATCGCCAATCACCTGCTTCTTGTCTTTACGCATTGCCGACTCCGACTGGGCCACCACGGGCATTTCAAAGGCGGCAGTGTACCCCCCGCACGCCGCACGCCTCAACGCGTACGTACGGTGCCGGTATGCAGGTCGGCCCAGACATGGCCGTTGCCGTAGGTCAGGAACTGCACGTACAGGGTTTCGTTGCGCAGCAGGTCCATTACCACGCGGTAGTCGGCCACCGGGTAATTGAGCGTCAGCGTGCGCGAGGCCTGGTCGTAGGCGGGTTTCTTGAGGCTCTTGCCGGCCTCGCCATCGAAGTTCAGCAGCACCTGGGCGATGGTCGCGCCTTTGCTCAGCGGCTTGCCCTTGAGGCGCACCTGCAATGACGAAGTGATCGGGATCGGCTGCTGGTCGGACTGGCGCTGGGTGCCCACCACTACCGAGTAGTCGGTGACTTGCAGCAGTTGCTGCGCGGTGGGGGCTTCCTGGCGCAGGGAAAGGTCGTCCGGCGGCAGGAACTGGCTGTGCAAAGGCGCCGCCGACAACGGCAGGCTCACGGCCAGCAGGAGGGGTATGAGGGCACGCATGACGGCTCCTTGGAATGAGCGGACACTCTAGCACGCCCGCTCGGCACTCAGTCGAACTGCGCGCGCATCCAGGCCTGATACTCGGCCACGCCAGGCTCGCCCTCACGCGGCGCCCAGTGCGCGTGCTCGCCCTCGCCCACCGGCCGGTAGGGCCCGGCCTTGCACTCGAAGAGAATGCTGTCGGCTTCCAGCACCACCAGCCCGTGATAGATACCCGGCGCCAGGTCGACGCCCAGGCAATCACCGCCCGCCTGCATCACGCGCTTTTCGACGACCGCACCCTGGTCATCGAACACCAGCAAGCCCAGCCGCCCCTTGAGCACGATCAAGGCCTCGGCCTTGTCGTCGCTCAGGTGTCGGTGCGGCGGAATATAGGTGCTTGGCTGCAAGCCTACCGCCATGCGGTGGCAGGGCTCGCTCATCGCATGGAAATTGTGGTGCTGGCGACCGCGCGGGCTGTCGCCAGCCTGTTGCGCCAGGCCCACCAACAGCGCTTGGTCGATGAACGCAGGCGGGCGCATGTTCACATCCCTTTGACGGCAAAGATGCCATTGGCATTGCGCCAGTAGCCTTTGTAGTCCATGCCATAGCCGAAGATGTAGCGGTCGACGCACGGCAGGCCGGCGAAGTCGGCTTTCAGGTCCGGGCTGGCCTTGCGGTCGTGGTCCTTGTCGATCAGCACGGCGGTGTACACGGCGCGGGCGCCGGCGTGCTTGCAGAACTCGATGATGGCGCTGAGGGTGTGGCCCTCGTCGAGGATGTCGTCGACGATCAGCACGTCGCGGTCGATGAAAGACACCTCGGGCTTGGCCTTCCAGAACAGCTCGCCGCCGCTGGTCTTGTTGCGGTAGCGAGTGGCGTGCAGGTACGACACCTCAAGGGGGAATTGCAGGTGGGTCAGCAACTTGCCGGCGAAGATCAGCCCGCCGTTCATCACGCAGAACACCACGGGGTTCTTGTCGTGCAGTTGCTCGCAGACCTCTGCACCCACCTTGGCGATGGCCGCATCGACCTCGGCTTCGTTGTACAGGCAGTCAGCCTCGCGCATGACTTGACGGATATGCTCGAGATCGGCGGACATGGCGCTCTCCAAGGGGCAGGGAAATGGAAAAGCGGGCAAAGGTACGCATCCGCCGGGAACAGATCAAGGGTTTATGGACTAACGTGCACGACAGCAAGAACTGAATAGATTAATCTAGCGCGGTTTTTTTGCCCGCCTTCCGGAGCCCTTCCCATGCCCACTCGTGAGATCCGCCACCCGCTGATCCGCCACAAGCTCGGCCTCATGCGCCGCGCCGATATCAGCACCAAGAACTTTCGCGAACTCGCCCAGGAAGTCGGCGCCCTGCTGACCTATGAAGCAACCCAGGACCTGCCACTGGAAGCCTACGACATCCAAGGCTGGAGCGGCACCGTGACGGTCGAGAAGATCGCCGGCAAGAAGATCACCGTGGTGCCGATCCTGCGCGCCGGTATCGGCATGCTCGACGGCGTGCTCAGCCTGATCCCCGGGGCCAAGGTCAGCGCTGTGGGCGTTGCCCGTAACGAGGAAACCCTGGAAGCACACACCTACCTGGAAAAGCTCGCGCCGGACATCAACCAGCGCCTGGCCCTGATCATCGACCCAATGTTGGCCACCGGCGGTTCCATGGTCGCCACCATCGACCTGCTGAAGAAAGCCGGCTGCCGGGAAATCCGCGCCATGGTGCTGGTAGCCGCCCCGGAAGGCATCGAAGTGGTCGAGAAGTCGCACCCTGACGTGCAGATCTACACCGCCTCCATCGACGAGCGCCTGAACGAGCACGGCTATATCATTCCCGGCCTGGGCGATGCCGGCGACAAGATCTTCGGCACCAAGCAGAAGGACGCCTGACCATGCAGGACGGCTTCAACGACCCGCTGTGGCGCCAGGTCGTCTCCGGCGCGCAAATGCTCTTCGTGGCCTTCGGCGCACTGGTGCTGATGCCGCTGATCACGGGCCTCGACCCGAACGTGGCACTGTTCACCGCAGGCCTGGGCACCTTGCTGTTCCAGCTGGTGACCGGACGCCAGGTGCCGGTATTCCTGGCCTCGAGCTTTGCGTTCATTACCCCGATCATTCTCGCCAAGGGCCAGTTCGGCCTGGCCGCGACCATGGGCGGGGTGATGGCGGCCGGCTTCGTCTACACCTTCATGGGCCTGATGGTGAAGATCAAAGGTACCGGTTTCATCGACCGCATGCTGCCCCCCGTGGTGATCGGACCGGTGATCATTTCCATCGGCCTGGCCATGGCGCCGATCGCCGCCAACATGGCCATGGGCAAGGCTGGCGACGGCACCGCGCTGATGCCCTATTCCACCGCGATGATGATCTCCATGCCGGCGCTGCTGACCACCCTGGTGGTGGCCGTGTTCGGCAAAGGCATCTTCCGCCTGGTGCCGATCATCGCCGGTGTACTGGTGGGGTTTGCCCTGTCGTTCGCCTTCGGCGTGGTCGACACCGCGAAGATCGCCGCAGCGCCTTGGCTTGAGCTGCCCAGGTTCACCGCACCGGAGTTCAACTGGCAGGCGATCCTGTTCATCGTACCGGTGGCGCTGGCACCGGCCATCGAGCATATCGGCGGCGTGATCGCGGTGGGCAGCGTGACCGGCCGTGACTACCTGAAGAAACCCGGCCTGCACCGCACCCTGTTCGGCGATGGCCTGGCCACCACCGCAGCGGGTATGTTCGGCGGCCCGCCCAACACCACCTACGCCGAGGTCACGGGCGCGGTGATGCTGACCAAGAACTACAACCCGAAGATCATGACCTGGGCAGCGGTGTTCGCCATTGTCCTGGCGTTCATCGGCAAGTTCGGCGCGCTGCTGCAAAGCATTCCGGTACCGGTGATGGGGGGCATTCTCTGCCTGCTGTTCGGCTCGATCGCGGCGGTGGGCATGAACACCATGATCCGCCACAAGATCGACCTTTCCGAGGCGCGCAATCTGGTGATCGTCTCGGTGACCCTGGTGTTCGGCATCGGCGGGGTATTGATCGGCAGCGGCGACGGCCCGGACGACTGGGGCCTGAAGGGCATCGCCCTGTGCGCCATCGTGGCGATTGCGCTGAACCTGATCCTGCCGGGCAACGACGGCTGGAAGAACAGGAAGCTGGACGACCAGTTGCCTTGATGCAGCCTGAGCGGGCAAGTCCGCTGCTACAGGCGCTTCGCACGACCTGTAGGGGCGGGCTTGCCCGCGAAGACGCCAGTCTCAGGCAGCGTAACACTCAGGCCCTTTCACACATGCCCGCCAACACCCGCGCCCATTGCGGGTGATCGTTCAGGCAAGGCACCAGCACCAACTCCTCGCCCCCTGCCTCGATGAACTGCTCGCTGCCGCGCTGGCCAATTTCTTCCAGCGTCTCGATGCAGTCGGCAACGAAGGCCGGGCACATCACCAGCAACTTCTTCACCCCCGCCTTGCCCAGCTCGTCGAGCCGCGCCTCGGTGTAGGGCTCGATCCACTTCGCCCGGCCCAAACGCGACTGGAACGACACTGACCACTTGCCGTCGGGAATGCCCATGCGCTGGGCGAAGGCCCTGGCACTGGCCAGGCACTGGCCGCGATAGCACACCGCGCGCATCTCGGCGCTGGCGTCCTTGCAGCAATCCTCGGCCTGGAAATCATGGGTGCCGGTGGGGTCGAGCTTTTTCAGGTGCCGTTCGGGCAGGCCATGGAAGCTCAGCAACAGGTGGTCGTAGTCCTGCTGCAAATACGGTTCGGCACTGACGGCAAGCGCCTCGATGTACTCGGGGTGGTCGTAGAACGGCTGCAACACGCGCATCTGCAAGGGCAGCCCGCGTTCGGCGACGGTCGCCTTGGCCAGCTCGACCACGGTGGTCACGGTGCTGTCGGCGAACTGAGGATACAACGGCGCCAGCGTTACCTTGCGCACACCCTGGGCGGCCAGGCGTTCGAGCACTTCGGGCAGGGCCGGCTGGCCGTAGCGCATGGCGATTTCTACCGGGCCGTGGGGCCAGTGCGGAGTGATTGCCGCTTGCAGGCGGCGGGTCAGCACCACCAGGGGCGAGCCTTCTTCCCACCAGATCGAGGCATAGGCATGGGCCGACTGCTCGGGGCGCTTGACCAGGATCAGCGACACCAGCAGGCGTCGCACCGGCCAGGGCAGGTCGATCACGTAGGGGTCCATGAGGAACTGGTTGAGGTAGCGGCGCACGTCGGCGACCGAAGTGGAGGCCGGTGAACCCAGGTTGACCAGCAGCAGGGCGTGATCGGTCATGCAGCGTCCTATGTCAGGGGCGGCTGGACAGGTGGTCCAGCGCCGATTGCAGATCGTTGTAGCGGAAGGTGAAACCGGCGGCCAGCAAACGCGCCGGGCGCGCCCGCTGGCCGCCCAGCAGCAAGGTCGACAACTCGCCCAGGCCCGCCTTGAGCAGCACGCCCGGTACCGGCAACAGCGCCGGGCGATGCAGCGCGCGCCCCAGGCGCTTGGCGAACTCGCGGTTGCGCACCGGCTCTGGCGCGCAGGCATTATAGGGACCGCTGGCGTCCTCGTGCTGCAAGAGAAAATCTATCAGCGCGACCTGATCTTCGATATGCACCCAGGGCATCCATTGCCGACCATTGCCCAGCGGCCCGCCCAAGCCCAGCTTGAAGGGCAGGCGCAGGCGCGACAAAAAGCCGCCATCACGGGCCAGCACCAGCCCGGTTCGCACCAGTACCACGCGAATGCCGAGGCTCTGCGCACGCTGTGCGGTCTCTTCCCAGGCAATGCACAGCTGGCTGGCAAAATCCTCCTTCACCGGCTGCGAGGCCTCGGTAAGCTCACGCTCGCCAGCGTCGCCGTACCAGCCCACGGCCGAGCCGGACACCAGCACTTCGGGGCGTTGCCGGCGCTGTTCCAACCAGGCCAGCAACTGCTCGGTCAGGGTGACGCGACTGGCCCACAACAGCTGGCGCCGTGCGGCGGTCCAGGGCCGATCGGCGATCGGTGCGCCAGCCAGGTTCACCACCGCATCCACCGGGTCATCAGCAGCCAGCTCCTCAAGCCGGGCAATGCCGCGCACGCCAGGGCCGCAGCGTTTAGGCACCTGGGCAGGGTCGCGGCTCCACACGGTCAGGCGGTAGCCCTGGCCGCGCCAGAATTGGCAGAGGTGCTGGCCGATCAAGCCAGTACCGCCTGTCAGCAATATATGCATGGCTGTGTCCTCGCAAGCTTCGCCTGTGGTCTATTTTTAAGATCAAGGTGCTTTCTAAACCAGCTGTTTGACCGAACGCTCTCGGATTAAACATAGGCCAAGCTGTCCATCGAGCGGAATAACCTTATACAAAGTTTTTGTATTGTACAGGTTTGCCCAGCAGCGTAGGCTGCCTTATAGCCAAGGTTCGAAGAGGCCATCATGACAGTACCTATTGCCATTATCGGTGCCGGTATCGCCGGCCTTTCCGCCGCCCAGGCGCTACAGAAAGCCGGGCAGACCGTCCACCTGTTCGACAAGGGCCACGGCAGTGGCGGGCGCATGGCCAGCAAACGCAGCGATGCCGGGGCCCTGGACCTGGGCGCCCAGTACTTCACTGCCCGCGACCGGCGTTTCGTCGAGCAGGTCCAGCAATGGGTAGAAGCGGGCTGGGCCGCACAATGGAAACCGCAGTTGTACAACTACCGCGATGGCGAGCTCACCCCCTCCCCCGACGAGCAAACTCGCTGGGTAGGCGTACCGCGCATGAGCGCCATTACCCGTGGGCTGCTCAAGGACGTCACGGTGAACTTTGGCTGCCGCATCGCCGAGGTGTTCCGCGGCAAGCAGTACTGGCACCTGCAAGACACGGAGGGATGCAGCCACGGCCCGTTCAGCCGCGTGGTCATCGCCGTGCCCGCGCCCCAGGCCACACAGCTGCTGGTCGCCACCCCCAAGCTTGCCGCGGTGGCCGCCGGGGTGCAGATGGAGCCGACCTGGGCCATCGCCCTGGCCTTCCAGACCCCACTCGACACCCCCATGCAAGGCTGCTTCGTGCAGGACAACCCGCTCGACTGGCTGGCGCGCAACCGCAGCAAGCCCGGGCGCGACGAGCAACTCGATACCTGGGTCTTGCACGCCACTTCGAGCTGGAGCAAGCAGCACATCGACCTGCCCAGAGAGGATGTGATCGAGCAGCTCTGGGGCGAGTTCGCCGAGCTGGTGGGCTGCGTGGTGCCCGAGCCGACGTTCGCCCTTGCCCATCGCTGGCTCTATGCACGCCCCGCCGGTAACCATGAATGGGGCGCCCTGGCCGATGCCGACCAGGGGCTCTACGCCTGTGGCGACTGGTGCTTGTCTGGCCGGGTCGAGGGCGCCTGGCTCAGCGGCCAGGAAGCAGCGCGGCGGCTGTTGGAGCACCTGGAATAGTTCAAAAAAGCTATACAGAAAATTTGTCTTGCATAAGTTCTTCAGTGTGTTGGAATAAACCTATACAAAATTTGTCCTTGTATAGGTTTCCGGAGGCAGTGATGAGCACCCCCAGCACATCGGACAAACCCCGCATCGCCCTCAGTGCCTGCCTTTCAGGTCACGAAGTACGCTACAACGGTGGACACAAGGCATCGTCCTTGTGCGACGCCCTGTTGAGCGAACACTTCGATTGCGTGCCGGTATGCCCCGAGGTGGCAATCGGCCTTGGCATCCCCCGCGACGCTATCCGACTGGTGGGTGACCCAGAGTCGCCCGAGGTGGTCGGCACTCGCGACCCCGGCAACGACCTGTCCGGTCCGCTGCGCACCTATGGGCATCGCATGGCCGACGAGCTCGGTGACATCTGCGGCTACGTGTTCATGCAGAAATCGCCCTCCTGCGGCCTGGAGCGAGTCAAGGTGTACCAGGCCGACGGTCGCCCCGCGGTCAAGGGCGGGCGTGGCGCCTATGCCCAGGCGTTCTGCGAGCGGCGCCCGGACCTGCCGGTGGAGGAAGAAGGCCGGCTGCACGACCCGGTACTGCGCGAAAACTTCATCAGCCGCGTATACGCCTATGCCGACTGGCAACGCCTGCGCGCCGAAGGCTTGAGCCGCGGCGCGCTGGTGCGCTTCCATTCGCGCTACAAGTACCTGCTGATGGCCAACAATCCCCAGGCCTACCGCGAGCTGGGCCGGATGCTCGGTAGCATGCGTCGCGAGGACGACCCGCAAGCCATCGGTGCCCGCTACTTCAGCCAGCTGATGCAGGCCCTGCGCCGCTGCGCCAGTCGCGGCACCCACTGCAACGTGCTGCAGCACCTGTGCGGCTACCTGCGCCCGGTGCTGGACCGCGACGACAAGGCTGAGCTGCAACAACTGATTGGCCAGTACCAGCAGGGCAACGTGCCGCTGGTGGTGCCGCTGACGCTGCTCAAGCACCATCTGCGCAACCATCCCGACCCTTATTTGCTGCAGCAGGCCTACCTGCAACCGCACCCCGAGAACCTGGGGCTTCGTAATGCCCTGTGATGCCTGGCTACCCATCGGCGAGCTGGCCAAGCGCACCGGCGTGAACCCCATCACCCTGCGTGCGTGGGAGCGGCGTTATGGCCTGCTGGTGCCCGAGCGCACACCCAAGGGGCATCGGCTGTACAACGAAAGCCACGTCACACGGGTCGAGGACATCCTGCACTGGCTCGAGCGCGGCGCCTCGGTTGGCCAAGTGCGTGAGCTGCTGGAGCGCCAGGCCGACTCCCCGCCCGTGCTGCAAGGCGACTGGCACGACCGCTGCCAACGGCTGGAAGATGCGGTCGCCAACCTGGCACAACGCAGCCTCGACCAGCAACTGAACCAGGCCATGGCGCTGTACCCGGCCATGACCCTGTGCGAGCAATTGCTGATTCCCCTGCTCGAGCGCCTCGAGCAGCGCTGGCGTATCCACGTCGACCCGCGCCTGGAGCAGTCGCTGTTCCAAACCTGGCTGCGCAGCAAGCTGGGCGCCAGGGTCTACCACGACAACCAGTCGCTGGAAGGCCCACCGGTGTTGCTGACCAGCGACAACGAACAACCCTTCGATGAACATCTTTGGCTGTGCGCCTGGCTGCTGAGCAGCAGCGGGCTGGCCGTAGAGGTACTGGAGCGCCCGGTGAGCGGCAAGCAGTTGCAGCAAGCAGTAGCCCGCCTGCAACCCCGGGCGCTGGTGCTGTACCTGGGGCCACGCCTGGAAGCGGAAAAACTGGCAGCCCTGCAGGATCTCGGCATTCCACAACTGCTGGGCGGCACCACGGCTTCCATTCACGAAGCGCGATTGTCGGCGCAACCCATCGCGCACAGACACCTGTTCGACACCCCCACAGGCGTACTGCGCCTGCTCCAGCAATCGCGCTGAACACCAAGACCAGGAACCTTCCCATGCAGCTCATCTGGCTGCGCAGCGACTTGCGCATCAACGACAACACCGCCCTCAGCGCAGCCATGGCGAAGGGACCGACCGTGGCCTTGTGGGTCGCGAGCCCCGGACAATGGCTGGCACACGACGACGCTCCGTGCAAGGTGGACTTCTGGCTGCGCAACCTGCGCGACCTGCGCAACGCCCTGGACACGCTCAACGTCCCCCTGCTGGTACGCCACACCGATACCTGGCAACAGGTACCCCAAGTGCTGGCCGAGGTGTGCGAGGCCCAGCGCATCCAGGCCGTGCACTGGAACGACGAGTACGGTGTCAACGAAACCCTGCGCGATGCCACCACCCGTGCCCGGCTGGAGCATGCCGGCATCGCCGTGCACAGCTACCTCGACCAACTGCTGTTCCAGCCTGGCACGCTGCTGACCCGCGCCGGCCACTACTTTCAGGTGTTCGGCCAGTTCCGCAAGGCCTGCCTGGAACACCTGCACCGCAGCCTGCCCTCGCAGATTTCCTGTCCCAAGCCACAAACGCCGCTGGGGATCGGCCACGACCCGATCCCTCAAGCCATCGACGGCTTCGACAAACCGCCGCAAACCTTGAGCAGCCACTGGCACGCCGGCGAGGCCGAGGCCCAGACCAGGCTGACGCGCTTCGTCGACGAGGCAATCGAGGACTACCAGACCCAGCGCGACCTGCCCGCCCGCCCCGGCACCAGCCAGCTTTCGCCGTACCTGGCAGCCGGGGTGATCTCGCCCCGGCAATGCCTGCATGCCGCGTTGGCCAGCAACCAGGGCGAATTCGACAGCGGTAACGAAGGCGCCCGCACCTGGGTCAACGAGCTGCTGTGGCGCGAGTTCTACAAGCACATCCTGGTGGGTTATCCACAGGTCTCGCGGCATCAGCCTTTCCGTGAGCACACCCGCAACCTGCCGTGGCGTAACGCGCCGGCCGACCTGCAGGCCTGGGAACAGGGGCGCACTGGTTTTCCGATCATCGACGCGGCGATGCGCCAGTTGCTGGAGACCGGCTGGATGCACAACCGCTTGCGCATGATCGTCGCCATGTTCCTCAGCAAGAACCTGCTGATCGACTGGCGCAAGGGCGAGCGACACTTCATGCGCCACCTGATCGACGGCGACCTGGCGGCCAACAACGGCGGCTGGCAGTGGAGCGCCTCCACCGGCACCGACTCGGTGCCCTACTTCCGCATCTTCAACCCGGTGACCCAGTCACAGCGCTTCGACCCGCAGGGGCGTTTCATCCGCCACTGGCTACCGGAGCTGGCCGGGCTGGATGACAAGAGCATCCACCTGCCAAAGAAATCGGCAGACCTGTTCGCTGGCAACGATTACGTCGCGCCAATCGTCGACCTGGACAGCAGCCGTCAACGCGCGCTGGCCGCATTCAAGGGACTGTAGAGCCAAATGAGGGAAGGTTAGAGCGAGAACGCCTGGACGCTGCCGGGGCGCTTGAACAGCAGCGGCAGGATGGCTTGCAGGCTGGCAGGGTTGGCGCTGCTCCAGAACGCAGCCTCGCGGGCCGGCCCTTGTGCCAGCAGCCCACGGGCCGCCAGCAGACGCTCCAGCTGGCGAGCGACGGCGGCGCCGGTGTCGATGATGGCCACGTCCTGCGGAACCATTTCGGCCAGCAGCGGGCGTAGGAAGGGATAGTGGGTGCAGCCGAGGATCAAGGTGTCGCAACCAGCATCCAGCAAAGGCTGCACATAGCCGAGCAGCAACTGGCGCAGCACCGGGCTGGCAAGGTCGCCGGTCTCGATCAATTCCACCAGCCCCGGACAAGGCTGGGTAATCACCTGTACATCGCTGGCGAAACGGTCAAGCAATGCCGCGAACTTGGCGCTCTGCAAGGTACCGGTGGTGGCCAGCACCCCGACCACGCCGGAGCGGGTGGCGGCGGCAGCAGGTTTGACAGCGGGCTCCATGCCCACCAGCGGCCAGTCCGGGTAAAGCTCGCGCAGGTCGGCCACCGCCGCCACCGTGGCGGTATTGCATGCCAGCACCATGGCCTTGGCACCTTGCTCGCGGAAGAACCCGGCAATATGGCGGCAGCGCTGGCGGATATAGTCGGCAGACTTCTCGCCATACGGCACATGCCCGCAGTCGGCCACGTACAGCAGCGACTCGGCGGGCAACAGGCGCTGGATCTCGCCGAGCACCGACAGCCCGCCGACCCCGGAATCCATTACGCCGACCGGCGCAGAACGCTCAACCATGGCGTGGACCGCACACGGCGCAGGCAGGGTCGCGTTTGACCCGCAGCTCGCGCATGCGCGTGCCCAGGGCGTCGATCAGCAACAGGCGCCCCACCAGCGGCTCGCCGAAACCGGCCAGCAGCTTCAGCGCCTCCAGCGCCTGCAGGCTGCCCACCAGCCCTACCAGTGGGCCGATGACCCCGGCTTCGCTGCAGGTCAACTCGGCTTCGCTGCCGTGGCCATACAGGCAGTGATAGCAAGGGCTGTGGTCACGGCGTGGGTCGAACACCGACAACTGCCCTTCCAGGCGGATGGCAGCGCCGCTGACCAGCGGCTTGCCTGCCGCGACGCAAGCCGCGTTGACCGCCTCGCGGGTGGCGAAGTTGTCGCTGCAATCGAGCACCAGGTCGACCGCCGTCACTGCGGCGGCGAGGGAGTCCTGGTCCAGCGCCTGGCGATGGGCGACCAGGGAAATTTCCGGGTTGATCGCCTGCAAACGCTGCAACGCCGAGTCGACCTTGCTCATGCCGACGCTGGCGCTGTCATGAATGACCTGGCGTTGCAGGTTGGTCAGGTCGACCGTGTCGAAGTCCGCCAGGTGCAGTTCACCGACACCGGCCGCCGCCAGGTACAGCGCCACCGGCGAGCCCAGACCGCCGAGGCCGACCACCAGCGCCTTGCTCTGCTTGAGCCGCAACTGGCCGTCGATATCGACCTGGGACAGCAAGATCTGCCGACTGTAACGCAACAGCTCCTGGTCGCTCAGCATGGCAGACGCCCCAGGCTGATGCGGGCATGCCCGGCCAGGTCGACGCGGCTGCTCACCTCGACGAAGCCTTGGGCGGACAACAGCCCGCGCACCGCCTCGGCCTGATCGTAACCATGCTCGAGCAACAGCCAGCCGCCCGGCAACAGGTGCTGCGGCGCCTGGGCGACGATCACCCGCAGGTCATCCAGGCCATCGTTGCCCGCGACCAGCGCGCTGCTCGGCTCGAAGCGCACATCGCCCGCGGCCAGGTGCGGGTCGAGCGCTGCGATGTAGGGTGGGTTGCTCAGGATCAGGTCGTAGCGCTCGCCGGCGAGGCTGCCGTACCAGTGGCTGGCAAGCACCTTGGCGTTATTCAGGCCCAGCCGCTGGCGGTTGCGCTCGGCCAGGGCCACGGCGTCTTCGATACGGTCCACGGCAGTTACCTGCCAGGCAGGGCGTTCGCTGGCCAGGGCCAGGGCGATGGCACCGGTGCCGGTGCCCAGGTCAAGCACCTTGGCCGCAGCGGCGGGCACCAGCTCCAGCGCAGCTTCCACCAGCAGCTCGGTTTCCGGACGGGGGATCAAGGTATGCGGTGCGACTTCGAGGTCAAGCTTCCAGAACCCCTGCTGCCCGAGAATATACGCCACTGGCTCGCCAGCACGGCGGCGCGCCAGGTAGCTGGCGAAGGTGTCGGCGGCCTCGCTGCTGACAATGCGCTCGGGCCAGGTGTGCAGGAAGCTGCGCGACTTGCCCAGGGCGGCGGCCAGCAGCAGTTCGGCGTCCAGGCGCTCGGTAGGCGAGTCGGGCAACTGCGCATTGCGCAGCAGGCTGGCGATGATGGTCATCAGTCCCCCAGGGCGGCCAGTTGATCGGCCTGGTATTCGGCCAGCAAGGGTTCGATCACGGCATCGACCCCACCGGCCAGCACGTCGTCGAGGGAATACAGGGTCAGGTTGATGCGGTGGTCGGTCACGCGCCCCTGAGGGTAATTGTAGGTACGGATGCGCTCGGAACGGTCGCCCGAGCCGACCAGCAGCTTGCGCTCGCTGGCGATGGCGTTCTGCGCGGCGCTGGTCTGCATGTCGTTGAGCTTGGCCGACAGCCAGGACATCGCCCGGGCCCGGTTCTTGTGCTGGGAGCGTTCTTCCTGGCACTCCACCACGATGCCGGTGGGCAAGTGGGTGATGCGGATGGCCGAGTCGGTCTTGTTGACGTGCTGCCCGCCTGCGCCCGAGGCGCGGTAGGTGTCGACGCGCAAGTCGGCGGGGTTGATCTCGATCGCCACCTGCTCGTCGGGTTCGGGCAACACGGCCACCGTGCAGGCCGAGGTGTGGATGCGCCCCTGGGACTCGGTCTCGGGCACCCGCTGCACGCGGTGCGCGCCCGACTCGAACTTCAGCTTGCCGTAGACACTGTCACCCTCGACCCGGGCGATGATTTCCTTGTAGCCGCCGTGCTCGCCCTCGTTTTCCGAAAGGATTTCCAGGCGCCAGCCACGCTTCTCGGCGTAGCGCGAGTACATGCGGAACAGGTCGCCGGAGAAGATCGCCGCCTCGTCGCCACCGGTGCCGGCACGAATTTCCAGGAACACGTTGCGTCCATCGTTGGGGTCCTTGGGCAACAGCATGCGTTGCAGTTGCGACTCCAGCTCCAGCAGTTGCTCCTTGGCTTCGCGAACTTCCTCCACGGCCATTTCGCGCATGTCCGGGTCGCTGTCCTTGAGCAGGGCCTGGGCGCCCTCCAGGTCGTCCTGCACTGTACGCCACTGCTTGTAGGCGACGAATACCGGCTCGACCTCGGCATATTCGCGCGAATAGGCGCGGAAACGGGTCTGGTCGGAAATGACTTCGGCGTCACCGAGCAGCGCGGTGAGTTCTTCAAAGCGGTCCTGGAGGATCTCCAGTTTTTTCAGCAGCGACGCTTTCATTGCGGGGTCTTGTCCGTCGAGCCCTCGTTGAGGGCAAAGAGTTCCTGAGCCATGGCCAGCGCATCGACGCGGCCTTCGGCAGAGAGCTTTTTCAGTTGCACGCTGGGTGCATGCAACAATTTGTTGGTCAGGCCCCGCGCCAGCTGGGCCAGCACATCCTCGGGGTTGCTGCCATTGGCCAGCAGGCGCAGGGCCTTTTGCAATTCTTCGTCGCGGGTGCGCTCGCTTTGCTGGCGATAGGCCTTGAGCACGTCCACCGCGGCCAGCTCGCGCAGGCGCACCATGAACTCGTCAGCCCCCACGCTGACCAGCTCTTCGGCAGCCTGGGCCGCGCCCTGGCGGCTCTTGAGGTTTTCCGCAACCACCTCGTGCAGGTCATCGACGGTATAGAGGTAGACGTCGTCCAGTTCGCCTACCTGCGGTTCGATATCCCGCGGCACGGCGATATCGACCATGAAGATCGGCTTGTGCCGACGCTGCTTCAGCGCACTTTCCACCGCGCCCTTGCCGAGGATCGGCAACTGGCTGGCAGTAGAACTGATGACGATGTCGCTGTTGGCCAGTTCCTGGGGGATATCGGCCAACAGCACGGCATGGGCGCCGAACTGCTCGGCAAGGGTACTCGCCCGCTCCAGGGTACGGTTGGCCACGACGATGCGCTTGACCCCCTGCTCGTGCAGGTGGCGGGCAACCAGGGTGATGGTTTCGCCAGCACCGATCAGCAGCGCCTGGCTACGGCCAAGGTCGGAGAAGATCTGCCGGGCCAGGCTGACGGCGGCGAACGCCACCGATACGGGGTTCTCCCCGATGGCGGTGTCGGTACGGACCTGCTTGGCGGCGTTGAAGGTGGCCTGGAACAGTCTTCCCAGCAATGGACCAACGGTGCCCGCCTCGCGGGCCACGGCGTAGGCCGACTTCATCTGGCCGAGGATCTGCGGCTCGCCCAGCACCAGCGAGTCGAGGCCGGATGCCACGCGCATCATATGCCGTACCGCATCGTGCTCTTCGTGCACGTAGGCGCTGGCGCGCAGCTCATCGAGGCTCAGGCGATGGTAGGAGGCCAGCCACTGCAACACGGCGTCGGCCGACAGGTGGTCCTGCTCTATATAGAGCTCGCTGCGGTTGCAGGTGGAGAGGATCGCTGCCTCGCGGCTGTCGGTCAGTCGGCAGAGTTGCTGCAGGGCATCGACCAGCTGCTCGGGGGTAAACGCCACGCGCTCGCGTACGTCTACCGAGGCAGTCTTATGGTTGATACCAAGGGCAAGAAAGGCCATGCAAGGTCGCTGGTTGTGACATGAAGCCGATAATTCTCCTACTTCGCAGGTTTCAGGACAACCACCGTTCGCTATTGTCGTCATGCAAGGACACTATTGTGTGCATCCGCGCGTAGAACGACGCTGCCACCCCGTTGTCCCAACAGACGCGCCGCAACGCGGGTGGGTTTGCCACCCAGCTTGTGTCATGATGCCCCGACCGCCGGTAAGCCCTTCTAAAGCCTCTATGAACAGATCCTACGCATTGCTGCTAGCCCTTGCCCTGCTCCAGGGCTGCCAAAGCCTGGCCCCGCAGAAAGACGAGGCGCCAGTGCCTGTCGCCGAGGCTGGCAAAGGCGCGCCGGAAAAGCCCATGGTGTATGGCTCGTTCAAGCAGGACACGCTCTACAGCCTGCTGGTGGCGGAGCTGGCCGGCCAGCGCAACCGCTTCGACATCGCCCTGGCCAACTACGTCAACCAGGCCGAGAAAACCCAGGATCCTGCGGTTTCCGAACGCGCCTACCGCATCGCCGAGTACCTCGGTGCCGACGAGCCTGCCCTGGACACCGCACTCATCTGGGCTCGCAACGATGCCGAGAACCTCGACGCACAACGCGCCGCCGCCATCCAGCTGGCCCGCGCCGGCCGCTACGACGACGCCATGGCCTACATGGAGAAAGTGCTCCAGGGCCAGGGCGACACGCACTTCGACTTCCTCGCCCTCGCCGCTGCCGAAACCGACCAGAGCACCCGCGACGGCCTGATGCAGAGCTTCGACCGGCTGCTGGTGAAGTACCCGGAAAACGGCCAACTGCTGTTCGGCAAGGCCCTGTTGCTGAACCAGGACGGCAAGAGCGAAGAAGCCCTGGAGCTGCTCGAAAGCCACCCGGCACAGAACGGCGAGATCGCCCCGGTGTTGCTGCGTGCACGCCTGCTCCAGGCCCTGGACCGAGGCCCCGAGGCCCTGCCGCTGCTGCGCGGCGCCATCCGCGACAACCCGGACGACAAGCGCCTGCGCCTGACCTACGCGCGCACCCTGGTTGAGCAGGACCGCATCCTCGACGCCAAGGCCGAGTTCGAGAACCTGGTCCAGCTGTACCCCGACGATGACGAGCTGCGCTACTCCCTGGCCCTGGTGTGCATGGAGAACAAGGACTGGGAAGAAGCCGAAGGCTACCTGCAAGAGCTGGTCGAGCGCGACAGCAACGTCGATGCCGCACACCTGAACCTGGGGCGCATCCGCGAAGAACTCAACACCCCGGCCGCCGCCCTGCGCGAATACGCCCTGGTCGGCCCAGGCCCCGACTACCTGGCCGCGCAGCTGCGCCAGGCCGACATCCTGATCGCCAACGGCCGCAGTGCCGAAGCCTCGCGCCTGCTCGCCGAAGCCCGCGAAGCGCAGCCCGACTATGCCATCCAGCTGTACCTGATCGAAGCCGAAAGCCTGGGCAACAATGCCAAGGAGGCCCAGGCCGACCAGGTGCTGCAACAAGCGATCAAGCGCTACCCCGACGACCTCAACCTGCTCTACACCCGCGCCATGCTGGCCGAGAAGCGCGGCGACCTGGCCGAAATGGAAAAGGACCTGCGCGCCATCATCCGCCGCGAGCCCGAGAACGCCATGGCCCTCAATGCCCTGGGCTACACCCTGGCGGACCGCACCACCCGCTACGCCGAAGCCAAGGCACTGATCGAGAAGGCCCACCAGCTGACACCCGAAGACCCGGCCGTGCTCGACAGCCTTGGCTGGGTCAACTACCGCCTGGGCAACCTGGCCGAAGCCGAGCGCCTGCTGCGCCAAGCCCTGGAGCGCTTCCCCGATCACGAGATCGCAGCCCACCTGGGCGAAGTGCTGTGGGCCAAGGGCGAGCGCCGCGAAGCCCGCCAGGTCTGGGCCAAGGCCTTCGAAGCCCAGCCCGACAGCCCTATCCTGCGCAAGACCATCCTGCGCCTGACCGGATCCGAGACCCTCTAAGCCATGTTCCTGCGTCATTGCATCACCTTCACCCTGATTGCCCTGCTGGCCGGCTGTGCCGGCTTCGGCACCCGCGAAGCCCTGCAAGGCGAGGGCGACCCACAGCAGTGGCGCGCCCATAAAGAGCGGTTGAGCAGCCTCGACGGCTGGCAGATCGACGGCAAGGTCGGCATTCGCGCGCCGCGCGATTCCGGCAGCGGTACGCTGTTCTGGCTGCAACGCCAGGACTACTACGACATCCGCCTGGCCGGCCCACTGGGCCGCGGCGCCGCCCGCCTGACCGGACGCCCTGGCGGCGTGGTCCTGGAGGTGGCCAACCAGGGCCGCTTCGAGGCCGCCAATCCCGAGGCACTGCTTGAAGAACAGCTCGGCTGGCGACTGCCGGTGTCGCATCTGGTCTGGTGGGTGCGCGGCCTGCCCGCTCCCGACAGCAAGAGCCAGCTGACCCTGGACGGCGACAGCCGCCTGGCCAGCCTCAACCAGGATGGCTGGCAGGTGCAGTACCTGAGCTATACCGAGCAGAACGGCTACTGGCTGCCCGAGCGCCTGAAGCTGCATGGCCAGAACATCGACGTGACCCTGGTGGTCAAGGACTGGCAACCGCGCCAGCTTGGCCACTAAGCCCGTGGACAAGCTCACCCTGCCCGCCCCCGCCAAGCTCAACCTGTGGCTGCACATCATTGGCCGTCGCCCCGACGGCTACCACGAGCTGGAAACCGTGTTCCAGTTCCTCGACCACGGCGACGAATTGAGCTTCGCCCTGCGGGAAGACGGCCAGATCAAGCTGCACAGCGAGCTGACCGACGTGCCCCACGACAGCAACCTGATCGTGCGCGCAGCGCGCCAGCTGCAGGAGCAGTCCGGCACCGCCCTCGGCGCCGACATCTGGCTGCACAAGGTGCTGCCCATGGGCGGCGGTATCGGTGGCGGCAGTTCCGATGCCGCCACCACCCTGCTGGCGCTGCATCACCTCTGGCAGCTGGACTGGAGCGAAGACCGCCTGGCCGCCCTGGGCCTGACCCTCGGTGCCGACGTGCCGGTGTTCGTGCGCGGCCATGCGGCTTTCGCCTCGGGTGTCGGCGAACTGCTCGAACCGGTCGACCCCGAGGAGCCCTGGTATGTCGTGCTGGTGCCGCAAGTGTCTGTCAGCACAGCGGAAATTTTTTCGCATCCAGAGTTGACACGTGATTCCCTCCCCCTTAAGATGCGCCCCGTTCCCGAGGGAAACAGTCGAAATGACTGCCAACCGGTGGTCGAGCAGCGTTACCCAGAAGTTCGCAATGCGTTGAATTCACTGGGTAAATATACGAAGGCTCGAATGACCGGCACTGGAAGTTGCGTGTTTGGGGCCTTCCCAAGCAAAGCCGAAGCTGGTAGAGTTCTGGCCCTTCTTTCAGCGACCCATACAGGGTTTGTGGCTAAGGGAAGCAACATTTCGATGTTGCATCGTGAGCTGCAAAGTCTGATCAAGAAGTCGAGTGCCTAGCGCTCGCAGCAACAGATACAGGGGCGTCGCCAAGCGGTAAGGCAGCAGGTTTTGATCCTGCCATGCGTTGGTTCGAATCCAGCCGCCCCTGCCATTTTCCTTATACTCATCCAGGTTACCCTCAGCCTTCAGGTACTGCGCGTGTCCAAGATGATGGTCTTCACGGGGAATGCCAACCCCGATCTGGCTCGGCGTGTCGTACGTCAGCTGCATATCCCACTGGGTGATGTTTCTGTCGGTAAATTCTCCGACGGCGAAATCAGCACTGAGATTAATGAAAACGTCCGTGGTAAGGACGTGTTTATCATTCAGCCGACCTGCGCCCCGACCAACGACAACCTGATGGAACTGGTAGTGATGGCCGACGCCTTCCGCCGCTCCTCAGCTTCGCGAATCACCGCCGTGATTCCCTACTTCGGATACGCCCGCCAGGACCGCCGTCCGCGTTCGGCACGTGTAGCCATCAGCGCCAAAGTCGTCGCTGACATGCTCACTGTCGTGGGTATCGACCGTGTTCTCACCGTCGACCTGCACGCTGACCAGATCCAGGGTTTCTTCGATATCCCCGTCGACAACATCTACGGTTCGCCCGTACTGGTCGACGACATCGAAGACCAGCGTTTCGATAACCTGATGATCGTCTCCCCGGACATCGGTGGCGTGGTGCGTGCACGCGCTGTCGCCAAGTCCCTGGGCGTCGACCTGGGTATCATCGACAAACGCCGCGAGAAGGCCAACCACTCCGAAGTGATGCATATCATCGGCGACGTCGAAGGACGCACCTGCATCCTGGTTGACGACATGGTCGACACCGCCGGCACCCTGTGCCACGCGGCCAAGGCCCTGAAAGACCACGGCGCTGCCAAGGTCTACGCCTATTGCACGCATCCGGTACTGTCGGGCCGTGCAATCGAGAACATCGAGAAGTCGGTGCTCGACGAGCTGGTGGTGACCAACACCATCCCGCTGTCCGCCGCTGCTCAAGCCTGTGACCGTATCCGCCAGCTGGATATCGCACCGGTTGTCGCTGAGGCGGTACGCCGCATCAGCAATGAAGAATCGATCAGCGCGATGTTCCGCTAACGCGGAACCCGTGTTGATATGAAGCGCCCCGCCCCAGCATTTCGTTGGGGCGGGGCTTTTTTGCCATCCCCGTCTGGCGCTGGTCGCAAACGCCTTTCGGGAGGCTAATTTGGAGAAGCAAAATGACTGATTTCACCCTGAACGCCCAAGCGCGTACTGACCTGGGGAAAGGTGCGAGCCGCCGCCTGCGTCACTCCGCCAGCATCCCAGCCGTTGTCTACGGTGGCAACAAGGACGCCCAGTCCCTGACCATCGTTGCCAAGGAAATCGCCAAGCTGTTCGAAGACGAAGCTGCCTTCAGCCACGTTCTGCAACTGAACGTTGACGGCACCAAGCAAGACGTCATCGTCAAGGCCCTGCAGCGCCACCCAGCCAAAGGCTTCATCATGCACGCCGACTTCGTTCGCGTCGTTGCTGGCCAGAAGCTGACCGCCAAGGTTCCGGTTCACTTCGTTGGTGAAGAAGCCCCGATCAAGAAAGGCGGCGAGATCTCCCACGTTGAGTCCGAGATCGAAGTGTCCTGCGAAGCCAAGGACCTGCCAGAGTTCATCGAAGTTGACCTGAGCAAGGCCGAAATCGGCACCATCATCCACCTGTCGGACCTGAAAGCTCCGAAAGGCGTAGAGTTCGTCGCTCTGGCCCACGGTGATGACAAAGCTGTTGCCAACGTTCACGCTCCGCGCGTTTCCGCCGAAGCTGCTGAAGAAGGCGCTGCCGAGTAATCCACTCGCACGCCGGCGTTGATCGGGTTACAGTGCCGCGCGCACTGTAGCCCACCAACTCCAAGGAAAGAGCCCCTGACGTGACCGCCATCCAGTTGATCGTCGGCCTGGGTAACCCCGGCCCCGAATACGAACAGACCCGGCATAACGCAGGGGCTCTTTTCGTTGAGCGTATTGCCAGCGCCCAGCGCGTTTCGCTTTGCGCCGACAAAAAGTATTTCGGCCTGACGGCAAAGTTCAGCCATCAGGGCAACGATGTTCGCCTGCTCATCCCCACCACCTACATGAACCGCAGCGGCCAAGCCGTGGCGGCCCTGGCCAATTTCTTCCGCATCAAGCCGGAAGCGATCCTGGTGGCGCACGACGAACTCGACCTGCCCCCCGGCGTCGCCAAGCTCAAGAAAGGCGGCGGCCATGGTGGGCACAACGGCCTGCGCGACATCATCGCGCAGCTCGGCAACCAGAACGACTTCCACCGCCTGCGGCTTGGCATTGGCCACCCGGGCGACGCCAAACTGGTCTCCAACTTCGTCCTGGGCCGCGCGCCGCGCGCCGAGCAGGAGAAGCTCGACGCCAGCATCGATTTTGCCCTCGGCGTGCTGCCGGATGTACTCGCTGGCGACTTCGCCAAGGCGATGCGCGAACTGCACAGCCAGAAGGCCTGATTTCCTAGAGAGGGGAATACCCATGGGTTTCAATTGCGGCATCGTCGGCCTGCCCAACGTCGGCAAGTCCACCCTGTTCAACGCCCTGACCAAGTCCGGTATCGCGGCGGAGAACTTCCCCTTCTGCACCATCGAGCCGAACAGCGGCATCGTGCCGATGCCCGATGCGCGCCTGGCGGCGCTCGCGGAAATCGTCAAGCCTAACCGCATCCTGCCGACCACCATGGAATTCGTCGACATCGCAGGTCTGGTGGCCGGCGCATCGAAAGGCGAAGGCCTGGGCAACAAGTTCCTCGCCAACATCCGCGAGACCGACGCAATCGCCCACGTGGTGCGCTGCTTCGAAGACGAGAACGTTATCCACGTTTCCAACAGCGTCGACCCCAAGCGTGACATCGAGATCATCGACCTCGAGCTGATCTTCGCCGACCTCGACAGCTGCGAGAAGCAGCTGCAGAAGGTCGCCCGCAACGCCAAGGGCGGCGACAAGGAAGCCCTGGCGCAGAAAGCCATCCTCGAGAAGCTCATCCCGCACTTCACCGAGGGCAAGCCTGCGCGCAGCCTGATGAAGCACATGGCCGACGACGAGAAGGCGGTCATTCGCGGCTTCCACCTGCTCACCAGCAAGCCGGTGATGTACATCGCCAACGTGGCCGAAGACGGCTTCGAGAACAACCCGCACCTGGACGTGGTGAAGGCCATTGCCGAGGAAGAAGGCGCGGTCGTGGTGCCGGTGTGCAACAAGATCGAAGCCGAGCTTGCCGAGCTGGAAGACGGTGAAGAGAAGGACATGTTCCTTGAGGAACTTGGCCTGGAAGAGCCTGGCCTGAACCGCGTGATCCGCGCCGGCTACGAGCTGCTCAACCTGCAGACCTACTTCACCGCTGGCGTACAGGAAGTGCGCGCCTGGACCGTCCGCGTGGGCGCCACCGCCCCACAAGCAGCCGGCGTGATCCACACCGACTTCGAGAAAGGCTTCATCCGCGCCGAAGTGGTGGCCTACAACGACTTCATCCAGTTCAAGGGTGAAAGCGGCGCCAAGGAAGCCGGCAAATGGCGCCTGGAAGGCAAGGACTACATCGTCAAGGATGGCGACGTGATGCACTTCCGCTTCAACGTCTAGTACGAACCCACTGACATCCCCGGTGCCAGCCTATGGGCAGGTAGCGGGGTTGTAACCTCCTCATGCAGGGCTGGGGTGCCCTGCGTGCAGAATTGCACTTGCCCCTCGCCCCTGTCCCTGAAGGTAATATTCGCGTCCACGTTGCTGGGGTGCGCCCTGCGGGTCATTTAAGCTTACGCATTTGCCATCGGCATAGATGCCATTGTCTGCATGGGCGCTCTTTGGCGCAGGGCAACTGATGGAAAGAGCATGACGGTCGACCGCACCTGTCTGGCCGCAAAGAAGCAAAACTCCAATAGGCAGAGCAAGGTCGCCAAAGCGTTGAATGTTGAAAAGCGTGAAATTGGCCCCGTCGAAAGCGACAACCCATTCCTGACTTGGAGACATGAAATGACTGACATCACCCCAACCCCAAACGAAGTGGCAGGCAAGGTAGTGCTGGTGACCGGCGCGGCTAGCGGCATCGGTAGGGCCATCGCCGAACTCCTTCACGCTCGTGGTGCGAAAGTCATCGCCGAGGACATCGAACCGGCAGTCAATGCCCTCGAGCGTCCTGGCCTGGTTCCTTTCGTCGCCGATATCACCGTTGACGGTTCTGCCGAGCAAGCAGTGGCACTGGCGGTAGAGAAGTTCGGCAAGCTTGACGTGCTGGTCAATAACGCCGGTCGCATCCTGTACAAGCCCCTGATCGAAATGACCCGCGAAGAGTGGGAATGGCAGATGCAGACCAACGTGACCGGTGCGTTCCTTCACTCCCGCGAGGCAATGAAGGCGATGATCAAGCAAAAGAGCGGCGCGATCGTGAACATTGCCTCTTACGCGTCCTACTTCGCCTTCCCCGGTATCGCGGCCTATACCGCCTCCAAGGGCGCGCTGGCGCAGTTGACACGCACCCAAGCGCTGGAAGCGATCGAGCATGGTATTCGGGTCAATGCAATTGGCGTAGGGGATGTGGTGACCAACCTCCTGAACCACTTCATGGAAGACGGTCGTGGATTCCTGCAGGAACATGGCAAGTCCGCGCCGATCGGTCGGGCTGCAGCCCCCGAAGAGATCGCCGAGATCGTCTCTTTCCTGGCCTCCGAGCGCGCCAGTTTCATCGTCGGTTCGGTGGTCATGGCCGATGGCGGCATGAGCGTCCCGGTCGGTTAAGGCTGATTGGCGCGCCCACTCACTGTTTGCGGTACTGAGTGGGCGTGACGCCAACCTCACGTTTGAACACCTGAGAAAAATGGCTTGGACTGCTGTAGCCGACCTCCAAGCCTATATCGATCACGCTCTGATCCGTTTCGACCAGCAGCTGCCGGGCTCTTGCCATCCTCAGCCTGATAAAGAACTGCGACGGCGAATAACCAGCGGCTTTTTTGAACAGCCGGCTGAAGTGGTACTCACTCATCCCGGCTATTTCGGCCAAGTGCCCGAGGTTGAACTCCGCCGCCAGATTGGCTTCCATCGCCGACTGCACGCGGCGCAGCTTGTAAGCGGGCAATGCGTTGCGGCGCACGATATCGTCCGCTGCGCTGTCCAGATAGTTGCGTGAGAGATGAATGGCGATGCACTGGGCCAGGCCTTGAAGATAAAGAGGGCTAGCCCTGTGCCCCGTCAGCTCCAGGCGAACTTGCTCCAGCAGGACGGACAACCCATCGTCACGCCCACCCGAGACTTCACGTAGTCGAACCGCTTCCACAGCGCCGCCCAGCACTTCATGAATGGCTTTTTCCAACAGCGGAATGCCGAGGTAGACATGCATGACTTCGAAGGGTTCTGCGCCGTTCACACGCCAGCGCATCTCGTAAGGCCGAGCCGAGGTAGTCAAGAAAAAATCACCTTTGGACACCTGGCTACATTGCCAGTCGCCGTCCAGCTCACGCTCCTGGACGGCAGCATTTCCCGAGATGATCCACACCAGCAAGGGCTCGGCTACGGCGGGCACGATAACGCTGTCTTCCTGACGTTCCCGGTTGAAGATCTGCACCAACATATCCCGATCGGCCAGAACGTCAGAGGCGGCAAGCCGCTCGCCCCGGATGTAAGCCTCCAGACCGTGGGCTGAAGTCCGCTCTATAACATCCATGAGAATCGTCGCCTCAGTGAGTAAGCCGGCCCGAACGAGCCATTTCGGGCATTGGTCTCACAGGGGTGGGCTTGAGTTCAAGCCCAGGCTGTCGCCAGTGAGGCCGTTCGCGGGGTCGCGGGTAGAGGTGAGAGCGCCCGCTATGGACGCGAGTTCTGAAAGGCAAGGGATTAAAAAAGCCGGAATGTCTCCATTCCGGCCGGCGCTTCAACGCTCGGGATAGAGAACCATCCCTGCGTGATACAGCACGTTGCTGCGAAACTCCCCGTCGGCTGTAAAGCCGGTGTCATCCACATACTCGATGTGATCACCCTCCAGCCAGTACCGACCTTGGTAGGCACTTCGTTGCCCCCCGCGGGCTTCGTCATAGCGGCCGCCAGGCAAGAGCTCATGGCGAATGCGACCGTCAGCCGTTACCCACATGCCAACATACTTGCCCTGATCTCCAAATGGTTTACCCATGGCATTTCCTCGCTGTCGACCGGACATTCAGAATGGACTTGCGGTTGGACGCACGATCAGTTCGCTGACATCGACATCCGCGGGCTGTTCTACGGCGTAGGCGATCGCCCGGGCAATCGCCGAGGCTGGAATCGCGATCTTGCGGAACTCACGCATCTCGGCACGCCCGCCCTCATCGGAAATGCTTTCGGCCAGCTCGGACTCGGTGACGCCTGGTGCAATGACGGTGACCCGGATGTCCCCTCCCACCTCCTGGCGCAAACCCTCGGAAATGGCCCGTACGGCATATTTGGTAGCGCAGTACACCGCAGCGGTCGGGCTCACAGCGTAGGCGCCAATGGAGGCAATATTGATGATCTGGCCGGCGCGTTGTTCTTGCATGAGGGGCAGCGTTGCGGCAATGCCGTGCAGCACGCCACGAATGTTGACATCAATCATGCGGTTCCACTCATCGACCTTGAGCGCTTCGAGTTTCGAAAGCGGCATCACGCCGGCGTTGTTGATGAGCACATCGACGCGGCCATGCAACTGGACAGCGAAGTCGATGAAGGACTGCATGTCATTCAGGCTGGTGACGTCCAGCGCCAGTACATCAGCGACACCACCTGCTGAGCGAATCTCGTTGGCCAGCGCTTCCAGCCGATCGGTGCGGCGGGCACCCAACACCACGCGAGCGCCTTTACTGGCCAGCAGGCGAGCGGTTGCTTCGCCAATACCACTGCTGGCGCCAGTGATCACGATGACTTTTTGTTCGATGCCGTGCATTTTTCCACTCCTGTTTCTTGCTTGAAGGCCACCGCCGGTAGGCAGGTGGTGAAGCAAGAGTAAGAAGCCTGGGCCGGGTTAGGTTATGCCATTCCTGCGGTCGACATGCACGATCCTGCTTGAGAGGTATGCGCTGGCCGAGACGGGCTTGGAACAGCCCGAGGTAGCGGTCACCCGTACTGGGTCATTTGCTTGGATTCGTCCGGCCGATCGATCGCCCTTGCTCAAGCCTGTCTGTCGGTCGGTGCGCGCTTCGTCAAATAGCACCCGCTGAATACTGCGCCCTTGCATAGGGGGGGTGGGGTATGACAATCTTCGCGCAAATATACCTAGGGGGAGTATGGTATGGGCCATCTCACATCGAACAAGGACGCGCTGCTCAAACGCGTCAAACGCATTGCCGGGCAGGTGCACGCCATTGAAAAAGCGCTTGAGGAAGATGAGGACTGCGCCAAGACCCTGCTCCTGGTGGCCTCGACACGTGGAGCGATGAATGGACTGCTGGACGAGATCATCAGGGATCACGCCAGGGCGCATGTGGCTGCTCCTTCGCTCACTGACGAAGAGCGCAGCAAGGGAGTGGAGGAACTGCTGGAAGCAATCCAGCGCTACTCAAAATGACCTCGGACACCCAAGCAATGAATACGACGACAACGCTCCACGACCATGATTTTCTCGGCGCCTCCCACGAAGAGAATGCGAAGCGCACGCTCTGGGTGGTCTTGCTGACCGTTGTGATGATGGTGGGTGAAATTGCCGCCGGCTACATCACCGGATCGATGGCTCTACTGGCCGACGGTTTCCACATGGCCACGCACGCCGGTGCGCTCGGCATTGCCGCAGCCGCCTATGCATACGCAAAGCGGCACGCCACCAATTCACGGTTCAGTTTTGGTACCGGCAAGGTCGGTGACCTGGGTGGGTTCGCCTCGGCGTTGATCCTGGGGCTTGTTGCCCTGGGAGTGGGTGCTGAGTCGGTCGTGCGCTTGATGCAACCCAACGAAGTGCAATTCGGCACGGCCATCGCAATCGCCGTCGTTGGCTTGCTGGTGAACATCGTGAGTGCGTTGTTGCTGGGGCACGGGCACCACCATGATCACCACCACGACCATGACCATGACCATGATCATGGACACAGCCACGGACACAGCACCGGCGATAACAATCTGCGATCAGCCTATGTGCATGTCCTCGCCGATGCATTGACTTCGGTTCTCGCCATCGTCGCCCTGCTGGCGGGCAAGTACCTGGGTTGGGTCTGGCTCGACCCGGTGATGGGTATCGTAGGCGCTTTGGTAATCGGTCGTTGGTCATGGAACCTGATGAAAGTGACCGCCGGTGTGCTTTTGGACAAAACCGATGATCACGTCGCGCAGGAAATCCGCGCGTTCATTGAGCAGCCGGGTGACGTCCGTATCTGCGATCTGCATGTCTGGCGTGTCGGGCCCGACGCTCACGCAGCGATCGTCAGCGTTATCGGCCAAGCTGACACCCGCGTCTCAACCATTCGTGAACGACTGCTGCCGGTTCATGAAATACGGCACCTGACCGTCGAAGTCCACCAAGCCTGAGGTGAAGGAGCGGGCCGCAGTTGCTGCCCGCACACTCGCTGAAAGTCCCGCCCCACAAGTAACTCGACAATGTGAAGAGTGGGGCTCATCCAGCCGGAATCGCCAACCCCGAACCTACCGCCACGACTTCAAAATTGTTGAAGATTTTGGAACAGACAAGCCAACCAGCCTGGGTTTATCCCAAGTCGCCCAACCGCCATCATGGGTAACGCTTCCCCTATCGAGGCCTACCAATGGCAGATCACACACCGGAACGTTTGCTGTTTCCTTCCCTCGGACGCCTCTACAGCCACGCCGAGCCCTGGCTCTACGTCCTGCTGCGCTGCGGCTTCGGCCTGGTAATGCTGACCCACGGCCTGCCCAAGCTCCTTGGCACAGGCCACGGCTCGATGGCCGACCCGATGGCCGGTTCGATCAACCTGATCGGCAATGTCATGGGCCTGCCCTTCGCCGAGGAACTGGCGATGCTGGTCATGCTCCTGGAAACCCTCGGCGCGCTGATGCTGACGCTGGGCCTGCTCAGCCGCCCGATTGCCCTGGCCATGGCCGTGGAAATGCTCGGGATCTGCTACGCACTCGGCCCGACCTGGCCCTGGATCGACCGCGGCATCGAGTACCCGGTGGTCCTCGCAGGCCTTGCGCTGTACATCGCCGTGCGCGGCAGCGGGCGCCTGTCGCTGGACCGCCTGACAAGGATCACGGTCTGAACAGCGGAAAAAATAAAAACCGCAGGCCCGGAACACGCCTTGTGGGCAGTACCGAGCCTGCGGCAACCGGGCACCTCGCTTAGAGGCTCCCGGGTCAATCAACCATTGCGGAACAGGAAGCTGTAGGCGTTCAGAGCAGGTACGCCGCCCAGGTGGGCATACAGCACCTTGGAGCCTTCCGGGAATTCGCCGCGGCGGACCATTTCGATCATCCCGTGCATCGACTTGCCCTCGTAAACCGGGTCGGTCAGCACGCCCTCCAAACGACCGCACAGGCGAATGGCTTCCAGCGTGCCGTCGTTGGGCAGGCCGTACTCGGGGTAGGCGAAGCGAGTGTCGAGCACCACATCCTCTTCAGTGATTTCCCGACCCAGGTCAACCAGTTCTGCGGTATGCCGGGCGATACGCAAAATCTGCGCCTTGGTCTGCTCCGGCTTGGCCGAGGCATCGACGCCAATCACCCGCTGCGCCCTACCATCGGCGGCAAAGCCCACCACCATGCCGGCCTGGGTACTGCCGGTCACCGAACACACCACGATGTAGTCGAACTTGAAGCCCAGCTCGGCCTCCTGCTGGCGCACCTCCTCGGCGAAGCCGACGAAGCCCAGCCCGCCGTAGGGGTGCTCGGAGCAACCCGCCGGGATCGGGAACGGCTTGCCGCCAGCCGCGCGGACATCAGCCATGGCCTGCTCCCAGCTGGGGCGAATGCCGATATCGAAGCCCGCGCTGTCCAGGCGCACGTCGGCCCCCATGATCCGCGACATCTCGATATTGCCGACGCGGTCGTACACCGCGTCGGAATAATTCACCCAGTTCTCCTGCACCAGCACGCATTTCATGCCCAAGTGCGCAGCTACCGCAGCCACCTGGCGGGTCTGGTTGGACTGGATGCCGCCGATCGACACCAAGGTGTCGCAGCCCTGCTCGATGGCCTCGGGAATCAGGTACTCGAGCTTGCGGGTCTTGTTGCCGCCGAAGGCCAGGCCGCTGTTGCAGTCCTCGCGCTTGGCATACAGCTCGACCTTGCCACCCAGGTGCTCGCTCAGGCGCTTGAGCGGCGTGATCGGCGACGGGCCGAAGGTCAGCGGGTAACGTTTGTAGCGACTCAGGTTCATGGCATGGGCTCCTTGTTGTTCGGGGTATCCAAGCACCGGGGCGAAGGAAGAGACGGCGTGCTTCGATGGCTTCCATGCTAAGAAAAAACGCGAAAATTCGGGTTGCAAGTTTCTGGACAAATACGAACTATTGATTCGCAGTAAAACCCTTGGAAAAGTCTTTGTTGTGAATAAAACACCATGAAAGCAACAAATGAACGCGGCGCAGGCAAGCAGAAGCCCCTGGAGCCCATCACGCTTGACCGCACCGACCGCGCTATCCTGCGCACCTTGCAGCAGGACGCCTCGATCTCCAACGTGGCGCTGGCCGACAAGGTGAAGCTCAGCGCCCCGGCCTGCCTGCGGCGGGTCGAACGCCTGAAGCAGGCCGGCCTGATAAAGGGCATCGTCGCGCTGCTCGACAGCGAGTCGCTGGAAGCAGGGATGGTGGTGTTGATCGGGGTAGTGCTGGACCGCTCCACCCCGGAATCCTTCGCCGCTTTCGAGGCGGCCGCGCAGAAGGTTTCCGGGTGCATGGAGTGTCATGTGGTGACCGGGGAGTTCGACTACTTCATGTTGCTGCGCACCAAGGACAGCAACAGCTTCAACCGGCTTCATGCAGAGCAGTTGCTGTACCTGCCGGGGGTGCGGCAGATACGGTCGTTCATGGGCTTGCGCCAGGTGCTGTCGACGACGCGCATACCGCTCTAGATCGCAGCGCGGGTTACAGCAACAACCGCCGATAGTCGCCCAGCAACCGCACCAGGCAGGCATTGAAACGCCCCGCCTCTGCACCATCGATCACCCGGTGGTCCCAGCTCAGGCTCAGCGGCAACATCAACCTTGGCACCGGCCCACCCGCTTCCCAGGCCACCACCGTGCGGCTCTTGCCCACCCCGAGGATGGCCACCTCAGGCGCGTTGATGATCGGCGTGAAGTAACTGCCGCCGATCCCGCCCAACGACGAAATCGTGAAACATCCCCCGCTCATCTCGGCACTGCCCAGCTTGCCCTCGCGCGCCTTGGCCGACAGCTCGGCCATTTCCCTGGCGATAGCCAGCACGCCCTTTTTGTCGACATCTCGAATCACCGGCACCACCAAGCCCTGCGGTGTGTCGGCGGCGAAGCCGATATGGCAGTACCCCTTCAGCACCAGCTCATCGCCGTCCAGGCTGGCGTTGAAACCAGGGAATTCTGCCAGCGCCACACTGCAAGCCTTCATCAGCAGCGCCAGCAGGGTCACCTTGGCGCCCTTCCCTGCGTAGTCCTGGTTCAGCTGTTGCCTGAAAGCCTCCAGTTCGGTGATGTCGGCATCATCGTGGTTGGTGACGTGGGGAATGGTCACCCAGTTGCGGTGCAGGTTGGCGCCACTGAGCTTGCGAATGCGCGACAGCGGCTGGCGCTGCACCGGGCCGAAGCGGGCGAAGTCCACCTGCGGCCAGGGCAGCAACCCTTCCAGCATGCCGCTACGCGGGCTGGTCGCAGGTGCCTGGTCGAGCATCCGCGCATGCACGTGGGCATGCACGTCGCCCTTGGTAATACGCCCGCGCGGGCCGGTGCCTTTAATCGCGGCAAGGCCGACGCCCAATTCGCGCCCCAGCTTGCGCACCGAGGGCGAGGCGAACGGCAATTCGCTGTTGACGATGGCGCGCTGCGGCGCAGTCGCCACAGGCAGCGCGACTTCCGGCATCGGCGCTGCCGGTGGCTCGGAAACAGGCGCCACGCTGGCGGTGCCTTCGAGCAGGCCGATCAGGCTGCCCTCGCTGACCCGATCCCCCACCACCACATTCAGCGCCCGCAGCAACCCGGCCGATGGCGCAGGAATCTCCATGGCCGCCTTGTCGGTCTCGACCACGATCAACGGTTGTCCATCGCTCACCGACTCACCGGCCGCCACCAGCAACTCGATCACTGCCACTTCTTTGTAATCGCCGATATCCGGCACGCGAATTTCCTGGGAACTGCTCATGGCTTTACTCCATGCGAACGGGCTCGCCGCGCGGGCAACCGTTCGGAACAAAACATAGGGAGAAAATGACGGCGGACACCCCGCCGTCAGTTGGGCAATGGGCTTAGCAGCGCCAAGGCGCGGGCGCGTCGACCTCGATGGCGTAGCGCGTGATGGCCTCGGCGCACACCTGCGCTGGCAGCACACCTTCGACCACCAGGCTGGACAACGCCGCCAGCACTATCTGGCGCCGGTCCACCTCGAAGAAGCCGCGCAGTTGCTCACGGTTATCGCTACGCCCGAACCCATCGGTGCCCAGGGCCACGAAGCGGTCCTGCAGGTAAGGCGCCACCAGGTGTGGCCAGGCACTGACGTAGTCGGTCGCGGCGATCACCGGAGCGCCCTGTGGCAGGCAATGCCGCAGGTGGCTGGTACGCGGCTGCTCCAGCGGGTGCAGGCGGTTCCAGCGCTCCACCTCGCGGGCATCGCGGGCCAGCTCGCTGAAGCTGGTGGCGCTCCACACTTCGCATGCCACGTTCCAGTCCTGCGCCAGCCACTGCGCGGCGGCCTGCACTTCGCGCAGGATGGTGCCCGAACCGAGCAGCCGCACCCGGCCTTTCGGCGCTTGCGGGGCATGCGTTTCCAGGCGGTAGAGGCCCCGAATGATGTCGTCTTCGACGCCGCTGGGCAGGCTCGGCTGGGGGTAGTTCTCGTTCATCAGGGTGACGTAGTAGAACGCGTCTTCCTGTTCTTCGAGCATGCGACGCATGCCGTGGTCGAGAATCACCGCGAACTCGCCGGCAAAGGCCGGATCGTACGCCCGGCAATTCGGCACCGTCGACGCCAGCAGCAGGCTGTGGCCGTCCTGGTGTTGCAGGCCTTCGCCGCCCAGGGTGGTGCGCCCGGCCGTGGCACCCAGCAGGAAGCCGCGCGCGCGCTGGTCGGCGGCCGCCCAGATCAGGTCGCCGATACGCTGGAAGCCGAACATCGAGTAGTAGATGTAGAACGGCAGCATCGGCAGGCCATGGGCCGAGTAGCTGGTGGCCGCGGCCACCCACGAACTGATGGCCCCGGCCTCGCTGATGCCTTCCTCGAGAATCTGCCCGTCGAGCGCTTCGCGGTAGCAGAGGATCGAGCCGATATCCTCGGGCTCGTATTGCTGGCCAACGCTGGAGTAGATGCCGATCTGCTTGAACAGGTTGGCCATGCCAAAGGTTCGCGCCTCGTCGGCGACGATGGGCACCACGCGCGGGCCGAGCGTCTTGTCCTTGAGCAACCCGCCGAGCATGCGCACAAAGGCCATGGTGGTGGACATGTCCTTGCCTTCGGCCTGGGTGGCGAAAGCGCCATAGGCCGACAGCGGTGGCACCGCCAGGGTGTCGCTGTGGCGCGGACGCGAAGGCAGGTAGCCGCCAAGCGCCTGGCGACGGGCGTGCAGGTAGCGCATCTCGTGGCTGTCAGCGGCAGGCTTGTAGAACGAAAGGGCTTCGACCTGCTCGTCGCTGAGCGGCAGGTTGAAGCGGTTGCGGAAGGCGATCAGCGCCTCGCGGTCGAGCTTCTTCTGCTGGTGGGTGGTCATCTTGCCCTGCCCGGCCTCGCCCATGCCGTAGCCTTTCTTGGTCTGCGCCAGCACCACGGTGGGTCGGCCATCGGTTTCCAAGGCGGCGGCATAGGCGGCGTGGATCTTCACCATGTCGTGGCCGCCGCGCTTGAGGCGGTCGATCTGCTCGTCGGTCAGTCCTTGGGCCAGGCGCGCCAGGGCCTCGCTCTGGCCGAAGAAATGCTCGCGGTTGTAGCGGCCATCCTTGGCGGCGAAGGTCTGGAACTGGCCATCGACGGTGCCGGACAACGCCTGCACCAGCTCGCCGGAGGCGTCGCGGGCGAACAGGCCGTCCCAGTCCGAACCCCACACCAGCTTGATGACCCGCCAGCCAGCACCGCAGAACAGCGCCTCCAGTTCGTCGATGATGCGACCGTTGCCGCGCACCGGGCCGTCCAGGCGTTGCAGGTTGCAGTTGACCACCCACACTAGGTTGTCCAACCGTTCGCGGGCCGCCAGGGTAAGCGCCGACATGCTCTCCGGCTCGTCCATCTCGCCATCGCCGAACACGCCCCATACCCGCCGCCCAGCGGTCTGCTGCAAGCCGCGGTGCTCGAGGTAGCGCATGAAGCGCGCCTGGTAGATCGAGCTGATCGGGCCGATGCCCATGGAGCCGGTCGGGAACTGCCAGAAGTCCGGCATCAGCCAGGGGTGTGGGTAGCTGGAAAGGCCCTGCACACCGGCGCGGCGAGCGCTGATTTCCTGGCGGTAGTGTTCCAGGTTGCTCTCTTCAAGGCGCCCTTCGAGAAAGGCGCGGGCATACACGCCCGGCGCCGAGTGCGGCTGGAAGAACACCAGGTCCGAACCGCCCGGCTGGTCGCTGGCGCGGAAGAAGTGGTTGAAGCCCACTTCGAACAGGTCGGCGGCGCTGGCGTAGCTGGCGATGTGGCCGCCCAGCTCGCCATAGGCCTGGTTGGCCCGCACCACCATGGCCAGGGCGTTCCAGCGCATGATCGAGGCCAAACGTTCCTCGATGGCCAGATCGCCAGGGAAGACCGGCTGCTGGTCCACGCCGATGCTGTTGACGTAGGGCGTGCCGTGGCGCGGCTGCCAGTCGATCGGTGCACGCCGCGCGAGCACCGTCAGCATGTCCAGCACCTGCCTGGCCCGCTCGGGGCCATCGTGCTCGACCAATGACAACAACGCCTCGCGCCATTCCTGGAGCTCGACCGCATCGATTTCGTCCACTGGGAACGCTTCGGCCACACGGCCGGCGACTTCTTGCTTGCTCATGACAGCGACTCGACCTCGGTGTTCTTGTTGTTGGAAATCGGTTCAGGGCGCGAAGCGCTCTTCGAGAATCGTCTTGACCAGTGACCTGGCCACGTCCACTACCCGCGCTACCTGGGCCTGCGTCTCGCCCTCGGCAAGCAGTGCGGGTTCCAGTTGCAGGCAGCGCAGTTCGTGCCCGCACACCGACCCCAGCCAGGCCAGGCGCACCGAGCCAGCGCTTTCAAGGTCGAGCAGGAAACAGCGCTTGGATACTGCCCGCAGCAGTTCGCTGGCCTGGCATTCGCTTGTATCGAGGGTGCTTGCTGGTTTGCCGGAGGCCGCCAGCCAGTTGGCTTGCAGGCCGTCCATATCCTCCACCCGCAAGTGCGCGACCTCGTTCCAGTTGGCGATGGCCCCCTCTAGGCCATGACTGACATCCTCTGCCAGCGCGGCGCTGGACACGATAACCACCGCGACATCACGCGACGGCTCTTTCAGCCATCTTGCAAACCTGGAAATCGCCAGCATCGCTTGCTCCCTCTGCTCGGGTTTACGCTCACGGAACCTGTAGGAAAACGATACTCAGCGACTGGAGGAATTTCACACCTATTATTCGGCGCTCTCAGGTAAATGTTTCCGAATTGCCTAGGGAAAGGGGTGGAAAACGAAATATTCATCGAGGCTTCCGGTATGCCAGGCCAGTTCGCCAGTGCGGGTCCGCGCTTCTATCCACCGCTCCGGTTGGCCATGCGCAGCAGAAGCTGAAAGCAGCGCTTGATTTGTGCGCATTTTGTGCGAGGATTGTTCTCATAAACGACGCCTGTCAGCCTGGAGGTCATCAATGGCCAGCAATGCACTATTGGAAAACCGCCCCACCAGTTTCGAAGCCCTGATGGAGTCGCTTCGTGAGGCGAACCGGGTGATGTTTTCCCCCGAGCGGTTCCTGAAAGTGTTTGCGATGGACCAGCAGACTTTCGCTTCCCGCGCCCACGTGCACCGCAACACCGTGCGAAACGCACCTGAGTCGGAAAAGATCCAGGCCTATATTCGCGACGCGGTTCGAGTGCTGCGTGCCGTGACCGACATGGGCACCGACATGACCAAGGCGATTTTCTGGTTCAAGAACGAGCCGTTGTCGGTGTTCGATTACAAGACGGCCGAGGAGGTTGTCAGCGAAGGCAGGACCGAGGCGCTGGTCGCCTTCTTGCAATCCTGGGAAGCCGGCGCCCAGGGATGAAACTCACCCACCTCGAAAACCTCCCCTGCTACCGCATGCACACGCCGAAGTGGGCCATTACGCCTACCTCCGGCGCAGGGGCCGCAATACAGGGCGGTCGTGCCAATCGCAAAGGGCTCGAGGCGCTTTACTTGTCCCTTGAGCCCGAAACAGCCGTCGCCGAGTTCCAGCAAGGGCGCCCGTTTCTTCCCCCGGGCTTGCTGGTGAGCTACTCGCTTACGTTGAACCGTGTGCTCGACTTCACAGCGGGTTACCAGGAGAGCTGGCCACCCATCTGGAAAGACTTTTTCTGTGATTGGCGAAAAATTCGCTTCAACGAAGGCGTCGAACCGCCCAGCTGGCTGATCGGCGACCTGGCGTTGGCGGGCAACCATGCGGGCATTCTCTTCAGCTCCCTCGCCCATCCCGGCGGTAGAAACCTGGTGATCTATACCGACCAGTTGCCTGTGCACGGCACCCTTGTCGTCAATGACCCACACGGTGACCTGCCCAGCAATCAATCTTCCTGGAATCACAGCCGCTAACCCTTGCGCTTGGGCAGTTGGCCAATTGATCGGCCTCGCCAAACCCTTCCAGCAGAGTCCTCCGCGCTCGCTCATTTGGTTTACAAATTCCTGAACTGATTATTTCTCCCCAGCGATTTTTCCCAACGCCCGCCCTGCCCAGAATCCCCTCACCATAATCACAATAACCGTGAGGCCACTTCCGTGGACCAGACCCTCCAAGTGCGCCAGGCCGCCGCCGCCCTCGTCGCTGCCTTCGCCAGCAACGACAGCGCTCGTTACTTCGCCTGCTTCAGCGAAGACGCCACCTTTCTCTTCCACACCCTGCCCCAGCCGTTGCTGTCTCGCCACGCCTACGAACTGCTGTGGGCGCAGTGGCAGGCCGAGGGTTTCGCGGTGCTCGGCTGCCAGTCGAGCAACGCGCAGGTGAGCGTGCAAGGCGAGGTGGCGATCTTCATGCACGACGTGGCCACACGCCTGCGCATCAATGGTGAAGAGCACGCCCTGGAAGAACGCGAAACCATCGTGTTCCGCCGTGCCGGCGAGCACTGGCTGGCCTGTCACGAACACCTGTCGGTCGCCTCGCCAGCCTGATATTTCGACCGCGGCCTTGCCGCACTGCCATCGCACCCACAACGACAACGAATCGCGCTGGAGCCCATCATGAGCCACTCGACCGGTATCGAGACCAATGGCGTCGAACAGATCCCCGACGACCAACGCCACGCCACCCCGCTGGACCTGTTCCGCCTGATCTTCGGCGGCGCCAATACCTTCGCCACTGCCGTGCTCGGCAGTTTTCCGGTGCTTTTCGGCCTGTCGTTCCAGGCCGGGGCCTGGGCTATCGTGCTGGGGGTCGCCGTCGGCGCGCTGATCCTCGCGCCCATGGGCCTGTTCGGCGCGCTCAACGGCACCAACAACGCGGTGTCCTCGGGCGCGCACTTCGGTGTGCACGGGCGTATCGTCGGCTCGTTCCTGTCGTTGCTCACCGCCGTGGCGTTCTTCTCGCTGTCGGTGTGGAGCTCGGGCGATGCGCTGGTCGGCGGCGCCAAGCGCCTGGCAGGCCTGCCGGAAACCGATATGACCCTGGGCCTGGCCTACGGGCTGTTCGCCATACTGGTGCTGGTGGTGTGCATCTATGGCTTTCGCTTCATGCTGTGGGTCAACAAGATCGCCGTGTGGGCTTCCAGCCTGCTGTTCCTGCTGGGCATCTTCGCCTTCGCCGCGCCGTTCGATGCGGGCTTCGCTGGCAGCGTGAGCCTGGGCCAGGCAGGTTTCTGGGCGGCGTTCGTGGGCGCGGCGATCCTGGCCATGAGCAACCCGGTATCGTTCGGCGCCTTCCTCGGCGACTGGTCGCGCTACATACCGCGTGAAACACCGACGGCGCGCATCATGCTGGCGGTGATCGCCGCCCAGGCCGCCACCCTCATTCCGTTCATGTTCGGCCTGTGCACCGCCACCCTGGTGGCCAGCCACGCGCCGGACTACATCGCCGCCAACAACTATGTCGGCGGCCTGCTGGCAATCTCGCCCAGCTGGTTCTTCCTGCCGGTGTGCCTGATCGCGGTGATCGGCGGCATGTCCACCGGCACCACCGCGCTATATGGCACAGGCCTGGACATGTCCAGCGTGTTCCCGCGCCTGCTCAGCCGCGCCGGGGCTACCTTGCTGATCGGCGTCCTGGCCATCGCTTTCATCTTCATTGGCCGCTTCGCCTTCAACCTGGTGCAGAGCGTGTCGACCTTCGCCGTGCTGATCATCACCTGCACCAGCCCCTGGATGATCATCATGATCCTCGGCCTGATCACCCGCCGCGGCTTCTACCACGCCGACGACCTGCAGGTGTTCACCCGCGGCGAACGCGGCGGCCATTACTGGTTCCTGCACGGCTGGAACTGGCGCGGCATGGGCGCGTGGATCCCCAGCGCCGCCGTGGGCCTGTGCTTCGTCAATCTGCCGGGGCAATTCGTCGGCCCCCTTGGCGAGCTGGCGGGCGGCATCGACCTGAGCCTGCCGCTGACCCTCGGCATCGCCGCCGTGCTGTACCTGACCCTGCTCAACCTGTTCCCTGAACCCGCTGGCGTCTACGGCCCGAAAGGCCCGCGCTGGGTACGCTGCAAAAGCGTGCCGACGACGCCTGTGACCACCGCCGAAATGGCCTGACCGGATACCGACCATGACCACACCTCACTACATCGACGGCCACTGGGTCGAAGGCCAAGGCAGCGACTGCATCACGGTCAGCGACCCGTCCCTGGGGTTGCCGTTCGCCGAACTGCTATCGGCCAGCAGCGCCCAGGTCGATCAGGCCGTGCGCGCCGCACGCGCGGCCCTGCCGGCCTGGAAGGCCACCGCTCCTGGCGAACGTGCCACCTTGCTGCGTGGCTTCGCCGAACAGCTCGGCAAGCGCCGCGAAGCGCTGATCGCTGTGCAGATGCGCAACAACGGTAAACCTCGACACGAAGCCGAGATCGATCTGGACGACGCCATCGCCACCTTCGCCTACTACGCCGAACTCGCCGAACAACTCCCGCAGAAAAACCGCGACGTGCCCCTGGCCGCGCCCGGCTTCAGCGCCCGTACGCGCCTGGAGCCAGTAGGCGTGGTGGGCCTGATCGTGCCGTGGAATTTCCCCCTGGTGACCAGCGCCTGGAAACTCGCCCCAGCCCTGGCTGCCGGTTGCACCGTGGTGCTCAAGCCCTCCGAGGTCACCCCCCTGGTCGAGCAGGCCTATGGCGAGATCGCCGATACGCTGGGCCTGCCTGCGGGGGTACTTAACATCGTCAACGGCAAGGCCGAGACCGGCGCGGCATTGAGCAGCCACAGCGGCCTGGACAAGCTGTCGTTCACCGGCAGCAACATTGTCGGCAGCCAGGTGATGCGCAGCGCCTCGGCGCAGTGCCGACCGGTGACCCTGGAGCTGGGCGGCAAGTCGGCGATCGTGGTGTTCGACGACTGCGACCCTGACCAGGCGGTGCAGTGGATCGTCGCCGGCATTACCTGGAACGCCGGGCAGATGTGCTCGGCGACCTCGCGCCTGCTGGTACAGGACGGTATTGCCGATGTGTTGCTACCACGCCTGCAAGCAGCGCTGGGGCAACTGCGCGTAGGCAACCCGCTGGTCGAAGATGACGTGGCCATGGGGCCCCTGACCAGCCAGGCGCAGTGGCTGAAGGTAGCGAGCTACTTCGCCACCGCGCGTGAGGAAGGCTTGCGGTGCCTGGCGGGCGGCGAGGCACTGGAGCGCGATGGCTGGTTCGTCGCACCGACGCTGTATGTGGATGTGCCTGAGCACAGCCGTCTGTGGAGCGAGGAAATCTTCGGCCCGGTGCTGTGCGCCCGACGTTTTGCAACTGAAGCGGACGCCATCGCCCAGGCCAACGACAGCCGCTTCGGCCTGGTCGCCACGGTGTGCAGCGCCGACCTCGACCGCGCAGAACGCGTGGCCGATGAGCTGGAGGTGGGGCATGTGTGGATCAACTCGGTGCAGGCAGTGTTCGTTGAAACGTCCTGGGGTGGCACCAAGGGCAGCGGCATCGGTCGGGAGCTGGGGCCTTGGGGGTTGTCGGCGTACCAGTCGGTGAAACATGTGACGCGTTGCCTGGCGTGAGTTCATCTCTTCGGCAGTACCCGATCGGCATCTTCTGGCGTAACGAAACAGCCCCGGCATTTGCCGGGGCTGTTTCGTTGTGGGGCTAGCGTCGGGGCTCAAGCGCGTTGCTGGATTTCCCGCAGACGGTCTGCGCCACCTTCGGCGACACGCTGGCCGGCAGGAGTGCGTTCAAAGCCACCTTCGGCGACACGCTGGCCAGCCGGGGTGCGGTCGGAACCCCCTTCGGCGACGCGTTGGCCAGCCGGGGTACGTTCGAAGCCGCCTTCGGCGACACGTTGGCCAGCCGGAGTCCGTTCGAAGCCGCCTTCGGCG
>NZ_JAVAYC010000020.1:0-84986 GCF_042709235.1 Pseudomonas sp. LS_2 | reverse complement strand
CATCGAAGCGGCATTTTTCCTGTGGGTTAACGTGGCTTACCTGCAACCGTTCGAAGATGGCAACAAGCGCACCAGCCGCCTGGCTGCGAATATCCCTTTGATGCTTTACAACTGCTCACCACTGTCGTTCCTCGATGTCACCTCACAGGACTATGCCTTGGCCATGATGGGGGTTTACGAACAACGTGACATGGCAATGGCGATCGACCTCTTCACGTGGGTCTATCGTCGCTCGATCAGCAAATATGGGTTGATGCTCCAGGCCATGGGAGTGCCAGGCCCGGTTAGGCTGCAATATCGGGAAGTGCTGAACGAGGCGATCAGCGCAGTGGTGCGTGAGCGCAGCAGTATCGAGCAGGTAGTTGCGTCGCTTGCCTTGTCGCAGGAGCAGAAAAACGAGTTTCAACCGTTGCTCAAAGCAGAGTTGGACGTGCTGGCGCAGCACAACTGCGCGCGGTATCGATTGACCATGAGGCAAGTGACAGAGTGGATTGAGGCAGGGCGACCGGCTTGAAAACAGACTCGCTCATTCCTCGTCGTTGATATGACAGCGACTGGGGAATGAGCGAGTAAGCGTGCGTCAATGAATTGCAGTCGCCTGTCACGCGTGCGAGCCCGAGCTTTGCCCTCAATTGCGCGCAAGTTTTCCCATCACCGCCGGGAAGGTAAGTGCGGCCCCGCTATTGCTGCATACGGCCCACTTCCACGTCATCCATCAGGGCCTTGACCATGTCGCACAGCGAGTGCGCTGCCCACCCCAAGTCCGCTTCACCATCGGTGGCTGCCAGCAGTGTCATGCGCCGAGCGCAGGCCATCATTGCCGAGGCCTGATCCATGACTTGCTTGGCGTCGTGCCCGGCTTCCACGCGGAACAAAGGTTTGTCGCCGTCGCCGTAGCCGAAACCGGTTACGCCGGCTGTTTTTTCCGTCATGTCGAACGCTCCTTGTCAGTGGCTTGAGTGGACTTTGCTCAGGGCCATTTCCAATAGCGTGCGTGCGGCGTCGAGTTCGTGGCTGGTGGCGATGTTCAGCGATTGGAGGGGGGAGCCGGCGGAGAGCTGGGTGCTCTGGTGGTTTATCGACTGGGCGCAGAGCAGGTATTCGCAGGCTTGAATGAGGATTTCTTCAAAGGAGTGGGGGATGTCGGTGGGGATTGGTGGGTCGGGGACGATCTTTAGCATGGTAACTCCTTGAGCCGTTTAAGGAGTCGCACACCATCGCTGTCAAACGAGTGGAGGCAACCGTACGCGGGTTGACAGACCGGAGGCTCAAGAGTCCGGCGCACACGAATGTGCCCCACGTACAGCTGCCATGAAGAAACAGCTGTTGGACTTGAGCTCGCGGTCTGTCAAAACCGGTCGTTGAATTTGCAACGACGGGGCGAGACTAGAACGCGACCTACTGCATCGCAACGGCTGAAAGGCGGTGGGATTATGTTTGGGAAATGGACTACAGGAAATGGGGAAAGTCTGAGGAATTTGCCTAAGGACGGTAGGCTTTGCAGCGGATTGCGATTTCTTTATCCGATGCCCGGCGGTGTGCGATGGCTCGCGTCCACGCTTCGGCGTCGACCAGCCCACATCCAAGGCCCGCGCCATGACCTCGGTGGCATGACGCAGATCAGCAGCCCAAGCTGCACCCGTGCTGCCTCTGGCGGGAAGTTGAAATCCATTACCGCATGATTTGGCAGACAGATGGCATTCAACGGCTAGTTGAGATTTATACCAATATAGGTATAGAGTTCGTGCTCGTACTACAGGGAATCAGAGTAGATGGGGAAGCCGTTGCATTGGGTAGGGAGTAGCAAGAAGGATCTCTTGGCTATGCCCGACGACGTACAGGATGTGTTTGGTTTCGCCCTACACCAGGCTCAGGTAGGTGGTAAGCACCCGCAGGCAAAGCCGCTAAAGGGCTTTTCTGGGGCTGGAGTGCTTGAGGTTGTCGAGGATTATGATGGCGACACCTATCGAGCGGTCTACACAGTGAAATTTGGAGCAGCAGTCTATGCCCTGCATTGCTTCCAGAAAAAATCGACCAAAGGCATAGAGACACCGCAGCACGATATCGACTTGATCAAGTCTCGATTGAAAGCGGCGCAAGCACATGCGAATGGTGGAAATAAATGATCGAAATTATTGAAGAAGGTAGCGGCAACGTATACGCAGACCTTGGAAGAGCCGATGCCAGCGAGATGCTGATAAAGGCAAGACTTGCGGAGAAAATTGGCGGCATCATCAAAGCCCGCCATCTGACACAAGTTCAAGCCGCAGAGATCCTTGGGCTACCTCAACCAAAGGTTTCTGACATGCTGCGCGGGAAATTCAGAGGCATCAGCGAAGCCAAGATGATGGACTGTCTGTCACGTTTGGGGCGCGATGTTCAGATCGTGGTTAAAGCTGCGCCAAGATCACGACGGGAAGGTCGAGTGGAAGTAGTTTTTGCCTGACTCTATGGCTGCGCCCGAAACCCGCCACTTGGCGGGTTTTTCTTTGTCTTGAGATTTTTCCTGACCTATCCCAAGGCAGCATGTCTCCAACATCGCCTTCCATGATCTTTGAGCTGCCTACGCGGCAGTAAACGCTGGACCCGCTCCTGGTGCATGAAATGATTCATTTCTGAGCTGCCTACGTGGCAGTGAACGCACCGCCAATCCGTCGAAGTAAGAAGAATGGTTTCTGAGCTGCCTACACAGCAGTGAACTTACGGCCTCGGCCGAGCGCATGGCTGGGCTTTTTCTGAGCTGCCTACACGGCAGCGAACTAGAGCAGTAGCAATTCAACTCGCTGATAAATCCGCAAAAACAATCATTTCTCAGCCATAGACCCTTTTCTACGCCGTTCCGTAACCCATTGATTTCAAAGATCCAACGAAATGCCCTAGAAAAAAGGGTCAAAACCAGGGCACCGTAGCGTTGCGACTCAGACCGTACGTGCCAAATACTCCTAACTGCGCCCGATCCTGCAATTGCCCATGACGAATGAACAGGTAAAACGTCTGGCCATTCGTTTGGCTTCGCAACTGGGCGAACGGCAGTTCGCACTTCTTGCCAACCTCGGCGCCAATCCGCGACCTGGCTTCCTCTTCACTGATGCCATGCCGCTTGATCAGTCGACGCCTAAGCCTCTCGGGATTGCTATCTACCTGCACACGGCTCACGCAGCGGTGCTGAGCATTGGCGGGAACCTGTTCAGGCCCCAAGAGACGCAGATGATCCCGCATACCACTGAGCCAGTTGATCGCTTGCAGACTGCCGAGCGCCTCTCGACTGCCATGAATGCGAAGCCTTGCACCCAACGAACGAGGCTTCTGGCTAACCTCGGGAAAACTGATACCGATGTCGTTACGCCTAATGTCGTGCAGGGCTCGATGGAGCTTGCTCAGTAGCGCGTTCATCAGCATCGGCTGAGGAAACTCGGGGTCTGGAAGCAACGTCAGTTCAAGGTATTGATCCATGGCTCAGCCCGCCTCGCCGAACACACCGCCGCGAATGAGGGTGGCGATGACAAAGTGCTGTTGCTCCAGGGGAGGAACCTTGTCCTTGAGTACCCAGGCGTCAAGCAGCGAATAAAAGTCGTCCTTGCTCTTGTTGCGAGGTTGGCGGTAGGCCTTGCCCTGCGTGGTCACCGAACCATAGGGTTCGACGGCAATCGGTCCGTTGGTATCGGCTTCTTCGTACCAGGTGTCGATGCTGCGCAAGGCATTGCCAACTTTTTGCGAGTGCAGCCCGGCAATACCACTCACGGTGTACAAGGTCCTGCTTTTGTCACCACGGCCACGCTCCATGATTAACTCCTGAGAGGGGAACACTTCCTGGCCGGCGCCTAGGCGTGCGTAGGCAGTGATGCGAAGCAGAACGTGCTGTTCGCCCAGAAGGCCATTGTTGATGACTTGGGCAAGCGTCTTGAGCGCCTCGGCATTGGCGCCCTGGCTGTCGAAGTGGCGCATGGAGAGGCTGAGTGCATCGAAGGTCCAGGTGTTCTGCGCTTGCCCCTCCGTCAATTGCTCTACTCGTACCTCGACCTGCTCGGCACCTATTCGATTACGCCAGAGGAAGCGCGCATTCGCCAGGTTGCAGGCATAGCGGTATGCAAGTTCGGTAAAGCCATTGGCTTGCACGTAGCCCTTCACGGTTGCTTGCAGTTTTTGACGGTAGGCCGCGTCGTTACAGGCCGACGGTTGGCCGATACTACCCAGTACCCTGAGGGTGAATGACACCTGCAAGGTGTCTGCATCATGGGGCAACGTCGCGACGTCAATGGTTTGCAGGTTGGGCTTCTGGATCTCGGCATCCAGCTTGGCAGGGTCCAGATCCTTGGTTTTCATGCGGTTGGAGATCGTGCCGCGCACGGATTTTTCGCGCACCGCGATTGGTGCCCACTCCCCACGCTTGTGCCAGTCACCTGCATGGAACAGAGCATCCGATGGGTCGAGTTTGCGTTCGAAGGCCAGGACGGAAGCGGTCTTGAGGGTGTCGTTAGTCATTGGCAAATCCTTCTGTAATGAGATGACGGGCATTCAATCGAAGCTGATTTCGGGTTCTGGCTGATAGTCGTTGTGGCAGCGGTACAGGCCACTTTCGACACAGGCGCTGGGGTACCACAGCATTTGCTCGATGGACTCCAAGCGATGTGGGCTAAGCCATTCGCCCACGCTGAAGATGCTTTCCACCAGCCTCATGGGGGTTTCGCTGTCTCGGGCATTGGGTACGGAGCCGGCCGGCAGTAATGGCGTCAGCGTGCTGTAGCCGACAGGAATGGGAACCACCCAACCGAGCCCTTTGCGGTCGCTATGCCAGGTGGTTTTACCGCTGGCCTCAACTTCGCTGGCGCGCCAATTGATGCGTGAGAGCGAAAGCCAGGCGTCCAGAGGCGTTGCGTCCGGGTCCTCTTGCCGCAAGTCTGCGTGACGTTGCTCCAGCAGGTCGGAGCGTTCGACCAGCGTAAAGCCAGGTAGCCAGTTGGGGGCACTGGCGGCAAAGATATCGAGGCGGTCTTCGTCGTTACCTGTCAGCGGCATGAAGTAAGGTCGGTGGGCAGTTGTTTGATGCAAGGGGGGGATGATGCTGCCACCTGCAAGACGCAGAGTCTGGAGCATTGCCATCAGCTGAGATGCGAGGTGCGGCGCGTTCGCTGGATCATTCAGCGCGGCTCCCTCGACCCCAAATAGCAGGGTGAGCTCAAGGTGAATACGTCCTTCCTCGACGATGGGGGAGGGCTTGCCCTCTCGGTCATTCGGGTTGCGCGAAAGTCGGAATGACTTGACGTAGCGATCTGACGTGGTCTGTTCTTCGTGCTGATGCACAACCACGCCAACAGCAGGGAAGTGAAGGTCTACATCTGCTGTATTGGCTTTGCGTTCTAGTGCCCACATCAGCCCTGTGAAAGCCGTCATCGAGGGGAACCCGTGGGTAAGTGGGCTGGAAATGGTATTGGCGTTCTGGATATGAAGGTGAGGCAGGACGAGCACCGCATCCAGGGTTGGAAACTTAGGCATGGCTCACCTCCTGAGCGACTGGTGCGAAGTCGCGGGTATGATCCAGCGCCTTGCGTGCCCAGTGCATGTGTTCGCTGTCGCTGACGGAGAACCCTTTCTTTAGCAATAGCCCGTTGAGCCAGAGGGCAAAGCGCTTGGCGACTTCCTCGGGCCATTCTTGGCTCTGCACTATGCGCTGGAATGCCAGGTCTTCTTCTTCGAAGCCGTCACGAATCGGGAGAGCTGCTCGGTTGGGGTCCAACCATGCGCATTCGTACTGTGGCAGTCGGCAGTCAGGGTCTTGTGTCCAGCCTGGGGGGAACTGACTGCGGACACTCATGCAGAACGAGGTCAATGCCAAACCCAGTGCGCGCTCGATTCGTTCACGTCGTTTACGAGTATCGAAGCTAGCGCTTGGGTTCTGTTGGAAGTAGCTGTAGAGGGCATTGAGCTGATGTTGCACTCCATCAAAATGATGAAAGCGTTGGAATGCGGATTCGATCAATAGCAACGGCTTGGCCTGAGTGCGGTTCCAGGTCGGCGGAAGCGAGGAGAGCAAGTAGTTAACGCCCCCGCGTTCGCTGTTCAGTTGGCTGATGTTCTGTGGTTTGGTTCCACCCAGCTTACGTGCAACGAGATCGCGGTATTCGCGATAGGTGCCGCTATGTTCTTGCCCACTGCGCCAGGCCAGCCTGGCAATTTTGTTGCTCTCGCCAAAACGAGCATCGTTGATTTCGCTGTGCACGGCGTGGGCCAGACTGCTTGGGAACAGGGGCTGAAGTAAGTGGAATGAGCTGTCGTGGGTGGGCGTGTCACCCACACACCAGTAGAGCTGTTTTGCTTTCTCGTGGGATACCACGGGCTCGGCGTCACGCACCAAACCTTTGAATGCCGAACTCCAGGCTGCCGCTTGTGCAGGCTCGGATGAGAAAGCCGCCAGCAGATCGGGGTCGTCATCTTGCAACCAATCAAGCAGGGAGCGTTCTTCGACTTGTACTTTGAGGAACTTGTACACATCGAGTGCCGCAGCATTGCCGACGATGTCGGTGGCAAAGCCGCTGGGGAGTGAATGGCTACCGACTTCTTGTCGGTGGGGAAGTGAGGAGGGGTCTATGAATAGGCTACTTCCCCTCGCGTCCGGGTGCGTTGCCTTGAGCACGTGTGTGACTGCCTGGATTTGCGTGACGCGTCGGGCGGCGTCAGCGAGCCAGGTTGAGTACTCGTATTTGGCTGCGGTTGCGGGGTCGTCCTTGCCGTTTAGTTTTGTGTCGCGTCGGTCGTTGATGAACTGGGTTATGTGAGTTCGAAAGACAAGTGATCGCGGGAGTTTTTCTTCCATAACAAACTCTAGTAGGCGAATGAAAAGAGGTTAGTGGCCTTCGGCTATTAGTAGCGTTGCCCTCATTTTTTGGCAAATCCAAGAACGGGGTGGTACCGCCACCCGGCATCACTTTCCGGCACGCTCACAGGCGTAAACCGATCAGCGCATTCCTCCAGCGATAGGCCCTGTGCCGAAGCGAGTTGTTCCAACTGTTCCATAAGGTCAACCTCTCCCCAAGGGCGTATTCCGGGGCCTAGGCGTGCCTCAAGATCAATCCGTTCCAGCTTCATTTCACTGGCCAAGTATTCTGGAGGCTTACGTATGTTGGGCTGGTGCAGGGTGTATAGGCAAAGTCGCTCCTCATCCTCGTCAAGCTGGAATATCAGGTCGACCATGGGCTGAGTCTGCTTGCGAAAGGGCTGATGCTGGGGGAGCACCCAGGTCAGTGCCGCGTGCGGGTATAGCCAGGCACAGGTTGCGTTCAAGTCGGTTGTACTGTCGCTCGGCAGCATCAGGTCTATCAACCGCTGGTGCTCAAGGTCTACCAGATTATCTTTAGGTTGGAGCGTCGGGGTCGGTCTGGGCTGAATGCGTGGACGCGCGTTGAAGGGAACAAGGTCTTCCTCCAATAACAGGTTCTTCAAGTTATGACTGCTCAGGCGAAACAGATGCCTGTGGTCCTTTATGTCTTGCTCGAAACCGGGGTATACGAAGGCGGCCCTGCGCTTCTTGTCCGGATCCAGCATGTTCTCGAAGTGCTTGAGATTGGTCTGGAAAACCAGAATGTTCGGTGAGGTGCAGGGATTCTGACGGTGTCGTTGTACGCGTCCTGCCAATTGCACCAGCGACCTCATGGACGATGGCTCGACCAATGCCCAGTCGTAGTCGTGATCACGGCCGACTTCCGTGACAGGAGAGCCCAGCACTACGAACAGATGATCTTGCTCGGGGTAGGTTTCCAGCGCCTGGCGAATTTCGGGCAAGTCATAGACAGCCTCAGGTTCCTTGCGGTTGAGACAGCGATCAAGTCGTGCCTCGATCGCCGAGCGCAGCAACATGGGAAAGCGTGAGTGATAGACACAGAGGTGAATACGCTGCCCTTGCGCTGCGCCTTGTTTGAATAGCGCGAGTGCAACATCGAACAATGGCTCGATATTGGCCATGCGAATCAAGCCGAAGCTGACCCGTTTGCCACTGTGTGGGCATTCCTGGGCATGGTTCGCATGCGCCTGTTGCATGGCATGCTGCAATTGAGCCGCGAAGTCTTCTCGCACGTGGGCTTTGGAGCGAGGTGCTTGCAGTTTCCACTCTTTCAAGCCGATGAGTCGTGGAGTTTCTGCACCGGCGCTGTCCAAAGCCGCAACGCGGTTTGTCACGAACTTGGTGTGTTGTTCGATGAAAGCCTCGGCGTTGGTGCAACTGTTGGCTACCGAAAAAAACTCGTCGACCCACATGCAGGCCACTTCGAGTTCGGATAAAGAGGTGCTGGCAGGCTCGCCGCGATTACGCCGGTACTGCTGACGGCCTGCACGATAGGCATGGAACATGCCGGTTACTAGTGCTGGTGGGAGCGTCGCTGACGACAGCAGCACGCGTGCTCCGAGCATGCCGGCCCAATGCATCAGGCGCGTCAGCGCGGGAAGGTCGCCGAGGTCGAAGTCGTCGAGCTCGTCCAGCACCAGGTCGCCACTCATCAGGCGCAGCATCGGTGCAATTTGTCGTCCGGCTCGCTGCGCTTCAGTTGCGGGCATCAGATGGTCGATGGTGCACACCAGCAAGGGAGCGGCAAGCATGGCGTGGATGTGTGCGTCATCCATTGCCTTGTCCAGCAAGCCGTGGCCTTCAACTTGTCCTTCATAGAAAACGTGGCTGTCTTCGTCGATCAGGTTCTGGACCGAGGCTGAACCGTGGGCTTCATGCTTGGCTTCATAGTGCTCCTGCAATAGCCCGGAGTCCGAGCCCCCTACACGGATCGCGAGTTCGTGATCCCCAAGGTGCAGGTCACGACGATAGCTTTCGCCGGTTTGGCGGGTAAGTGTGCGCAAGCCCAGGGCGAAGGCACAGCGCAAGCCTAACTGCGGGTCTGCCAGCGCATTCATGATGCGTGCGTTGGCGAGTGTCTTGCCACACCCCGTGGAGGCCATGTTGATGATGAAGGCGCCTTGGTCTGCAGTGACATCCCGCATAGTGGTAGCTATGTCGGCGGCTGTGTCTTGCCAGCGAAAGCGTTTCTCGGCACTGCGTTTGCGCAATCCTTTGTGCTGGGCCAGCCGAGGGAGATGGCGTTCAAACTTCGGGAGAGCGTGCACGATGCTGGCGGTCATGCGATCCACCCCTAGCAAGTGCTCGTCGAGCGGTTGCTTGGGCTTCCCATCGCGGTCGGTGTTGGCATAAAGGGGCGTTTTACCGTCGCCTTTTACTCGCCGAGCGTCTGTGGCATCGAGACTGGAGTAGTGATGGTCGCCCAGCATCAGGCTCAAGCGAGACAAGTGCATCACATAAGGGTTGCTCAGCCAGTCGCCTTTACCCGGCTTGTTGAGTAGGGCCAGCAGTCGGCCTGCCACTTTTGAGGCTTTCGCCCGCCATTTGGGTTCGGTTACTGGAAGCCCGTGTTCGAACTTCCAATAACCGATGGGCTGTTCTGCGCTGTCTGGCGTCGGTATTTCGTTCCAGAGGTGGGTGATGCCCTCCAGTAGTTGCGCCAATGTGTGGCGGTTGAAGCTACGAGTAGGACGGCCAAAACGCTTGTCAGTGGTTAGCCTCTCGTCTTCCAGGTTAGGTATTACCGGCAGACGGTGATGGCTGAGGACGAGCCAACCGATGGCGGCTGCCAACGGAGGCAATTGACGGAATGGAGGGATGCTGGGGTTATCCAGTCCATCACGTATTAGTCGTCCAGGCGCGAGCCAGCAGGTGTCGTCTTGCGGGCTGGGAGTCATCAGACGCTTCAACCAAGTTGCATCGTCATCCTCTCCGACGAATGCCTGGAAAAGTCGAAGAGAGACCCATTCGTGACGGTAGAGGTTCTTGGTTTGTGTCGGTTTTTCCAGGCGTGACTGGAACGATGCGCACGCCTTGCCCAAGTCGTGCAGTAGCGCGGCCATGCGAGCTAGTAACTGAATGTCTTCGGCGGTATGCCAGTCGTTTTCATCCTCGCGCCGCAAGATGTTCCGACGCGTCGTGTGAGTCGGAACGCTGCCTTGCGAGTTGAAGCGGCTCGCGTCGCCGACAACCCATAGCAGTTCAGTGTGGTCCAGGCCACGTATCCAGTGACAAGCAATGGAGGTGTTGCGCCTGGCGGTTTTTTTCAGCAAACGACGCAGTGTGTCGAGGCCGGCTTGGGTGATTGCTGTTTGCCAAGTGCGATCGCCACGGCGTTCGGCGAACTGGTCGAGAATACGGCGGCTTTCTGTGAGTGCACGTTTGTCGCACTGGGAGATGAGGAGAATGTTCACGCGAGCGGTGTCCCCAGTTGCTGGGCGACTGCTTTGAGGCTGTCGATCATGAAGTCGAGCGCCTCATTGCGTGTGAGGCTCTCGATGCAGGCTTGTCGGAACGCCTGTTCGTCGTCGCCGCGCATTGCTGAAAGAAACGCCTGAGGCAAGATCAGGCCATCTTTCACCAGATCAGCAACATCGAACACCAGTCCACCGCGACGAGTTTTGCCATGTAGCACGGCGAGCCCGTGAGGCAAGCCCAGCACCCAGGTTGCAATGGCGCCCAGCCCATAGGCGAGGTAGTTGCCGTGATCGAGAAAGCGGTTGGCTGGGTCCGAGCCGCTGCCGCGTTTGGCGCGAGTGAAATCACCATATTGAGTGGCGGTGGCTGCGAGTTTGAACAGACGTTTGGTCAGTCGTGCTTCTTCGGTCAGAAGCTCGTCATGGTTGCGGGCCTGCTCGATGCGTGAGAGCGACTGGCCTATCAAGTCATTGAGAATGCTTGGTTCGACAGTGATAGCGGCCTTCACGCCTGATTGGCTTTTGCTCCAATGTTTTTGCAGATATTCCAGGCGAAGACGTTGAAAAGCCCTCGCCGCTGCTAGCCGCTTTTCCTCATCGAACCAGAACGAGACCCAACGTTGCAGGTACTCGGTGGGGCGGTATTCACTCTGCGGTGAGAACCAGGCGATATCGATATCCACTTCGTTGGCGCTGAACAAGGGCGTCGCGCCGCTGCCGCAGAAACCGACCAAAACACCGGCGCGTGCCAATTCACGCATTGCGGCTTGAGTGACCGAGGTGCCTGTACCCAGTAATACGGTGGTGGTGTTGGCGATGGGGATGTTCCAGTAGAGAGATTGCTTGCCTGCGTCAGTGACGTACTCGACGCGTCCGCCCTTTACGAGTACCCGGCAGTGTTGGAGGTAATAGATGTTCGCTCGCTTGGAGTGGAGGATGCTTTTGAGGTCTGAAGAGGGGATGCCTTCCATGGTGGCGTTTTGCTCTCTTTCGGGGGTGGCTGTTTTTATAGCTCACGGTGTGGGAGAGCGGGGAAGGAATTTGTTGCTGGGGGATTCGATGAGCGGGGCGATTTTTGTCGCTTAGGAGGATTGTGGTGAACCCTCTTTTTTCGTGGGAAGTTTAGGGTTATGTAAATCAATGAGTTACGAGAGGCGTGAAAATTAGGGTATTGGCTGCTTGCAAGGTGGTTTTTCTAGGGGGGCCAATAGGTTAAGGTCGTGGGGCTCTAGTTCACTGCCGTATAGGCAGCTCAGAAAAGTCACCTGGAGTACCACCAGCGGCACCCTGTGTTCACTGCCGTATAGGCAGCTCAGAAATGATCGCAAACCGCATCTACACGGCGTCGAGCGTTCACTGCCGTATAGGCAGCTCAGAAAGCGCTCCGTTCCAGCGATGAGCTGCTGTAGCTGTTCACTGCCGTATAGGCAGCTCAGAAATTCGAATGCGGCGCCCCGCTCGATTACCGTGCGTTCACTGCCGTATAGGCAGCTCAGAAAACGCAGCGCCCGCGCTTTTGGCCGTCGCGCAGGTTCACTGCCGTATAGGCAGCTCAGAAAAGAAGCCGGACGGCAGCAGGGCAGCGGCCACGGTTCACTGCCGTATAGGCAGCTCAGAAAAAACGCTTCATCGTCGCCCAGCAGGTGCTTCTTGTTCACTGCCGTATAGGCAGCTCAGAAAGGATGGTCCGCGCTACAAGGCGATCGGCAACAGTTCACTGCCGTATAGGCAGCTCAGAAAAGGCGGGCGATGCCCATAGCGTTCTTGGCGATGTTCACTGCCGTATAGGCAGCTCAGAAAAAACGCTTCATCGTCGCCCAGCAGGTGCTTCTTGTTCACTGCCGTATAGGCAGCTCAGAAAGGATGGTCCGCGCTACAAGGCGATCGGCAACAGTTCACTGCCGTATAGGCAGCTCAGAAAAGGCGGGCGATGCCCATAGCGTTCTTGGCGATGTTCACTGCCGTATAGGCAGCTCAGAAAAGGCGGGCGATGCCCATAGCGTTCTTGGCGATGTTCACTGCCGTATAGGCAGCTCAGAAACAAGGCCTGTTGGCAGAGTTACGAAATTGAGCGTTCACTGCCGTATAGGCAGCTCAGAAATTTCGAAGTACGACACGGGCAGCCTGGCCAAGGTTCACTGCCGTATAGGCAGCTCAGAAAATAGCCCGGTACCGCGCCGCCTCGGTGACCACGTTCACTGCCGTATAGGCAGCTCAGAAATACAGGCAATTGCTCAACATCAAACCGAGCCAGTTCACTGCCGTATAGGCAGCTCAGAAAATCGAGAAGATCCGCGAAGAGCTGACCAAGCCGTTCACTGCCGTATAGGCAGCTCAGAAAAGAATGCGCACTTTGACTGGTTCAAGCTCGGGGTTCACTGCCGTATAGGCAGCTCAGAAATGTTGCAGTTCTGCGGGTCGATGAGGAAGGCCGTTCACTGCCGTATAGGCAGCTCAGAAAATCCAGGTGCGCAGCCGGAATGCCGGCCATGTGTTCACTGCCGTATAGGCAGCTCAGAAAATGCGCATGCCGAACGCCATAACGCCCTTGCGTGTTCACTGCCGTATAGGCAGCTCAGAAAAAGTTGCTACAGCAGGCCGCGGAAATGGGCGTGTTCACTGCCGTATAGGCAGCTCAGAAAAAGATCATTTGGGAGAACATCCACGCCTCCAAGTTCACTGCCGTATAGGCAGCTCAGAAATGCGTCAGTGCCTCGCTTTCGTGATGGGTCAAGGTTCACTGCCGTATAGGCAGCTCAGAAATACATTGCCTACCTGATAGCAAGGGGGCCGCGGTTCACTGCCGTATAGGCAGCTCAGAAAAGCTCACGTCCTCGCATCGCTGATCAACGAGCGTTCACTGCCGTATAGGCAGCTCAGAAACACTGCACATGTGGGCCGTCTTCTGTGTCGAAGTTCACTGCCGTATAGGCAGCTCAGAAATGCGCCCTGATATGGGAGGACGTACAGCCGACGTTCACTGCCGTATAGGCAGCTCAGAAATCGACCTACAACCACAGCCAGGATGATGCAACGTTCACTGCCGTATAGGCAGCTCAGAAATGAGCCCACTGGCCCGTGCGCAGAAGCTCGAGGTTCACTGCCGTATAGGCAGCTCAGAAATGGCCGACAACACGTTCTACACGCCCGACTTCGTTCACTGCCGTATAGACAGCTCAGAAAAAGCAATACGCCCCACCCGGCCCACCAACCACGTTCACTGCCGTATAGGCAGCTCAGAAAACCAGGTCGATGACCTTGGCAGTGGTTGCGTCGTTCTCTGCCGTATAGGCAGCTCAGAAAAGAGCATCTCAGTGAATGGCACGGGCTGCGCCCGTGATCGCGACGCAAGGCCGCTCCCACAGAAATTGCGCATGCACGAGAGAGTAGAGCAAGGCTGTTGTTTCCGGGGCGAGTGCCATGCGGCTGGGATTAGCTTGCAGGCGACGATTGAGTCCCACCGCAGAGGCTTTGCGGGGGAGGAGTCATAAGTGGCGGGGGCCAAAGCCAGCTAGTGGCTCCAGTACCTCTGCTTCGCATCCGCCAAATCGCACCCACAAAAAAACCGACCATAAGGTCGGTTTTTTCTGGATCTTGGTGCCCCGAGGGAGACTCGAACTCCCACTCCTTTCGAAAACGGATTTTGAATCCGCCGCGTCTACCAATTCCGCCATCAGGGCTTGTGGCGCCGCAGTATAGAGAGGGTCCTTCACTCGGTCAATCGGCTTTCATGGTCAATTTTCGCTCGTTGAGCTAAACTTTCCGGCCCTGTCGAACCGAACACCATCATGCGCGTCGCCGATTTCTCTTTCGAACTCCCTGACTCCCTCATCGCCCGCCACCCCTTGGCCGAGCGCCATGGCAGCCGCCTGCTGGTCCTTGATGGGCCGAGCGGGGAGCTGGCGCACCGGCGTTTCACCGACCTGCTCGAGTACCTGCGCCCCGGCGACCTGATGGTGTTCAACAACACCCGGGTCATTCCGGCGCGGCTGTTCGGCCAGAAAGCGTCCGGCGGCAAGCTCGAAGTGCTGGTCGAGCGCGTGCTCGACAGCCACCGCGTGCTTGCCCATGTGCGTGCCAGCAAGGCGCCGAAGGTGGGAGCGCAGATCCTGATCGATGGCGGCGGCGAGGCCGAGATGGTCGCGCGCCACGACACACTGTTCGAACTGCGCTTCGGCGAAGAAGTGCTGCCGCTGCTCGAGCGTGTCGGGCATATGCCGCTGCCGCCTTATATAGACCGCCCCGACGAAGGCGCCGACCGTGAGCGCTACCAGACCGTCTACGCCGAACGCGCAGGCGCAGTGGCCGCGCCTACCGCCGGGCTGCACTTCGACCAGGCGCTGCTGGAGCAAATCGCCGCCAAGGGCGTCGAGCAGGCCTTCGTCACTCTGCACGTGGGCGCAGGCACCTTCCAGCCGGTGCGGGTCGACAAGCTCGAAGACCACCACATGCACAGCGAGTGGCTGGAAGTGAGCCAGGATGTGGTCGATGCCGTACAGGCCTGCCGCGCCCGTGGTGGCCGGGTGATCGCCGTGGGTACCACCAGCGTGCGTTCGCTGGAAAGCGCGGCGCGCGATGGCCAGCTCAAGGCGTTCAGCGGCGACACCGACATCTTCCTGTACCCCGGCCGGCCATTCCACGTGGTCGATGCCCTGGTCACCAACTTCCACCTGCCGGAGTCCACGCTGCTGATGCTGGTCTCGGCCTTCGCCGGCTACCCCGAGACCATGGCCGCCTACGCGGCGGCGGTCGAGCAGGAGTACCGCTTCTTCAGTTACGGTGATGCCATGTTCATCACCCGCAATCCGGCGCCGCGCGGCCCCGAGGATCAAGCATGAGTCGCACCTGTCGAATGTCCTTCGAACTGCTGGCCACCGACGGCAAGGCCCGTCGCGGTCGGCTGACCTTCCCCCGTGGCACCGTGGAAACCCCGGCGTTCATGCCGGTAGGCACCTACGGCACGGTCAAGGGCATGCTGCCGCGGGACATCGAGGCCATCGGCGCCGAAATCATCCTGGGCAATACCTTCCACCTGTGGCTGCGCCCGGGTACCGAGGTCATCAAGAAGCACAATGGCCTGCACGACTTCATGCAGTGGAAAGGCCCGATTCTCACTGACTCCGGCGGTTTCCAGGTGTTCAGCCTGGGGGCAATGCGCAAGATCAAGGAAGAAGGCGTGACCTTCGCCTCCCCCGTGGACGGCTCCAAGGTGTTCATGGGGCCGGAAGAGTCCATGCAGGTACAGCGCGACCTGGGCTCGGACATCGTGATGATCTTCGACGAATGCACCCCGTACCCGGCCGAGCACGACGTGGCGCGCACGTCCATGGAGCTTTCGCTGCGTTGGGCGCAGCGCTCGAAGAATGCCCATGGCGACAACACCGCCGCGCTGTTCGGTATCGTCCAGGGCGGCATGTACGAAGACCTGCGCATGCGCTCGCTGGAAGCGCTGGTCAAGATCGACTTCGACGGCCTGGCCATCGGCGGCCTGTCGGTGGGCGAGCCCAAGCACGAGATGATCAAGGTGCTGGACTACCTGCCCGCACAAATGCCGGCTGACAAACCTCGTTACCTTATGGGGGTAGGCAAGCCAGAAGATCTTGTAGAGGGTGTGCGCCGCGGCGTCGACATGTTCGACTGCGTGATGCCCACGCGCAATGCGCGAAACGGGCATCTGTTCGTCGATACGGGGGTGATCAAGATCCGCAACGCGTTCCATCGCCACGATGATTCGCCGCTGGATCCGACCTGTGATTGCTATACCTGCACCCACTTCTCCCGCGCCTATCTCCATCACCTGGACAAGTGCGGCGAAATGTTGAGCAGCATGCTGAATACCATCCACAACTTGCGCCATTACCAGCGCTTGATGGCCGGTTTACGCGAGGCTATTCAACAGGGTAAATTGGCCGCCTTCGTCGACGCCTTCTACGCCAAGCGCGGGCTTCCCGTACCGCCCTTGGATTGACTGCTGCTCTTAATATTAAAAATCGCAACTGGAGTGCCCAATGAGCTTTCTGATTCCCGCCGCCTACGCGGACGCTGCAGCCCCAGCCGCCGGCCCAGCCGGTACCGGCTTCGAGTGGATCTTCCTGGTCGGTTTCCTGGTCATCTTCTACCTGATGATCTGGCGTCCACAGGCCAAGCGCGCCAAAGAGCAGAAGAACCTGCTGAGCAACTTGCAGAAAGGTGACGAAGTTGTGACCAACGGCGGTATCGCCGGCAAGATCGTCAAGGTTGCCGATGACTTCGTGGTCCTGGAAGTGTCCGACAACGTCGAACTGAAGTTCCAGAAGGGCGCCATCGCCGCGACCCTGCCAAAAGGTACGCTCAAGGCTATCTGAGTTACCGGTTTTATTTTTCCAGTCGGGGCGCGCAAAGCGCCCCGCGTCTTGAACGGGCGGCGTGATGCTGAACAAATACCCTCTGTGGAAATACCTGCTGATCGTGTTGGTACTGGCGGTCGGCTTTATTTATTCCGCTCCCAACCTCTACCCGGACGACCCGGCGGTGCAGATCAGCGGCGCAAGCTCCGCATTGCACGTGAGCCAGGCCGACCTGGACCGCGCCACCAAGGCGTTGACCGACGCCGGCCTCGCTGTAAAAGGCGGCAGCCTGAGCGAGAAGGGCAGCGCGCTGGTGCGCCTGACCAAGCAGGAAGACCAGCTTCCGGCCAAGGATGTGGTGCGCAAGGCCCTGGGCGATGAATACGTCGTGGCCTTGAACCTGGCACAGACCACCCCGCAGTGGCTGCGCAACATTGGCGCCAGCCCGATGAAGCTGGGCCTGGACCTCTCCGGTGGTGTGCACTTCCTGCTGGAAGTGGACATGGAAAAGGCCATGAGCGCCCGCCTGAAGGTCTACGACGGTGAAGTGAAAAGCCTGCTGCGCAAAGAGCGCGTGCGCTACCGTACCCTGCCCCAGCAGGACGGCGCGATCATGCTGGGCTTCGCCGACGATGCTACCCGCGACCAGGCCCGTGACCTGATCCGCAAGAATTTCAATGATTTCGAGCTGACCACCACCGAGCGCAGCGAGCTCGCGGTGCTGCGTCTGGTGCTGACCCCGGCGAAAGTCGCGGAGATCCGCGAATACGCGATCAAGCAGAACCTCACCACCGTCCGTAACCGGGTCAACGAGCTGGGCGTGGCCGAGCCGCTGGTACAGCGCCAAGGCGCCAACCGTATCGTGGTCGAGCTGCCCGGCGTGCAGGACACCGCCGAAGCCAAGCGTATCCTCGGCAAGACCGCCAACCTGGAATTCCGCTTCGGCGCCGAGCCGGGTGCGTCCAAGGCCACCACCGAGGTCTTCGAGTTCCGCGAAGGCGGCCGTTCCGCGCCGGTCGAGCGCGGCCTGATCATCACCGGTGACCAGGTCACCGACGCCCAGGCCAGCTTTGACGAGCACGGTCGCCCGCAGGTGAACATCCGCCTCGACGGCCATGGTGGCGAGCTGATGAGCCGCGCTACCCGCACCAACGTCGGTCGCAGCATGGCGGTGATCTTCATCGAGCAGAAGCCGGTCACCCGCTACGTCAAGCAGACCGTTGACGGCGTCGAGAAGGAAGTGGCGGTACAGAGCTTCCTGGAAGAGAAGAAGATCATCAGCCTGGCAACCATCCAGTCGCCGCTGGGCAGTCAGTTCCGCATCACCGGCCTGAACGGCCAGGGCGAATCGTCCGAACTGGCCTTGCTGCTGCGTGCCGGTGGCCTGGCAGCGCCGATGTACTTCGCTGAAGAGCGCACCATCGGCCCAAGCCTGGGCGCCGACAACATCACCAAGGGTATCGACGCATCCCTGTGGGGCATGTTGTTTGTCTCGCTGTTCATCATCGCCATCTACCGTGCCTTCGGCATCATCGCCACCGTTGCCCTGGCGGGCAACATGGTGCTGTTGCTGGCGCTGATGTCGCTGCTGGGCGCGACCCTGACCCTGCCGGGTATCGCCGGTATCGTGTTGACCATGGGTATGGCGGTCGATGCCAACGTGCTGATCTTCTCGCGTATTCGCGAGGAAATAAAAAACGGCATGTCGGTGCAGCGCGCTATCCACGAAGGCTTCAACCGTGCCTACACCGCGATCATCGACGCCAACCTGACCAGCCTGCTGGTCGGCGGCATCCTGTTCGCCATGGGTACCGGCCCGGTCAAGGGCTTCGCGGTTACCATGTCCCTCGGGATTTTCACCTCGATGTTCACTGCCGTCATGGTGACCCGTGCAATGGTCAACCTGAGCTGCGGCGGGCGTGACATCAAGAAGCTGTGGGTTTGAGGGAGCTGCGATGAAAACCATCAACTTCATGGGCGTGCGCAACATCGCGTTCGCCGTTACCGTGCTCCTCACCGTGCTGGCGCTGTTCAGCTGGTGGCAGAAGGGCCTGAACCTGGGCCTGGACTTCACCGGCGGTACGTTGATCGAGCTGACCTACGAGCGCCCTGCAGACCTGCAGACCGTGCGTAGCGAGCTGGCCAGTTCCGGCTTCCACGATGCCGTGGTGCAGAGCTTCGGCGCTACCACCGACCTGCTGGTGCGCATGCCGGGCGACGACCCGCAACTGGGCAACAAGGTGGCCGAGGCGCTGCAGAAGGTGAGTGGGGACAACCCGGCCACCATCAAGCGTGTCGAGTTCGTCGGCCCGCAGGTGGGCGAGGAGCTGCGTGACCAGGGCGGCCTGGGCATGCTGCTGGCACTGGGCGGCGTGCTGGTGTACCTGGCGTTCCGTTTCCAGTGGAAGTTCGCGGTCGGTGCGATCGTCTCGCTGGTCCACGACGTGGTCGTGACCATGGGTATCCTGTCGTTCTTCCAGATCACCTTCGACCTGACGGTACTGGCGGCGGTGCTTGCGATCATCGGCTACTCGCTGAACGACACCATCGTGGTATTCGACCGGGTACGTGAGAACTTCCGGGTGATGCGCAAGGCTTCGCTGATCGAGAACATCAACGTCTCGACCACCCAGACCCTGCTGCGCACCATCGCGACCTCGGTGTCGACCTTGCTGGCCATCGCCGCGCTGCTGTTCTTTGGCGGCGACAACCTGTTCGGCTTCTCCCTGGCGCTGTTCATCGGTGTCATGGCGGGTACCTACTCGTCGATCTACATCGCCAACGTGGTGCTGATCTGGCTGAACCTGAGCAGCGAAGACCTTATTCCTCCGGTGAAAGCCGAGGGTGTGGACGACCGTCCATAAGGTTTTTCCTGCGCCGTTTGGCGTAAAGAGAGGCGCGAGTGTTGAACTCGCGCCTTTTTTTTTGCTCCAAGGCAGGGAGAAGGCGGGCAATGTCCCGCAGCTATGATCAGGAGGTTTCACGTGAATAAATCAATGCTGGTGGGTGCGGTTCTGGGTGCTGTCGGTGTAACCGCCGGAGGTGCTGTGGCGACCTACAGCTTGGTGAACAAAGGGCCTGAGTACGCCCAGGTCACCGACGTGCAGCCAATCAAGCAACAGGTGAAGACGCCGCGTGAGGTGTGCAAGGACGTGACCGTTACCCGGCAACGTCCGGTGCAGGACCAGCACCAGATCGCCGGTACCGTGGTCGGTGCGCTGGCGGGTGGCCTGCTGGGCAACCAGATTGGCGGTGGCACCGGCAAGAAGATCGCGACCGTGGCCGGTGCGGTCGGCGGCGGTTATGCGGGCAACAAGGTGCAGGAGGGCATGCAGGAGCGTGATACCTACACCACCACGCAAACCCGCTGCAATACCGTCAATGATGTCAGTGAGAAGGTCGTAGGCTACGACGTGACCTATTCCATCGGTGACCAGGTCGGCAAGGTGAAGATGGACCACGAGCCGGGCTCCAGCATTCCGCTGGACAAGAACGGCAAGTTGATCCTGAGCCAGAACCAGCCGGGGCAGTGATCGGGTTTTGACGCCCCTACAGGTTCGTCGCTATGCCTGTAGGGGCGGGCTTGCTGGCGAACGCTTCGCCGCCGGTTAAAAATCCAGGCACAAAAAAAGCACCCTAGGGTGCTTTTTTCATTCAGGCAATACGCTCAGCGCTTCAGGCTTTCCGGCAGGTGCGGCTGGATCGCCGTCAGTACCGCCTTGAAGCACTTGATGTTGCCGGCAACGATGTGGCCCTTGTCGAGGAACTCATGGCCACCGTTGAAATCGCTCACCAGGCCGCCTGCTTCCTGGATCAGCAGCACGCCTGCGGCCATGTCCCACTCGGACAGACCCGATTCCCAGTACGCATCAAAGCGGCCGGCGGCCACGTAGGCCAGGTCCAGCGAAGCGGCGCCCGCACGGCGGATGCCGGCGGTCTGGCCGGTCAGGGCGCGGAACATCCCCAGGTAGTTGTCCAGGTCGGCCATCTGGCTGTCGCGGAACGGGAAGCCCGTGCCCAGCAGGGCGCCTTCCAGGCTGCTGCGCGAGCTGACGCGCAGGCGACGACCGTTGAGTTGAGCGCCACGGCCACGGCTGGCGGTGAATTCTTCCTGGCGCACCGGGTCGACGATCACGGCGTGCTCGAGGCGGCCACGGTATTTGCAAGCGATGCTGACAGCGAAGTGAGGTACGCCACGCAGGAAGTTGGTGGTGCCATCGAGCGGGTCGATGATCCACAGGTAGTCCTTGCCTTCTTCACCGGTACCGGCGTGCAGGCCGGTCTCTTCACCCTGGATGGAGTGGTTCGGGTAGGCTTTGCGCAGGGCATCGACGATGACCTTCTCGGCGGCGCGATCAACCTCGGACACGTAGTCCTGGGCGCCTTTTTCGTCGACCTTGATGCTGTCCAGGCGTTCGATGGAGCGGAAAATCAGTTCACTGGCGCTGCGAGCGGCGCGCAGGGCGATATTCAGCATAGGCTGCATGGGCGTTTCACCTGGAGATGTTAAAGAAGAAAGCCGCATAGTCTATCAGAAAACTGTTCAGGCAGAAGGGCGACATTCGCTTTCATGGCGTTACGCCCGTCGCTTATGTAAGATCACTGCCCCCTTTATTCCCATCTGTGAGCGCATCACCTTGCTGCAGAATATTCGTGTTGTTCTGGTCAATACCAGCCACCCCGGTAACATCGGCGGCGCTGCACGAGCCATGAAAAACATGGGCTTGTCGCGCCTGGTGCTGGTTCAACCCCTGGATTTCCCCGCCAGCGACGCCAGTGCGCGCGCCTCGGGCGCCGATGACGTGCTGGAGGGGGCCCAGGTGGTGGGCAGCCTCGAGGAAGCGCTGGTCGGCTGCAGCCTGGCCATTGGCACCAGCGCCCGCGAGCGCAGCATTCCCTGGCCGTTGCTCGACCCGCGCGAGTGCGGGGTCAAGGCGGTGGAGCAGGCTGGCGAGGGCGCGGAAATTGCCCTGGTCTTTGGCCGCGAACACGCCGGGCTGACCAACGAAGAACTGCAGCGATGTCACTTTCACGTGCACATCCCCTCGAACCCGGACTTCAGCTCGCTGAACCTTGCCGCCGCCGTGCAGGTGCTCGCCTACGAGGTGCGCATGGCCTGGCTGGCGGCACAGGGCGCAGCGGCGAAGGACGAGACGTGCGAGGCCAACTCGGCCCGTACCGGTGAGTTGGCGACCCTGGACGAAATGGAGCGGTTCTACGACCACCTGGAAAAGACCCTGGTGGACATCGGCTTCCTCGACCCCGAAAAGCCCCGGCACCTGATGGCGCGTCTGCGTCGGTTGTACGGGCGCAGTTCGGTCGATCGTTCGGAAATGAGCATTCTGCGCGGCATCCTCACCGAGACCCAGAAGGTCGCAAGGGGCGAGCCGCATAAGCGCAAGGACTGAAAAGATGTTCGAACGTCTGCGTGAAGATATTCAAAGTGTGTTCCATCGTGACCCGGCAGCACGCAACGCCTTCGAGGTGCTCACCTGCTACCCGGGCATGCACGCCATCTGGCTGCACCGCCTCGGGCATGCCCTGTGGGTGCGCGACTTCAAATGGCTGGCGCGGCTGGTGTCGAACTTCGGGCGCTGGATGACCGGTATCGAGATCCACCCTGGCGCCACCATTGGTCGACGCTTCTTCATCGACCACGGCATGGGCATCGTCATCGGCGAAACCGCCGAGATCGGCGACGATGTCACGCTGTACCAGGGCGTTACCCTCGGCGGCACCAGCTGGAACAAGGGCAAGCGCCACCCGACCCTGGAAAATGGCGTGGTGGTCGGTGCCGGGGCCAAGGTGCTCGGGCCCTTCACCGTCGGTGCCGGGGCCAAGATCGGTTCCAACGCGGTGGTCACCAAGGCGGTACCGGCCGGTGCCACGGCGGTTGGCATTCCGGGGCGGATCATCGTCAAGAACGAGGCCGATGACGCCGTCGAGGCCAAGCGCAAGGCCATGGCCGAGAAGCTCGGCTTCGACGCCTATGGCGTCAGTGGCGACATGCCCGACCCGGTGGCCCGTGCCATCGGCCAGATGCTCGATCACCTGCAAGCGGTGGACGAGCGCCTGGAGGGCATGTGCGGCGCGCTGACCAACCTGGGCAGCGACTACTGTGCCAAGGAACTGCCAGCGCTGCCCGAGGATGACTTCGCCGACGCCAAGCAGGTAGTCGGCAGCGACACTCGGCCGCATTGATACCGGCCACCTGATGCATGGGGCGTGTGATTACGCCCCTGTTCTGCTATAGTCGCGCCCGCCTCCCAGCTGCAATCCCGACTAAAGCACTAGGTCTTATAGTTGACTTAAATGCTCGGGAATCGCATACTCGCTCACATCCTGTAACTCCCGTGGTACCCAATAGCCATGCGACTGACTACCAAAGGCCGATACGCCGTGACCGCCATGCTCGACCTGGCGTTGCACGCGAAGCATGGGCCGGTGTCTTTGGCCGATATTTCCGAGCGCCAGGGCATTTCCCTCTCTTATCTGGAACAGCTGTTCGCCAAGCTGCGCCGCAGCAACCTGGTTTCCAGCGTTCGCGGCCCCGGCGGCGGCTACCAGCTGTCGCGGGACATGTGCACCATCCAGGTGGTCCAGGTCATCGATGCGGTCAACGAATCGGTCGACGCCACCCGTTGCCAAGGCCTTGGGGATTGCCACGCCGGTGATACCTGCCTGACCCACCACCTGTGGTGCGATCTCAGCCAGCAGATCCATGAATTCCTCAGCGGCATCAGCCTGGCCGACCTCGTCATGCGCCGTGAGGTGCAGGAAGTCGCCCAGCGCCAGGACCTGCGACGTGTCGCCGGTCGTGCCGCCCAGTTGGACAAGATTGAGACGTCCGCCGTCGACTGAACCCCGTAGCGACGAGCGCTGACGCCACCGCCTGATAGGAGATACTCAATGAAGTTGCCGATCTACCTCGATTACTCTGCGACCACCCCGGTCGATCCTCGCGTCGCCCAGAAAATGGCCGACTGCCTGCTGGTCGACGGGAACTTCGGTAACCCGGCATCGCGCTCCCACGTCTTCGGCTGGCGCGCCGAAGAAGCGGTCGAGAACGCCCGTCGCCAGGTCGCCGACCTGGTCAATGCCGACCCGCGCGAGATCGTCTGGACCAGCGGCGCTACCGAGTCCGACAACCTGGCAATCAAAGGTGTCGCGCACTTCTATCACACCAAGGGCAAGCACATCGTCACCTCCAAGATCGAGCACAAGGCCGTGTTGGACACCGCCCGCCAGCTCGAGCGCGAAGGTTTCGAGGTCACCTATCTCGAGCCCGGCGAAGATGGCCTGATCACCCCGGCCATGGTCGAGGCGGCCCTGCGTGAAGACACCATCCTGGTGTCGGTGATGCACGTGAATAACGAAATCGGCACCATCAACGACATCGCCGCCATCGGCGAACTCACCCGCGCTCGCGGCGTGTTTTTCCACGTCGATGCCGCCCAGTCGACCGGCAAGGTCGAGATCGACCTGCAAAAGCTCAAGGTCGACCTGATGTCCTTCTCCGCCCACAAGACCTACGGCCCCAAAGGCATCGGCGCACTGTACGTCAGCCGCAAGCCGCGCGTACGCCTGGAAGCCACCATGCACGGCGGTGGTCACGAGCGCGGCATGCGTTCGGGCACCCTGGCCACCCACCAGATCGTCGGCATGGGCGAGGCTTTCGCCGTCGCCAAGCAGGACATGGCCAGCGAGAACGCTCGCATCAAGGCCTTGAGCGACCGCTTCTTCAAGCAGGTTTCTCACCTGGAAGAGCTGTACATCAACGGCAGCGCGACTGCCCGCGTGCCGCACAACCTGAACCTGAGCTTCAACTACGTCGAAGGCGAGTCGCTGCTGATGTCCCTGAAGGATATCGCCGTGTCCTCGGGTTCGGCCTGCACCTCCGCTTCGCTGGAGCCGTCCTACGTACTGCGCGCCATTGGCCGCAACGACGAACTGGCGCACAGCTCGATCCGCTTCACCTTCGGTCGCTTCACCACCGAGGAAGACGTGGATTACGCCGCGCAGAAAGTCGTCGAGGCGGTGAACAAGCTGCGCGAACTGTCGCCCCTGTGGGACATGTACAAAGACGGCGTCGACATCTCCAAGATCGAGTGGGCCGCCCACTAAGCAGTCGCCGGCAAGAGCGGCTCCCTGATGAGGAAGGAATTGCACCATGGCATACAGTGAAAAGGTCATCGACCACTACGAAAACCCACGCAACGTCGGCAAGATGAACGCCGAGGACCCGGATGTCGGGACCGGCATGGTCGGCGCGCCAGCGTGTGGTGACGTGATGCGTCTGCAAATCAAGGTCAACGAGCAAGGCATCATCGAAGACGCCAAGTTCAAGACCTACGGTTGCGGTTCGGCCATCGCCTCCAGCTCCCTCGCTACCGAGTGGATGAAGGGTAAGACCCTGGACGAGGCCGAGACCATCAAGAACACCCAGCTGGCCGAAGAACTGGCGCTGCCGCCGGTGAAGATCCACTGCTCGGTACTCGCCGAGGACGCCATCAAGGCGGCCGTGCGTGACTACAAGCAGAAGAAAGGCTTGATCTGAGACACCTGTCTTAAGGAGTTCCGATGGCTATCAGCATGACAGAAGCCGCCGCCAACCATATTCGCCGCTCCCTCGACGGGCGCGGCAAGGGTGAAGGTATCCGCCTGGGCGTGCGCACCACCGGCTGCTCGGGCCTGGCCTACGTGCTGGAGTTCGTCGACGAGCTGGCCAGCGAAGACCAGGTGTTCGAGAACCATGGCGTGAAGGTCATCATCGACCCGAAGAGCCTGGTGTACCTCGACGGCACCGAGCTGGACTTCGTCAAGGAAGGGTTGAACGAAGGCTTCAAGTTCAATAACCCCAACGTACGCGGTGAGTGTGGCTGCGGCGAAAGCTTCAATGTCTGAGGCTTGATGTGGGTACTCCTTGTCATTTCGCCCTGTTCGACCTCCAGCCGGGCTTTCGTCTTGACCTCGACAAGCTGGCCACCCGCTACCGCGAGCTGGCCCGCGAGGTTCATCCGGACCGTTTCGCCGACGCCTCCGAGCGTGAGCAGCGGGTAGCCCTGGAAAAGTCCGCTGCGCTCAACGATGCCTACCAGACCCTGCGCAGTGCGCCGCGTCGCGCCCGCTATCTGCTGGCCATCGGTGGCCACGAAGTGCCCCAGGAAGTCACCGTGCACGACCCGGACTTCCTGTTGCAGCAGATGCAGTGGCGAGAAGAGCTCGAAGAGCTGCAGGACGAAGCCGACCTGGATGGCGTTGGCGTGTTCAAGAAGCGTTTGAAGGCCGCCCAGGACACGCTCAACGATGATTTCGCCGCCTGCTGGGACCAAGCTGCCGAGCGCGACAAGGCCGAACGCCTGATGCGCCGCATGCAGTTCCTCGACAAGCTCGCCCAAGAAGTGCGCCAGTTGGAAGAGCGCCTCGACGATTAACCCCGGCGTTATCCGTGATGACGCCTAAGGTATTCAGATAAGCATGGCCCTACTGCAGATCGCCGAACCCGGTCAGAGCCCCCAGCCGCACCAGCGTCGCCTGGCGGTGGGTATCGACCTGGGCACCACCAACTCGCTGGTCGCTGCCGTGCGCAGCGGGCGCAGCGAACCGCTGCCCGATGCCCAGGGCGAGGTCATCCTGCCGTCCGCGGTGCGCTACCTCGAAAACGCCCTTGAGGTCGGGCAGGCTGCGCGCGTTGCTGCCTCCAGCGACCCGCTGAACACCGTCCTGTCGGTCAAGCGCCTGATGGGGCGTGGCCTGGCTGACGTCAAACAACTCGGCGAGCAGCTGCCGTACCGCTTCGTCGGCGGCGAGTCGCACATGCCGTTCATCGACACTGTCCAGGGGCCGAAAAGCCCGGTGGAAGTGTCTGCTGACATCCTCAAGGTGTTGCGTCAGCGTGCCGAAGAAACCCTCGGCGGTGAGCTGGTTGGCGCAGTCATCACCGTGCCTGCCTATTTCGACGATGCCCAGCGCCAGGCCACCAAGGACGCTGCGCGTCTGGCTGGCCTGAACGTGCTGCGCCTGCTCAACGAGCCGACCGCTGCCGCCGTGGCCTATGGTCTGGACCAGAATGCCGAAGGCCTGGTGGCCATCTACGACCTGGGCGGCGGTACCTTCGATATTTCCATACTGCGTCTCACTGCTGGCGTCTTCGAAGTGCTGGCCACCGGTGGCGACAGCGCCCTGGGCGGCGATGACTTCGATCACGCCATTGCTGGCTGGATCATCGAGCAAGCGGGCCTGTCCTCCGACCTTGACCCGTCGGCCCAGCGTCAGCTGTTGCAAACCGCCTGCGCTGCGAAAGAGGCGCTGACCGAGGCCGAAGTGGTCAAGGTCAGCCATGGCGCCTGGCAGGGCGAACTCGGCCGCGCCGCCTTCGAGGCCTTGATCGAGCCCCTGGTTGCCCGCAGCCTCAAGGCTTGCCGTCGCGCGGTGCGTGACAGCGGCGTGGAGCTGGAAGAAGTGGCAGCAGTGGTCATGGTCGGGGGTTCGACCCGCGTACCACGGGTGCGCGAAGCAGTCGGTGCGCTGTTCGGTCGTACTCCGCTGACTTCCATCGACCCCGACCAGGTCGTCGCCATCGGCGCCGCGATCCAGGCCGACACCCTGGCGGGCAACCGCCGCGAGGGTGGCGAGCTGCTGCTGCTCGACGTCATTCCGCTGTCGCTCGGCCTTGAGACCATGGGCGGCCTGATGGAAAAGGTGATTCCGCGCAACACCACGATTCCCGTGGCCCGCGCTCAGGAGTTCACCACCTACAAGGATGGCCAGTCGGCCATGATGATCCATGTGCTGCAAGGTGAGCGCGAGCTCATCAGCGACTGCCGCTCCCTGGCTCGTTTCGAGCTTCGTGGCATTCCGGCGATGGTCGCCGGTGCCGCGAAGATCCGCGTGACCTTCCAGGTCGACGCCGACGGCCTGCTCAGCGTCGCGGCCCGTGAACTGGGCTCGGGCGTGGAGTCGAGCATCCAGGTCAAGCCATCCTACGGGCTGACCGATGGCGAGATCGCGCGCATGCTCAAGGACTCCTTCGAGCATGCAGGCGTCGACAAGCAGGCGCGTCAGCTGCGCGAGCACCAGGTCGACGGCGAGCGTCTGCTCGAAGCGGTGCAGGGCGCCCTGGATGCCGACGGCGAGCGCCTGCTCAGCGCCGAGGAGCGCGAGGCTATCGCCTTCCAGATGCAAGAATTGCGTGATTTGCTCAGCGGCACCGATGGCGCGGCCATCGAGCAACAGACCAAGCGTCTGTCGCAGGTGACCGATGCTTTTGCCGCCCGTCGCCTTGATTCGACGGTCAAAGCCGCACTGGCCGGGCGCAACCTGAATGAGATCGAGGAGTAACCGATGCCGCTGGTGACATTCCTGCCGCATGAAAAATTCTGCCCCGAGGGGCTGACCGTGGAAGTGCCCATCGGGACCAACATCCTGGAGCTGGCCCACGACCATCACATCGAGATGGAAAGTGCCTGCGGCGGCGTGAAGGCCTGCACCACCTGCCACTGCATCGTGCGCAAGGGGTTCGACTCCCTCGAGGAGGCCGATGAGCTGGAAGAAGACATGCTGGACAAGGCTTGGGGCCTGGAAGCGCAGTCGCGACTGGGTTGCCAGGTGGTCGTGGGCGACCAGGACCTCACCATCGAGATCCCGAAATATTCGCTCAACCATGCCGCAGAAGCGCCGCACTGAGGGTTCAGCATGACTTTGAAATGGATTGATGTACTTGAGATCGCCATCCAGCTTGCGGAAAGCAAGCCGGAAGTCGATCCTCGTTACGTGAATTTCGTCGATCTGCACCGTTGGGTGCTGGCCTTGCCAGAATTCAGCGACGATCCGTCCCGCGGCGGCGAGAAGGTGCTCGAGGCCATCCAGGCGGCCTGGATCGAAGAAGCCGACTGAGCGTCTCTGCAGGTTAGGCAATCCCCTGGAACCCGCGTATAATTCGCGGGTTTAATTTTTCGCAATACTCAAATTCTGGAGTTTTCCATGGCTGTTCAACGTACTTTCTCCATCATCAAGCCTGACGCCGTTGCCAAGAACGTCATCGGCGAGATCACCACTCGCTTCGAAAAAGCTGGCCTGCGCGTCGTCGCTTCGAAGATGAAGCAACTGTCCAAGGCCGAAGCCGAAGGCTTCTACGCTGAGCACAAAGAGCGCGGTTTCTTCGGCGATCTGGTTGCCTTCATGACTTCCGGTCCGGTCATCGTCCAGGTTCTGGAAGGCGAGAACGCCGTTCTGGCCAACCGTGAGCTGATGGGCGCCACCAACCCGAAGGAAGCTGCTGCCGGCACCATCCGCGCCGACTTCGCCGTATCCATCGACGAGAACGCCGTACACGGTTCCGACTCGGAAGCCTCCGCTGCCCGCGAAATCGCTTACTTCTTCTCCGCTACCGAGCTGTGCGACCGCATTCGCTAAGCGAAGCAGGTCTTGGGTGATTCCATGAGTGACATGACTGGCAAGATCAACCTGTTGGGCCTGACCCTCCAGGAAATGGAAAAATTCTTCGATTCGATCGGAGAGAAGCGTTTTCGTGCCGGTCAGGTCATGAAATGGATTCACCACTATGGCGTCGACGATTTCGCCGCCATGACCAACGTCGGCAAGGCCTTGCGCGAAAAGCTCGAGGCCGTTGCCGAGATTCGGGGACCGGAAGTGGTCAGCGAAGACATTTCCGCCGACGGCACCCGCAAGTGGGTGGTCCGCGTTGCCTCCGGCAGTTGCGTCGAAACCGTCTACATCCCCACTGACGACCGCGGCACCCTGTGCGTGTCGTCCCAAGCCGGCTGTGCCCTGGATTGCAGTTTCTGCTCCACCGGCAAGCAAGGCTTCAACAGCAACCTCACCGCCGCCGAAGTGATCGGCCAGGTGTGGCTTGCGAACAAATCCTTCGGGACCGTACCGGCCAAGATCGACCGCGCCATCACCAACGTGGTCATGATGGGCATGGGCGAGCCCCTGCTGAATTTCGACAATGTCATCGCCGCCATGAAGATCATGATGGAAGATCTGGGTTATGGCATTTCCAAGCGTCGCGTCACCTTGTCCACCTCGGGCGTGGTGCCGATGATCGACGAGCTGGCCAAGCACATCGACGTGTCGCTGGCCCTCTCGCTGCATGCGCCGAACGACGAGCTGCGCAACAAGCTGGTACCGATCAACAAGAAGTACCCGCTGAAGATGCTGCTGGAGTCGTGCATGGGCTATATGTCCACCCTCGGCGGCAAGCGCGTGCTCACCATCGAGTACACCCTGCTCAAGGACGTCAACGACCAGCCCGAGCACGCCGCTCAAATGATCGAGCTGCTGCGCGATGTTCCGTGCAAGATCAACCTGATCCCGTTCAACCCGTTCCCGCACTCGGGCTACGAGCGGCCAAGCAACAATGCCATCCGCCGCTTCCAGGACCTGCTGCACCATGGCGGCTTCAACGTCACCACCCGTACCACCCGTGGTGAAGACATCGACGCCGCCTGTGGCCAGCTGGTCGGCCAGGTCATGGACCGCACCCGTCGTAGCGAGCGCTACATTGCCGTGCGCCAGCTGAGCGCCGAAGGCGAGCAGCAAGACAGCGCCGTGCGCCACTGACCGGGGCCTGCCCATGACCCTGCGCGCCGCGCTATCGCTCCTGACGCTCGTGCTGTTGGCCGGTTGTGTGTCCGGTGGCGCCAGCGATCCACTGGGCAGCCGCCAGGGACGGGATGATGCAGGGCGCGCCTATGTGCAATTGGGCCTTGGGTATTTGCAACAAGGTTTGACCGGTCAGGCCAAGGTGCCGTTGGTCAAGGCGTTGGACCTCAACGCCAGCGATGCCGATGCCCATGCCGCCCTGGCACTGGCCTTTCAGGCCGAAGGCGAACCGGCGCTTGCCGAGGAGCATTTTCATAAAGCCCTTGCCGCGCGCCCCGGCGACACCCGCATTCGCAACAACTACGGCAGTTTCCTATATGCTCAGGGCCGGCTTCACCAGGCCGAGCAGATCTTTCGCCAAGCCGCTGCCGATACCCTGTATCCTGAGCGTTCCCGGGTCTACGAGAACCTGGGCTTGACTGCCTTGAAGCAGGGGCGTCGCGAACAGGCGCACGAATACCTGATCAAGGCGCTGCAGCTCAACCAGCGTCAACCCGGGGCACTGCTGGAAATGGCTGAGTTGTCCTACGAAAACAGGCATTATGTGCCCGCTCGGGACTATTACGATCGCTTCAGCCAGTACAGCGACCCCAATGCCCGCAGCCTGCTGTTGGGCAGCCGCCTTGCCCGCGTGTTTGAAGAACACGGCAACGCGGCGCAGCTTGGCCAGCAATTACAACGACTTTATCCCGGTACGCCGGAATATCAGCAATACCTGTCGGAGCAACGATGAAAGCCGCGCACCCAGAAGTAGCAGCAGCGACTCACCAGAACCCCGGTGAAGTCTTGCGCCAGGCCCGCGAAACCCGCGCCTGGTCGCAGGCCGAAGTGGCCCGCAAGCTCAACCTCACGGTAACTTCGCTGAACAACCTGGAAAACGGTGCCTTCGACAAGCTTCCTGGGCATACCTTCGCCCGTGGCTACATTCGTGCCTACGCCAAGCTGATGGATATGGACCAGGCGCCGCTGGTCGAGGCCTTCGACCAAGTCACCGGCACCCACGCCAAGGGCAGCGACGTACATGCCCTGGGACGCATCGAGGAGCCGGTGCGGCTGTCCCACAACATCCTGCGAGTGGTGAGCCTGCTGCTGCTGGTGGCGGTGATCGGTGGTGGCTTCTTCTGGTGGCAGGACCAGGGCAGCTTGCGTACCAAGGACCTGGCCAAGATCGCGCTGGAGCATGTCGAGGTCGAGAGTGCCGACGGTACTACCCAGATACACCCCCTGGACGAGCCTGAAGACCAGGCCGTGAGCGCTGGCCAGCAACCGGAAAGCGCGCCGTTGCCGCTTGAGCCCGCTGCGGGCGAGCAAGCCCAGGAAACCAACACGGATACCACCCCGGAAGCCACTGCGAGCACCGAACCTGTTGCCCCTGCTGCGCCACAGACCCCGGCCGTCGCAGCCGCACAGCCTCATGCGCCTGCTGCCGCTCCCGCACCAACCCCCTCAGCACCTGCTACCCCGCCAGTTGCCACTGCCCCTGCGCCAGCCGCCCAGCCGAGCGTACTGCCAGCTGGCGATGGCCGCGTCGCTATCCAATTCACCGCCGATTGCTGGACCCAGGTCACCGATGGCAACGGCAAGGTGTTGTTCAGCGCCATCAAGCGCAAGGGCGACAGCCTGGAGCTGACCGGCAAACCGCCGTTCTCGGTACGCCTGGGCTTCGCCCGCGGCGCGCAGGTCAGCTACAACGGTCAGGCGGTCGACGTAGCCCCGTTCACCAGTGGCGAGACCGCTCGCCTGAAGTTGGGACAGTAAGTCATGCACGGCGAATCTCCGATCAAACGTCGCGAATCGCGGAAAATCTGGGTCGGCAATGTGCCGGTGGGCGGCGATGCCCCCATCGCGGTGCAGAGCATGACCAACACCGACACCAACGACGTCGCCGCCACCGTCGGGCAGATCCAGCGCCTGGTCGATGCGGGTGTGGACATCGTTCGCGTCTCGGTGCCGGACATGGACGCCGCCGAAGCCTTCGGCAAGATCAAGCAGCTGGTCAGCGTGCCCTTGGTCGCCGACATCCACTTCGACTACAAGATCGCCCTGCGCGTGGCTGAGCTCGGCGTCGACTGCCTGCGCATCAACCCCGGCAACATCGGCCGTGAAGACCGCGTGCGCGCCGTGGTCGACGCAGCCCGCGACCGGGGCATCCCGATTCGTATCGGGGTCAATGCCGGTTCCCTGGAAAAAGACCTGCAGAAGAAGTACGGCGAGCCGACCCCCGCTGCACTGGTCGAGTCGGCGTTGCGCCATGTCGAGCACCTCGACCGCCTGGATTTCCAGGACTTCAAAGTCAGCGTCAAGGCCTCCGACGTGTTCATGGCCGTCGAAGCCTACCGCCTGCTGGCCAAGCAGATCGTCCAGCCCCTTCACCTGGGCATCACCGAAGCCGGTGGGCTGCGCTCGGGAACGGTGAAATCCGCCGTCGGCCTCGGTATGCTGCTGGCCGAAGGCATTGGCGATACCATTCGTATTTCCCTGGCCGCCGACCCGGTCGAGGAAGTGAAGGTCGGCTACGACATCCTCAAGTCGCTGCACCTGCGTTCCCGTGGCATCAACTTCATCGCCTGCCCGAGCTGCTCGCGGCAGAACTTCGATGTGGTCAAGACCATGAACGAGCTGGAAGGGCGCCTGGAAGACCTGCTGGTGCCGCTGGACGTCGCCGTGATCGGCTGCGTGGTCAACGGCCCGGGTGAGGCCAAGGAGTCCCATGTCGGCCTGACCGGTGGCACGCCAAACCTGGTGTACATCGATGGCAAGCCGGCACAGAAGCTGACCAACGACAACCTGGTCGACGAGCTCGAAAAGCTCATCCGCCAGAAAGCGGCCGAGAAGGTCGAGGCCGACGCGGCGCTGATCGCCCGTGGCTGATACACAGATTCGTAAGGATTTTTCGTGAGCAAATCGCTGCAAGCCATCCGTGGCATGAACGACATCCTGCCCGAGCAGTCGCCGCTGTGGCGCTACTTCGAGGGCACCGTGGCCGGCCTGCTGGACACCTACGGCTACAGCCAGATCCGCACGCCTATCGTCGAGTTCACCGAGCTGTTCAAACGCTCGATCGGTGAGGTCACCGATATCGTCGAGAAAGAGATGTACACCTTCGAGGACCGCAACGGCGATTCGCTGACCCTGCGCCCCGAAGGCACCGCCGCGTGCGTGCGCGCTGTGCTCGAGCATGGCATCACCGGCAACGGTCAGGTGCAGAAGCTCTGGTACATCGGCCAGATGTTCCGCCACGAGCGCCCGCAGAAGGGTCGCTATCGCCAGTTCCACCAGATCGGCGTGGAAGTGTTCAACCTCGACGGCCCGGACATCGACGCCGAACTGATCCTGCTGACCTGGCGCCTGTGGGGCCTGCTGGGCATCCAGGACGCGGTCAAGCTCGAGCTCAACAGCCTGGGCACCAGCGAAGCCCGCGCCCGCTACCGTGACGCGCTGGTCGAGTTCCTCTCGGCGCGCCTGGAGCAACTGGACGAAGACAGCCAGCGCCGCCTCAAGAGCAACCCGCTGCGCATCCTCGACAGCAAGGACCAGGGCACCCAGGCTGTGCTGGTCGGCGCGCCGAAGCTCGAGGACTACCTGGACGAAGACTCGCGTGTGCACTTCGAGGGCCTGAAGGCCCGCCTGAAGGCCGCCGGTATTCCATTCGTGCTCAACACCAAGCTGGTGCGCGGCCTGGACTACTACAGCAAGACCGTGTTCGAGTGGGTCACCGACAAGCTCGGTGCCCAAGGCACCGTGTGTGCCGGCGGCCGCTACGACGGCCTGGTCGAACAGATGGGCGGCAAGCCGACCCCGGGCGTAGGCTTCGCCATGGGTATCGAGCGCCTGATCCTGCTGCTCGAGACCCTGGGCAAGGTGCCCGAGTCGATCAGCCGTACCGTGGACGTCTACCTGTGCGCCTTCGGTGAGCAGGCCGAACTTGCAGGCCTCACGCTTTCCGAAAGCCTGCGCGACCGTCTGCCGGGTCTGCGCCTGGCGGTGAACGCCGGCGGCGGCAGCTTCAAGAGCCAGTTCAAGAAGGCCGACAAGAGCGGCGCGCTGTATGCCCTGATCCTTGGCGACGATGAACTGGCGCAGCAAGTGATAGGTGTCAAGCCCCTGCGTGGCCAGGGCGAACAACAGAACATTGCCTGGGATGCTCTGGCCGAGCACCTGGACGCCGCTTTCGCCCAGGCGTGAAGCGGTCAAACAGCCGAATTGCTGAAAAGGAGTATTGGGGTGTCGAGTACTGATGATGGTGACCTGGCTGCGGCCAAGGACTGGTGGAACCGCAACGGCAAGCCGCTGCTGACCGGTGCCCTGCTGGCCGCGGCGGTGGTGATGGGCTGGCAGGCCTGGCAGAAGTACCAGAGCAACCAGTCGCATGGCGCTTCGGTGCTGTACCAGGCGTTGCTGGAAACCACCCTGACGCCAAGCGGCGAGCCTGACGCGAGCAAGGTCGCCGAGCTGTCCGGCAAGCTCAAGAGTGAGTTTGGTGGCACCGCCTACGCCCAGTACGGCAGCCTGTTCGTCGCCAAGGTCGCGGTCGACAGCGGCAAGCTGGACGACGCCGCCGCCGAGCTCAAGAGCGTGTTCGACAAGCCGGCCGACGTCACCCTCGGCGAGATCTCGCGCCAGCGCCTGGCCCGCGTGCTCGCGGCCCAGGGCAAGGCCGAAGAAGCCCTCAAGCTGCTCGACGGCGATGCCGACAAGGCGTTCCTGGCCAGCCGCGAAGAATTGAAGGGCGACCTGCTGGTACAGCTGGGTCGTGCCGACGATGCCCATAGCGCTTACGAAAAAGCCAAGGCCGCGCTGTCCGATGACGCCGCGATCGGTACCTTGCAGCTGAAGCTGGATGACCTGGCCAAAGGGGACGCCTGAAGTGATCGGTTGGAAACAAGCAGCAGTGCTCACCCTGGCCGTACTGGCCGCGGGTTGCAGCAGCAACAGCAAGAAGGAACTGCCCCCGGCCGAGCTGACCCAGTTCACCGAGGAAGTGGTGCTCAAGAAGCAGTGGAGCCGCTCGATCGGCGACGGCCAGGGTGAGACCTACAACACCCTGGTACCGGCGATCGAGAACGACCGCATCTATGCCTCCGACGTCAACGGCCTGGTCTTCGCCCTGGATCGCCTCAATGGCGACGTGGTGTGGAAGAAGGACCTGGAGCTGCCGGTTTCCGGCGCGGTCGGCGTAGGCTACGGCCTGGTCATGCTCGGCACCCTGAAGGGCGAGGTGATCGCCCTGGACTCGAGCACCGGCGAGGAGCGCTGGCGCTCCCGCGTCACCAGCGAAGTGCTGGCGCCGCCTGCAACCAACGGTGACATCGTCGTGGTGCAGACCCAGGACGACCGCCTGATCGGCCTCGATGCCGCCACTGGCGACCGTCGCTGGATCTACGAAAGCACCCCGGCCGTGCTCACCTTGCGTGGTACCGGCGCGCCGATCGTGACCAACCGCCTGGCGGTGGCTGGCCTGTCCACCGGCAAGGTGATCGCCGTGGATACCCAGAACGGCGTGCCGGTCTGGGAAAGCCGCGTGGCCATTCCGCAGGGCCGTTCCGAACTGGACCGTGTGGTGGACATCGACGGCGGCCTGCTGCTGTCGGGCGAAGTGCTGTACGTTGGCACCTACCAGGGCCGTGTTGCTGGCCTGGACCTGGAAAGCGGCCGCGTGCTGTGGCAGCGCGATGCTTCCAGCTACGTTGGTGTCGCCCAGGGCTTTGGCAACGTCTACGTCAGCGAAGCCTCGGGCACCGTCGAGAGCATCGACGAGCGTTCCTCCAGCTCGCTGTGGAGCAACGACACCATGGCTCGTCGCCAATTGTCGGCACCGGAAGTGTTCTCCAGCTACGTGGCGGTGGGCGATTTCGAAGGCTACCTGCACCTGCTCAGCCAGGTCGACGGCCGCTTCGTCGGCCGCGAGCGTATCGACAGCGATGGCCTGCGCGCCCGGCCCCTGGTGGTCGGCGACACCATCTATGTCTTTGGCAACAGCGGCAAGCTCGAGGCATTGACCATCCGCTGAAGCTAAGCTTGGGGACTGATGGCCCCGAGCCGCGGCGCATGAGGCGCCGCCCGAACTCCGGCCGCTGCCCTGCAGCGGCCTTTGCATTTTCAAGAATTCAAGAGTGGAGAGCCGCATGGTTCCCGTAATCGCCCTGGTAGGACGGCCGAACGTCGGCAAATCCACCATGTTCAACCGCCTGACCAAGACCCGCGATGCCATCGTCGGCGACTTGTCGGGCCTGACCCGTGACCGCCAGTATGGCGATGCCTCCTGGCAGGGTCGTTCCTACATCCTGATCGACACTGGTGGTATCACCGGCGACGAAGTGGGCATGGACGAGAAGATGGCCGAGCAGTCGCTGATGGCCATCGAGGAAGCCGACTACGTGCTGTTCCTGGTCGATGCCCGCGCCGGCATGACCGCCGCCGACCAGATGATCGCCGAGCACCTGCGCAAGCGGAACAAGCAGGCGATCCTGGTGGCCAACAAGATCGACAACATCGATGCCGACGTGGCTCGCGCCGAGTTCTCGCCGCTGGGCATGGGCAACGCGATTCCGGTGGCTGGTTCCCAGGGCCGTGGTATCAATGCCCTGATGGAATCGGTGCTCGGCCACATACCGCGCGACCAGGTCGAGGAAGCCCTCGACGAAGACGTCGCCGAAGGCGAGGAAGCGGCGCGTATTCCTGGCCCAAGCGAGAAGGATGGCATCAAGATCGCCATCATTGGCCGCCCCAACGTGGGCAAGTCGACCCTGGTCAACCGCATGCTCGGCGAAGAGCGCGTGGTGGTGTACGACCAGCCGGGCACCACCCGCGACAGTATCTACATCCCGTTCGAGCGCGACGACGAGAAGTATACCTTCATCGACACCGCAGGCGTGCGCAAGCGCGGCAAGATCCATGAGGAAGTCGAGAAGTTCTCGGTGGTCAAGACGCTGCAGGCGATCAAGGACGCCAACGTGGTGATCTTCGTCATGGACGCTCGCGAAGGCGTGGTGGATCACGACCTGAACCTGTTGGGCTTTGCCTTGGAAGCAGGCCGCGCCATCGTCATCGCCCTGAACAAGTGGGACGGCATGGAGCCGGGCGAGCGCGACTACGTCAAGACCGAGCTGGAGCGTCGGCTGTTCTTCGTCGACTTCGCCGACATCCACTTCATCTCTGCCTTGCATGGTACTGGCGTGGGCCACCTGTACAAGTCGGTGCAGGCTGCGTTCAAGTCGGCGGTGACCCGCTGGCCGACCAGCCGCCTGACGCAGATCCTCGAAGACGCCATCAGCGTGCACCAGCCGCCGCTGGTCAATGGTCGCCGTATCAAGCTGCGCTATGCCCACCTGGGGGGCGCCAACCCGCCGCTGATCGTGATCCACGGCAACCAGACCGACAAGATTCCCAACTCGTACTCGCGCTACCTGGAAAATACCTACCGCCGGGTGCTGAAGCTGGTCGGTACGCCGATCCGCATCGAGTACAAGGGTGGCGAGAACCCGTTCGAGGGCAAGAAGAACACCCTTACCGACCGCCAGGTCAACAAGAAGCGCCGGCTGATGTCGCACCACAAGAAGGCCGAGAAGAAGCGCCGCGACAAGCGCAAGTAACTGCTGTGAGGGGGCCGTGCGACGCGGCCCCATTTGTTTCAACCTTTTTCCTGACCCCTCGATCCGCTATGCTCGGGCTTCATCCCCGTGCCGGATATACCCCCAGGAAAGAGGGCTCCATGATCCGCAGCAAATTGCCGAACGTCGGCACGACCATCTTCACCACCATGTCGCAGCTCGCCGCGCAAACCGGCGCGCTCAACCTTTCCCAAGGCTTCCCCGACTTCAACGGCCCGCAGCCGCTACTCGATGCAGTGGCGCGGCATGTCGCCGCTGGCAACAACCAGTACGCGCCCATGACTGGCCTGCCGGCATTGCGCCAGCAGGTAGCGGCGAAAGTCGCGCGGTTGTATGGCGCGCAGGTCGATGCCGACCAGGAAGTGACCATCACCCCCGGCGCCACGGAAGCGATCTTCTGTGCGATCCAGGCCGTGGTTCAGGCGGGCGACGAGGTGATCGTCTTCGACCCGTGCTACGACAGCTACGAACCTTCGGTGGAACTGGCCGGCGGTCGCTGTGTACACGTTCAGCTCAGCGACGGCAGTTTCCACATCGACTGGCAGAAATTCAGCGATGCCCTGAGCCCGCGCACGCGCATGGTCATTCTCAACTCGCCGCACAACCCCAGCGGTGCGCTGATCAGCCGCGAGGACCTCGACCAGCTCGCACAGCTGATTGCCGATCGCGATATCTACCTGGTCTGCGACGAGGTCTACGAGCACCTGGTCTACGACGGCGTGCGCCATGCCAGCGTGCTGGCGCACGAGCAACTGTATGCGCGGGCCTTCGTGGTCAGCTCGTTCGGCAAGACCTACCACGTCACCGGTTGGAAGACCGGCTACGCGATTGCTCCGCCGGCCTTGAGCGTCGAGCTGCGCAAGGTGCACCAGTACGTCAACTTCTGTGGTGTGACCCCGCTGCAAGCGGCGCTGGCCGATTTCATGGCCGAGCACCCTGCGCACCTCGACGAGCTGCCGGGCTTCTACCAGGCCAAGCGCGACTTGTTTTGCGACCTGCTACAGGGTTCGCGCTTGAGCTTCACCCGCACGGCGGGCACCTATTTCCAGCTGGTGGACTATTCGCACATCCGCCCAGACCTCAACGATGTCGACATGGCCCTGTGGCTGACCCGCGAACACGGCGTGGCGAGCATTCCGGTGTCGGTGTTCTACCAACAACCCGTCCCCGAGCAACGCCTGGTGCGCCTGTGCTTTGCCAAACGCGAGGAGACGCTGCGCCAAGCAGCTTCGATACTATGCGCGATCTGAGTGAATTGCCCAACCTGCGTATCGCCCTGGTGCAGACGACCCTGGCCTGGCACGACCGCGAGGCCAACTACCTGCATTTCGAAAGCCTGCTCGAGCAGGTGGGCGAGGTGGACCTGGTGGTGTTGCCAGAGATGTTCACCACCGGTTTTTCCATGGCGTCCGAAAGCCTGGCCGAGCCCGAGAACGGGCCGAGCTACAAGTGGCTCAAGGCCCAGGCCAAGCGACTTGATGCGGTGGTCACCGGCAGCGTGATCATCCAGGCCGCCGATGGCAGCCACCGTAACCGCTTGCTGTGGGCACGGCCGGATGGCGAGATACTGCATTACGACAAGCGCCATCTGTTCCGCATGGCCGGCGAACACAAGCACTACACCCCTGGCGAGCGGCAGGTGCAGTTCGAACTCAAGGGGTGGCGCATTCGCCCGCTGATCTGCTACGACCTGCGTTTCCCGGTGTGGAGCCGCGATGCCCAAGACACCGACCTGCTGCTGTACACCGCCAACTGGCCGGCGGCGCGGCGCCAGCATTGGAACCGCTTGTTGCCTGCGCGGGCGATCGAGAACCTGTGCTTCGTGGCAGCGGTGAACCGGGTGGGTACCGATGGCAAGGGCTTCGCCTATTCAGGTGACAGCCAGGTGCTGGACTTCCAGGGCGAAAACCTGCTGAGCGCGGGGGAGGCCGACGGGGTGTTCACCGTGGTACTGCGGGCAGCGGAACTGGCGGCGTACCGGGCAAGGTTCCCGGCTAACCTGGATGCCGATACCTTCGATCTACATTGAAACCGCGTCGATTTCTTCGCGGGTAAACCCGCTCCCACAGGTACCCCACTGATCTCAAGAGCAGTGGGGTACCTGTGGGAGCGGGTTTACCCGCGAATAGGCCGGCACTGGCTCAATACACATCCCGCCGATACCGCCCATCCTCGATCATTTGCTGCACAGCGTGTTCGCCGAGAATGCCCTTGAGCGCCGCATCCACCCCGGCCGCCATGCCTTGCAAGCTGCCGCAGACATACACATAGGCGCCATCGGCGATCCAGGCCTTGAACACCTCGGCCTGCTGCAACAACACATCCTGCACGTACACCTTCTCGGCCTGGTCCCGCGAGAACGCCAGGTCCAGCCGCGCCAGGTCACCGGCCTGCACCCAGGCCTGAAGCTCATCGGCACAGAGAAAATCGTGTTCGCGGGTGCGCTCGCCGAACAGCAGCCAGTTGCGCCGCTCGCCGTCGGCGATGCGCGCCTTGAGCAGGCTACGCAGGCCGGCCAGGCCCGTACCGTTGCCGACCAGGATCATCGGCGCTGGCGCGCCCGGCAGTTGGAAGCCACTGTTGCGGCGCAGGCGTGCGCTTAGCGAGCCATCGACTGGCAAGTACTCGGTCAACCAACCCGAGCCCAGCCCCAGTAGCCCGTCGCCATGACGCTCCTGGCGCACGATCAGCTCCAGCACACCATCGCTGGCAATCGATGCAATCGAATACTCCCGGGCTGTGATCGGCACCAGCGCATCGATCAGCGCCTGGGCATGCAGGCCCACCAGGTGCGCGCGGTGAATGGGCAGTTGGCGGGCGCCCAGCGCCTGGCCGAGGGTTTCCTGGAGGCCGCCTACCTGCACCGGCGAGCTGGCATCCAGGCCCAGGCCGAGCAGCAGGGTTTCGATACGCGCCGGGGCGTTGCGCGGCAGTATCTCTATCAGGTCGCCCGACTCCCAGGTGGTGGGCTCGGCGCTACGCAGGCCCAGCAGGTACACCGGGCCGCCTGTGCTGCCAGGGTTGAGCTGCTGGCGATCAACCAACTGCCAGTTGCCGAAGGCGGGGGGCTGCCAGGCGGTTACGGGCTGGGCGCCAGTCAGTTGTGCCAGCGATTGCTGCCACTGCTGCAGCGCAACCGGGTCGGCGTTGTCCACTTCCACCGCACTGAAGGCGCTGGAGGCGCCGCGCTCGCTCAGCCAGGCCTGAAGCCTGCGGGCGAAACCGCAGAAATGCGCGTACTGGCGATCGCCCAGGGCCAGCACGGCATAGTTCAAGTGACCTAGCGCCCACGGCTGGCCCAGTACCTTGCGTTCAAAGCCCCGAGCGCTGTCGGGGGCTTCGCCGTCGCCAAAGGTACTGACCACGAACAGTGCCCGCTGAGCTTGGCGCAGTTGCGCCTCGCCAAGCTCCGCCAACGGGTGCACCTGGACCGCCAGGCCGGCCGCTTGTAGCTGGCTGGCGCTCTGCCAGGCCAGTCGCTCCGCCATGCCGCTCTGGCTGGCGAAGCCGATCAGCCAGCTGTCCTGGTTGCCGCCGGTGTTGGCCACGCTGCCTCGTGCGGCGCGAACCTGGCGTCTCTTACGGCGTCGGTCGAGGTACAGCAGCCAGCCGGTGACGAAGAACAGCGGCATGGTCAGGGCGGCGAGGGTGACGGCGATTCGCCCTGGCAAGCCGAAGTAGCTGCCGACGTGCAGGGCATAGACGCTTTGCAGCAACTGCGCCTTGAACGACTTGTCGGCGAAGCGCTCGTGGCGTTTTACCTGGCCGCTGGCCGGGTCCAGGGTGAGAGTGTTGAGTTCGCGGTCGTGGCGGGCGCCTTCGAGCAGGTAGAAGAGAGTCGCGGGCTGGCCAGCGGCAGGCGGCAGGCGCAGGTTGTAGGCGGTCATGCGCGGGCCCGCGGCCTGCTGGAAGTTCTGCCAGACAGCGTCGTAGTCGACCACCAGCGGTGCGGCCTTGGCCTCAGGTTGAGGTTCTTGGCGACCACGGCCCTCGCCGCGCTTTTGCAGCTCTGCCGCAGCCGGTGTATCGGCGAGCAGCCTGTTCAGCCCCTGGCGGTACCAGTCGTAGGACCAGAACAAGCCGGTAAGCGCCAGCAGTAGGTAGAACAGCAGGCACCAAGTGCCGAATACGGCGTGCAGGTCCCAGTTGAAGGCTCGGCCTTTCCTGGCCCAGTCGAGGGTCAGCCAGGTACGCCAGTTCAGGGCCTTGCGCGGCCAGCGCAGGTACAACCCGGACAAGCAGAAGAAAATCAGCATCAAGGTGCAGGCTCCGGTGATCTGCCGGCCGGTGTCGCCGATGGCCAGGAAGCGGTGCAGTTGCAGCACGAAGTTGAAGAAGCCAACGCCGGCCACTTCACCCTTGAGTTCGCCGGTGTACGGGTCGGCATAGCGCAGCGGGCCACGGCGCTCGCCGGGCGGCGGGGTGAAGAAGATACGCGCCGCCGTGCCTGCCTGGGTGTCGACCCAGACCATCGCCACCTTGTCACCCTGGGCCAGCTCGGCGCGGCGCACCAGTTCGGGCAGGGGCAATACACCGGTCTCGCGTACTTCGACCTTGAGCACGTCGGCGTTGAACAGGCGTAGCAGTTCTTCCTGGAACGAGTAGGTGGCGCCGGTAATGCCCATCAGCGACAGCACAAGGCCTGCGGTGATGCCAAAGAACCAGTGCAATTGGAACAGCGCCTTTTTCACCACATCGTTCACCTTGTGTTGCGGGTTGTTTCTACGCGGGCGGCATTATGCCTTGAGACGGCACGCTGCGCCTGCCTGGCTCGGTGTTTGGAGGGGAATTGGCGGCCGCTTATTCGGCGCCTGCCAGAGGGCTAGCGTGCGTGGCTCACTATCCGGCACAGGAGCTCAGCCATGAACGATTCGGTACAGCAGGTGCAGTACGGCAAGCTTTGGGTGAAGCATGAAAACGTGCTCTACCCCATCTGCGTCAACAACGACGGTTACCTGCAGGTGATCTTCGGCGATGTTGAAGGCGAGACGTTTACCATCACCATGCTCTCGCACCCGAGTATCGGCGGGGAGACGGCATTTGAGTTCCGAACGGCGTCGGGGCGTCAGGTGACGGGGGCGGGTGGCAATGTGTTGCGTGAGGCTCAGCGAGAGCTTGCGGTGCCGGGGCCGGCATGTCGCATCTTGCACCAAGACGTGGCGGGCGAGGGGAACCTGCACTGGGTCAGGTTGCAGACCTTGGACACGCGTTTCATCACCCTCTACGAGCAGGTGGCCATTAGCGAGCGGAAGGTCAAGCCGTGGAGCGGGTGGTCGTTGCACCCGTACGAAAACGTTACCCGCTACGAGCCGCGCGCCACTGACCTGTTGAGAATGGCAGAGCCAGGCGACTTGCCGCCGAGCGATTTCCTGCTGCAATGGGTGGAGGAACCGACCGGGTGAGGTGTGGGAGTGGGGCTGCTGCGTAGCCCATCACGACACAAGGCCGCTCCCGCAGTGTCCAGGCGCACCCTTGAAATGGGTTTCGCATGATCGCTGGGGGAAGCGGCCTTGTTTCGCGAAGGGCCGCAAAGCGGCCCCGCTGTTTATTACAGGTAGTACGCCTTCAGCGGCGGGAAGCCGTTGAACTCCACCGCGCTGTAGCTGGTGGTGTAGGCGCCGGTCGACAGCCAGTACAGGCGGTCGCCGATGGCCAGGTTCAGGGGCAGGCCGTACTTGTAGTGTTCGTACATGATGTCGGCGCTGTCGCAGGTCGGGCCGGCGATGACAACTTCTTCCACTTCGCCTTTCTTCTCGACCCAGATCGGGAACTTGATCGACTCGTCCATGGTTTCGATCAGGCCGGAGAACTTGCCCACATCGGTGTATACCCAGCGCTCGACCGCGGTGCGCGACTTGCGCGCCACCAGCACCACTTCGCTGACCAGGATGCCGGCGTTGGCGATCAGCGAACGGCCAGGCTCGAGGATGATTTCCGGCAGGTCGTCGCCGAAGTCTTCCTTGAGGAAGCGGATGATTTCCTCGGCATAGGTTTCCAGGCTGTTGGTGCGGGTGATGTAGTTGGCCGGGAAGCCGCCGCCCATGTTGATCATCTTCAACTCGATGCCGTCCTCTTCGCGCAGGCGCTCGAAGATCACCTTGACCTTGGCGATGGCCGCGTCCCACACGCTGATGTCGCGTTGTTGCGAGCCAACGTGGAACGACACGCCGTAGGGCACCAGGCCCAGGTCACGGGCCAGGATCAGCAGGTCCATGGCCATGTCGGTCTGGCAGCCGAACTTGCGCGACAGCGGCCAGTCGGCGGTGGTGGAACCTTCGGTGAGGATGCGTACGTAGACTCTCGAGCCAGGAGCGGCCTTGGCGATGTTGCGCAGGTCTGCTTCGGAGTCGGTGGCGTACAGGCGCACGCCCTTCTCGTAGAAGTAGCGAATGTCCTTGGACTTCTTGATGGTGTTGCCGTAGCTGATACGGTCGGCGCTGACGCCCTGGTTCATCACCTTGTCCAGTTCGTAGATCGAGGCGATGTCGAAGTTCGAACCCTTGTCCTTGAGCAGGTCGATGATCTCGACCGCCGGGTTGGCCTTGACGGCGTAGTAGACCTTGGCGAACTCGAAACCGGCGCGCAGGTCGTCATAGGCCTGGCTGATCATCTGGGTATCGATGAGTACGAACGGGGTTTCTTGCTTGTCGGCGAACGCCTTCATTTTCTGGAAGGTATCGCGCGCGAAGTAGTCTTCGACCTGGATCGACATGCTCGTGGGCTCCATGGGCAAACTGAAAAAATAAGTGGCTGCAAACTGAACGCCCTCCGTATCCCCACTTTGGTTCGCCTACTTCCCAAGGCATGTCGCCGAAAGCAAGAAGGCCGGTATTGCCGGTGGCCTTGCTGTCTCGTCGTCAGTACTTGAGCCGGATGGATCGTTTCCAGCATGGACGTTCGGCGCGCACTTTAGGACTTGAGGATTTCAATATCAACAGGCAATCGGGCAGCGCTCTTGTGATAACCGACCCTGATGACAGGCAGATGTTCCTGAAAGCGCGCCAGGCGTTAAAAATTGTGGAATAGGCAGGGATCTCGCAGGGATACGCCGAAACCTTCGCAGCCGGCAAGTTCGCCGAGAATCGCCGCGAAAGGGCTTTTACGACTTGCCCGCAGGCCTTCATCGTGCGCTGCAAGCAGCAGCCGTATATCGCCCAGGTGTTCACATTTATGGCCACGGCGAGCCCGCCGAACGGCACGCCTGAATATCGATAAAATTTTTGTTACCGAGCGCTTTGTCGCCCTTTGTCGGCAGTTCGTTCCGCAGATTGCCGATGAATATGAGACACATTATTATTCGTACCCTTTCCCGCCTCCCGACGACCCCGAACGTGTCCGGACACAAAGGCTTCCTCGACCACTACCATGAGCTGATCGGCACCTGGACGCGCAAGTTGCGCAGTCGACAGCAGGCCGAGGACCTCACCCACGATGCCTTCGTGCGGGTTCTGGAGAATCCGCGCGCGCAGGTCGAGCAGCCGCGTGCCTATCTGCACCAGACCGCACGCAACATCGCTGTCGATGGCTATCGCCGCGAGGACCGCCGCCAGGCCCTGGAGCAGACCTTGTTCGACGACGGTGCAAGCGCCAGTGGTGACCCGGAGGCCTATGTGCACGCATTGGAACTGGCCGACACCGTGGAGCGGGCGCTGTCCGAGTTGCCGGTCAATTGCCGGCGGGTATTCATCTGGCAGAAACTCGAGGGCCTGAGCCAGGCGGAAATCGCCGAGCGCATGGGTTTGACCAAGAACACGGTCGAAAAGTATATGATTCGCACGCTCCGACACTTGCGTGAGCACCTGGATGTGAGCACCAGATGAGTCAGGAGACCCTTGCGATGACACAGCACGTACGCGAACAGGCAGCCGAATGGTTCGCCCGCGTGCAGGACGCTCCCGGCGACGCCGGTTTGCAGGCCAGGCTGCGTCAGTGGCTGGACGCCGACCCGCAGCACCGCCGCGAGTACGAAGTGCTGGGCCAGCTGTGGTGCGCCGCCGAGCGGGTGCCGCGCCAGCGCCTGGAGGCCCTGTGCCAGACCCAACCTGTCCACCCGTTGCCGCGCCGTCGCCTGCTGCGCCAGGTTCTGGCCGCGAGCGTGGCGGTGGCCGCGCTTGGGCTGGGCTGGAGCGGCTGGCAGTACCAGCGGCTGAACCATCACCAACAACTGAGCACTGCACTGGGCGAGCGCCGCCAGGTCGAACTGCCGGACGGCTCGCACCTGGAACTCAACAGTGCTACGCGGCTGACCGTGGCCTTCAGTGCGGGGCAGCGCCAAGTGCAGTTGGAGGCGGGCGAGGCGATGTTCAGCGTTGCCCATGACAGCGCCCGGCCATTCGTGGTTGGCACCGCCCAAGGCAGTGTCACCGTCACCGGTACGCGCTTCGACGTGCGCCAGGATGCCCTGCAAACCCGCGTGGCCGTGGAGCAGGGCTCGGTGCGGGTCGAAGGTGCGGCGGGCTCCAGGGCGCAACTGGGCGCTGGGCAAGGTTCGCGGATCGACGCCCAGGGCCGGGTGGCCGAACCCTATGCCGTCAATGCCGCCGCTTTCACGGCCTGGCGCCAGGGCAAGCTGGTGTTCGACAACGCCACCTTGGCTGAAGTGGTCGCGCAGGTGTCGCGCTATCGCGCGCAGCCATTGCGCGTAGCACCGGGCAAGGTCGCCAACCTGCGCCTTTCCAGTACCTTCAGTGTCGACGACACGGACGCTCTGCTGCGGGCCTTGCCGAGCATTCTGCCAGTCACCGTCAAGGCCCATGCCGACGGCTCCAGCGAAATAATCGCGAAATAGATTCAGGTTTTTTTCCGCTCGTTCGTCTTCCCCGCCAGCTGCAACTGCCAAGCATTCCCATTTGCGTGCGGTTGGCATTTATCCAGACTTCCAGGACCGAACGAAGACGTGAACAACAACAAGCCCCTGCTTCACTTGCGCCGCCTGGCCTTGGCCGTCGCGGTGAGCGCTGCCGCCGTCAACAGCTACGCCGAACAAGCCCCCGCGAGCATCCAGATTCAGGCCCAGCCGCTGGCCGAGGCCTTGGCCCAGCTGGGCCAGCAGACCAACCTGCAACTGTTCTTCAGCCCGGAACTGGTGGCTGGCAAGCAGGCTCCGGCGGTGACCGGCAACCTGGCGCCCGAGCAGGCGTTGCAGCAGTTGCTGCAGGGCAGCGGGCTGACCTACGAGATTTCCCAGGACACGGCGGTGGTCAAGCCCCTGCAGGCCGCCGGTACCCTGACCACCGGCAGCCTGGAGCTGGCACCCACCGACGTGAAGGTGGTGGGTGACTGGCTGGGCGATGCCGACCAGGCCGTGGTGCACAACCACGCTGGCGCCCGTTCGGTGGTACGCCGCCAGGAGATGGTGGAGCAGGGCACGATGAACGTGCGTGACGCACTGCGCGGTATTCCCGGCGTGCAGGTACAGGACTCCAACGGCACCGGCGGCAGCGACCTGTCGCTGAACGTCGGTGTACGTGGCCTGACCTCGCGCCTGTCGCCACGCTCGACCGTGTTGATCGACGGCATACCGGCGGCCTTCGCACCCTACGGCCAGCCGCAGCTGTCGATGGCACCGATCTCCTCGGGCAACCTCGACAGCATCGACGTGGTACGCGGTGCAGGTTCGGTGCGCTATGGCCCGCAGAACGTCGGCGGGGTGATCAACTTCGTGACCCGGGCGATTCCTGAAAAAGCCACCGCAGAGCTGTCCACCACCCTGGAAACTTCCAAGTACGGCGGCTGGAAGCACACCGAGTCGGCGTTCGTCGGCGGCACGGCAGACAACGGCATCGGCGTCGCGTTGCTGTATTCCGGGGTCAATGGCAATGGCTACCGGCGCAGCAACAACGACAACGACATCGACGACGTGCTGCTCAAGACTCACTGGGCACCCACCGACCGCGACGAGTTCTGGCTGAACTTCCACTACTACGATGGTCGCGCCGACATGCCCGGCGGACTGACCCAGGCCCAGTACGACCAGGATCCCTACCAGTCGGTACGCGACTACGACTACTTCAGTGGCCGGCGCAAGGACTTCTCGTTCAAGTGGCAGCGCCAGGTCGACGACGCCACCCAGTTCGAAGTGCTGACCTACTACACCGACAGCTTCCGCGGCAGCGCCATTGCCGCGCGCGACCAGCGCACCTTGTCGGCATTTCCGCGCAACTACTACACCTTCGCCATCGAGCCACGGGTGTCGCGGATCTTTTTCACCGGCCCCGCTACCCAGGAAGTCAGCGTCGGCTACCGCTACCTGAAGGAAGCGATGCGTGAACAGGCTTCTCGCCTGGCCCTGGTGAACAACGTGCCGACCGTCACCCCGACCTCCGACGGCCATGTGTTCCAGGACCGTACCGGCGGCACCGAGGCCAGCGCCTACTACATCGACGACAAGATCGACATCGGCAACTGGACCATCACTCCAGGCATCCGCTTCGAGCACATCAATACCGACTGGCGCGACCGCCCGGTGCTGGATACCAGCAACCGGCCGGTGCCGGAGAAGAACCGCAGCATCACCAGCAACGAGCCGCTACCGGCCTTGAGCGTGATGTACCACCTGTCCGATGCGTGGAAGCTGTTCGCCAACTACCAAACGTCGTTCGGCAGCCTGCAGTACTTCCAGCTCGGCCAGGGCGGGGTGGGCGACAGCACTGCCAACGGCCTGGAGCCGGAGAAGGCCAAAACCTACGAGATCGGTACGCGTTATGACAACGGCAGTTTCGCCGGTGAGCTGACCGCGTTCTACATCGACTTCGACGATGAACTGCAATACATCAGCAACGACGTGGGCTGGACAAACCTGGGCGCGACCAAGCACCAGGGGGTCGAGGCGTCGCTGCGCTATGACCTGGCGGGCCTGGATGCACGCTTGCAGGGCCTGTCGACCAACGCTGGTTTCACCTATACCCGCGCGACTTATGAAGGCGAGATTCCGGGCTTCAAAGGCCGCGACCTGCCGTTCTATTCGCGCCAGGTGTTGACTGCCGGGCTGCGCTACGAGATCAACCGCTGGACCTGGAACCTGGATGCCTTCGCCCAATCGAAGCAGCGTGCGCCGGGTACCGGGGTGAATGCCGACGGTAGCTTCAACAACAACTACATCACCAGGCCCAGTGCCGATGGCCAGTTCGGCGACATTCCAGGCTACGTGACCTGGCATGCGCGCGGCGGCTACGACTTTGGGCCGCAGGTGTCGAACCTGAAGCTGGCGGCGGGGGTGAAGAACCTCTTCGACAAGCAGTACTACACCCGCTCCAGCGACAACAACGCCGGGATCTACGTGGGTGAGCCGCGTACGTTCTATGTGCAGGCCAGTGTAGGGTTCTGATACCAAGTTGGCCTCTTCGCGGGTAAACCCGCTCCCACAGGTTCAGCGCTGCCCTTGAGCGCGGCGCGGTACCTGTGGGAGCGGGTTTACCCGCGAAGATTTCAGCACCGTCCTATCAGGACGCCGCAGCCTCCGCTGGCGACACGATGCTGGTCTTGGCCCCGCGAGAGCGCCCTGAACTCAGGTACGCCGCAATCGACTCCTGGGTCACTTCACCGAGGAACACCTGCTCGGCATCCAGCACCGGCAGCCACGCCCGGTTGAACTCGTACATGCGCGACAGCAGGATGCGCAGGTGCTCGTCATGGGAAGCCGTGGCGTTGAACGGGCGCAGGAAGTCCGCACAACTGCCCTGCTGGCGGTGCATGTCGCGCCGACGCACATAACCCAGCGCCTTGTTCGCCGCATCGGTCACCACCACGTAGCGACGGTCGTGTTCATCCAGCAACTCCAGCGCATCGCTCACCGAGGTCTCGGGGCTGACCGACGGCGCGTTGTCCGCCGCATCCTCGGCACGCACCAGCAGCAGGCGCTTGAGGGTGCTGTCCTGGCCGACGAAGTTGCTCACGAAGTCATCCACCGGGTGCGCCAGCAGGGTGTCGGGGTGGTCCAGCTGCAACAGCTTGCCGGCGCGGAAGATGGCGATCTTGTCGCCCAGCTTGATCGCCTCGTCGATGTCGTGGCTGACCATGATCACGGTCTTGTTCAGCGCCCGCTGCATCTCGAAGAACTCATGCTGGATCAGCTCGCGGTTGATCGGGTCGACCGCGCCGAAGGGTTCGTCCATCAACAGCACCGGCGCCTCGGCGGCCAACGCGCGGATCACGCCGATACGCTGCTGCTGGCCACCGGACAGCTCGCGCGGGTAGCGCTGCAGATACTGCTTGGGCTCGAGCTTGATCATGTTCATCAGTTCGTGCGCGCGCTCGTGGCACTTCTGCTTGTTCCAGCCGAGCAGGCGCGGCACCACGGTGATGTTTTCCTCGATGGTCATGTTGGGAAACAGGCCGATCTGCTGGATCACGTAGCCGATGTGGCGGCGCAGGGTGACTTCGTCCAGCCCGGTGGTGTCCTCGCCATTGATGAATACCTGGCCGGAGGTGGGGGTGATGAGGCGGTTGATCATCTTCAACGTGGTGCTTTTGCCGCAGCCCGAGGGGCCGAGGAACACGCAGATTTCGCCTTCGTTGACGGTCAGGCTGACCGAGTCGACGGCTTTGACGTCCTTGCCGTTGGCGTTGAAGGTCTTGCTGAGGTTCTTCAATTCGATCATGAGCGCAGTCCTTCTGGAGTCAGGGCACGTTGCAGGGTTTGCAGGAGCAGGTCGGCGACGATCGCCAGCAGGCTGACCAGCACGGCGCCGACCAGCAACATCGACATGTCGCTGCGGCTGATGGAGGTGAGGATGAGGACGCCCAGGCCGCCGGCGCCGATGGTGGCGGCGATGGTCATGACACCGATGTTCATCACCACCGCCGTGCGTACGCCGGCCAGGATCACCGGCACCGCGATGGGCAACTCGACCATGCGCAGGCGCTGGGCGAAGGTCATGCCGATGCCGCGTGCGGCTTCACGGATGCCGGGCTCGACGTTGGTCAGGGCCAGGTAGGTGTTGCGCAGGATCGGCAGCAGCGAATACAGGAACACCGCAGTGATCGCCGGCAGCGGCCCCAGGCCCTGGCCGAACGTGGAGTAGAACGGCAGCAACAGGCCGAACAGGGCGATCGACGGGATGGTCAGCAACACGGTGGCGCTGGCTTGCAGCGGACCTGCGAGGGAAGGGAAGCGTGTCATCAGGATGCCCAGCGGCACACCGATGACGATCGCCAGGCCCACGGCGATGCCGACCAGGGCAATGTGCTGTCCGGTCAGTTGCAGGACCTGGGCCCAGTCGAGGTGGGCGAAGGTGTCGAGCAGGTTCATGGCTGTACCTCGCTGAGCGGGTGTTCACGCAGGAAGGCGGCGGCCACGACGCTTGGGCTCTGGTGTTCCACGTCGACCTTGGCGTTGAGCTGGCGCATGGTCTCGTCGTCGAGCTGCTCGGCCAGTGGCTTGAGCAGGGCGGCCAGGTTCGGGTTGGCGTCGAGGATGGCCTTGCGCACCACGGGGGCTGCGGTGTAATCGGGGAAGTATTGCTTGTCGTCTTCCAGCAGCTTGAGGTCGAAGGCGTTCAGGCGCCCGTCGGTGGTGTAGACCAGCCCGGCGAACACCTGGTCGTTGCGCAGCGCGGTGTACACCAGGCCCGCATCCATCTGGCGGATGTTGGCGCGGCCTACTTGCAGGTCGTAAAGCTGCTTCAGGCCGTCGAGGCCGTCGGGGCGGTTGGCGAACTCGGTGTCCAGCGCCACCAGGTGCGTGCGTTGTCGCTCGTCGCGCAGCACCTGGTTGAGCTGGCTGATGTTGCCGATCTGCGGGTAGGCCTCGGCGACCTTGCGTGGCAGGGCCAGGGCGTAGGTATTGCTGAACTTCGACGGGGTCAGCCAGATGAGCGCTTTCTTCGCGTCCAGCTCCTTGACCTTGGCGTAGGTCGCCTCGGCGCTGGGCATGCGTTCTTCGATGTGGTTGTAGGACACCAGCGACACCCCGGTGTATTCCCACATCAGGTCGAGCTGCCCGGTTTCCTGGGCCTGGCGCGCCAGGCTGCTGCCCAGGCCTCCGGTGACGCGCACCTGGTAGCCATTGGCGCGCAGGTACTGGGCGGTGATTTCGGCGAGCACGGTCTGTTCGGTGAACACCCGCGCGCCGATGCGAATCAGCGGTTTTTCCGCTGCCTGGGCGATACCTGCGCAAAGCAGGGCCGCGCCCAGGAGCAAGGCGATGGTCTTCTTCATAGGATCTCTCTGCTTATTGGGCCAGGCCACGTTCCAGCCAGCGCTTGCTGGAGAAACTCACCAGCGCATCGAGCGCCAGGGCCAGCAAAGCGGTACACGCCGCGCCCAGCAGCAGTTGCGGCTGGTTGTTCAGGGCGATGCCGGGAAAGATCAGGCTGCCCAGGCTGTTGGCGCCAATCAGGAAGGCCAGCGGTGCAGTGCCCACGTTCAATGCCAGGGCCACGCGCACGCCGCCGGTGATGATCGGCACGGCATTGGGCAACTCCACCTGCCACAGCTGTTGACGCGGGGTCATGCCGATGCCGGTGGCGGCTTCCTTGAGCGAAGCAGGGACGTTTTTCAGGCCTTCGTAGGTGTTGCGCACGATGGGCAGCAGCGAGGCGAGGAACAGCGCGAAGATCGCAGGCCCGGCGCCGATACCCAGCACGCTCAGGGCAATGGCCAGGACGGCCAGGGGAGGAATGGTGTTGCCTACGTTGAAGAACTGCATGAAGCGCTCGGCTTTGTCGACCCGGTGCGGTCGACTCAGGGCAATGCCAGCGGGGATGCCCACGGCCAGCGCCGCCGCCATCGAAGCCAGCACCAGTACCAGGTGCGCTTGCAGGTAGAACCCAAGATCGTCGCGGTAGCGGGCGATCGTGTCGAGGCCGATCCAGTGGATCAGCAGGGCCAGGATGACGAGCACGGCGGCCCATCCCATCAGCCCCTTTCCGTAGCGTCTAGCCACAGGTGGACTCCTTGTGTTGTCGGCGAGCACACTTCTTTGAAGCCGGCCAATGCTGGCGGCGGGTGGTGTGTTCGCGAGTAGCGGCGCGAGGCAGCCGAAGGCTGCGATCAGGCCATGAGCCGAACCCCGTCAGGTCCGAAATGCGGGTGAAACCAGCCCTGAACCGAAATGGGTTGCAGGGGAGTGGACGTCTCCGTTGATCTAAAGGTTCCCATCTGAGGCGGCATTTGGCCAGTGTTAATCACTGGCAGAGGTGATATTTCTCACGAAAATGACGGAAAAAACCTACTTCCAGGCGTTGAATTACCTGATATTTAGCCGTGGGCCCAGTACGCAGAATACTCAAACTTTAAATATTCTCTTTGAGGAATATTCTTTGTGAGGTATTTTGATGTTGTGGTCGGTTGAGATGTGTCCTGAGTTCGAGTCTGATTTCGAAGCGTTGCCTGAAGAAGTGCAAGATGAGTTGCTGGCCAAGCTTCACATGCTTAAGCATCTTGGTCCGGCCTTAGGGCGCCCCCATGTGGATACGCTCGGCGGCTCTCGGCATTCGAAGATGAAAGAGTTGCGCTTCAGTGCTGATGACGGGGTGTGGAGAGTAGCCTTCGCATTCGACCCTGCTCGATGTGCCCTCTTGCTGGTTGCTGGGGACAAGGCCGGGATCAGTGAGCGCCTGTTTTATCGACGTTTGATCAAACGTGCTGATGAGCGATTCGATCGACATTTATCCAGAGGCCAAGAGATGTACAAGACACTTGACGAAGTAATGAGTGAGATGCCCCCCCGGCGTCGAAAGGAAATAGAGGCGCGAGGCCGTGAACTGATCCGCGAGGAGCTGACGCTACAAGTTCTGCGCAAGCAGCTTGAGATCACCCAGGAAAACATGGCCGAGCGGCTTGAGATCCGACAGGGCAATATCTCCAAGGTCGAGAGCCGGGGAGACATGTTGATCTCGACCTTGCGCAATTACCTTGAAGCCATGGGCGGAAAGCTTGAGCTGGTTGCGCATCTGCCCGGTCGTGCACCCATTACCATCGAAGGGCTTGCCGAGGGGCGAGCCTCCCGGGAGTAGGCTGCTGGGGCATTCAATCTGTCGGCGCTTATTTGGGTCTGGTGTTCGATTCAGGTATGATACTGCCCCTTTCAAATCCCCCAGTCAGGCGATTTCCCATGACCCACCAGGCCGCCGAAGTCGCGAAGCGCCGCACTTTCGCAATCATTTCCCACCCCGACGCCGGTAAGACCACCATCACCGAGAAGCTCCTGCTGATGGGCAAGGCGATTGCCGTCGCCGGTACCGTGAAGTCGCGCAAGTCCGATCGCCACGCCACCTCCGACTGGATGGAAATGGAGAAGCAGCGCGGTATCTCCATCACCACCTCGGTGATGCAGTTCCCCTACCGCGAGCACATGGTCAACTTGCTGGACACCCCTGGCCACGAAGACTTCTCTGAAGACACCTACCGCACCCTGACCGCGGTGGACTCGGCGCTGATGGTGCTGGACGGCGGTAAAGGCGTAGAGCCGCGCACCATCGCCCTGATGGACGTGTGCCGCCTGCGCGACACGCCCATCGTCAGCTTCATCAACAAACTCGACCGTGACATCCGCGACCCCATCGAACTGCTGGACGAGATCGAAGCGGTACTGAAGATCAAGGCAGCGCCGATCACCTGGCCAATTGGTTGTTACCGCGACTTCAAGGGCGTGTACCACCTGGCTGGCGACTACATCATCGTCTACACCCCAGGCCACGGCCATGAGCGTACCGAGGCGAAGATCATCGACAAGCTCGACTCCGATGAAGCCCGTGCGCACCTGGGCGACGAATACGATCGCTTCCTCGAGCAGCTCGAGCTGGTACAGGGCGCCTGCCATGAATTCGACCAGGACGAATTCATCAACGGTCAGCTGACCCCGGTGTTCTTCGGTACCGCGCTGGGCAACTTCGGGGTCGACCATGTGCTCGACGCCGTGGTCGACTGGGCGCCGCGCCCGCTGCCCCGCGTGGCCCACGAGCGCACCGTGGAGCCGGTGGAAGAGAAGTTCACAGGCTTCGTGTTCAAGATCCAGGCGAACATGGACCCGAAACACCGTGACCGCATCGCTTTCATGCGCATTTGCTCGGGCAAGTACGAGAAGGGCATGAAGATGCGTCACGTGCGTACCGGCAAGGACCTGCGCATCGGCGATGCCCTCACCTTCTTCTCTTCCGAGCGCGAGCAACTGGAAGAAGCCTATGCCGGCGACATCATCGGCCTGCACAACCACGGCACCATCCAGATCGGCGACACCTTCACCGAAGGCGAGGCGCTGGGCTTCACCGGTATCCCGCACTTCGCCCCGGAACTGTTCCGCCGCGTGCGCCTGAAAGACCCGCTGAAATCCAAGCAATTGCGCCAAGGCCTGCAACAGCTGGCCGAGGAAGGCGCGACCCAGGTGTTCTTCCCCGAGCGCAGCAACGACATCATTCTCGGCGCCGTGGGTGTGCTGCAGTTCGATGTGGTCGCCAGCCGCCTGAAGGAAGAGTACAAGGTCGAATGCGCCTACGAGCCGATCACCGTATGGTCGGCGCGCTGGATCACCTGCGACGACAAGAAGAAGCTCGAGGACTTCCAGAACAAGGCCATGGAGAACCTGGCCATCGACGGGGGCGGTCACCTGACCTACCTGGCGCCGACCCGGGTCAACCTGTCGCTGATGGAAGAGCGCTGGCCGGATGTGAAATTCCGCGCGACGCGCGAGCATCACTGAGTTTCAGCGTTTTCACCTGACCCTGTGGGAGCGGGTTTACCCGCGAAAAAAACACCGCGGTGTATGGCCAGGGCGTCGCCCTGGTTCGCGGGTAAACCCGCTCCCACAGGAAGTTCGTAAAGCTCGAAATCAGCTCCCGGACTTGATGCTGGTCCAGATGCGAGTCCGCAGACGGTCGATCTTCGCCGGCATGGCCTCCAGGGTGAACAGCTTGCCCATCACATCCTGGTTCGGGTAGATCATGGTGTTGGCCTTCATCGCCGGGTCCACCAGCGCATCGGCCTTCAGGTTGCCGTTGGCGTACTGCACCGAGTTGCTGATGTTGGCCATCACCTCTGGCTGCAAGAGGTAGTTCATATAGGCGTAGCCCGCCTTCTCGTCAGGCGCATCGGCCGGCATGGCAACCATGTCGAACCACAGCGGTGCCCCTTCCTTGGGAATCGAATAGCCCACCTTCACCCCATTCTTCGCTTCTTCCGCGCGGTTCTTCGCCTGCAACACATCGCCCGAGAAGCCCACCACCACGCACACGTCGCCATTGGCCAGGTCGCCGGTGTACTTCGAGGAGTGGAAATAGGCGATGTTCGGCCGCGCCTGCATCAGCAGTGCCTTGGCCTTTTCGTAGTCGTCGGGATTTTTGCTGTGGTGGGGCAGGCCCAGGTAGTTCAGGGCGATCGGCAGCAGCTCCGGTCCGTTGTCCAGCACCGCTACGCCGCAGCTCTTGAGCTTGCTCAGGTACTCGGGTTTGAAGATCAGGTCCCAGGAGTCCACTGGCGCGTCGGCACCGAGTGCTGCCTTGACCTTGTCGATGTTGTAGCCGATGCCGGTGCTGCCCCACAGGTAAGGGAAACCATGCTCGTTGCCCGGGTCGTTCACCTCCAGCACCTTGAGCAGGCGCGGGTCGAGGTGCTGCCAGTTTGGCAACTGGCTCTTGTCGAGCTTCTTCAGGGCCTTGCCCTGGATCTGTCGGGCCATGAAATGGTTGGACGGAAACACCACGTCGTAGCCGGAGTTGCCGGTCATCAGCTTGCCGTCGAGTGTTTCGTTGCTGTCGTACACGTCGTAGGTCGGGATGATACCGGTGGCCTGCTGGAAGTTCTTCAGCGTGTCCGGCGCGATGTAGCTGGACCAGTTGTAGATCTTCACCGTGTCGGCGGCGTTGGCCACGCAGGCGGCCAGCATCAGTGGGGCGATGAGGAGGGTGCGCATGTCCGGTTTACCTTGCTGTGAGTGTTGTTATCAAAGGCGGCAGACGATCAGCGGATCAGAAAATCAGAACGTAGGTCTTGCGCACCGTCTCGTGGATATCCCAGATGCCGGTGCTGTTGGCCGGTAGCATCAGTGCGTCTCCGGCTTCTATCTGCAGGGGCTCGCCACCGTCGGGGGTAAAGGTGCAGCGGCCCTTGATGAAGTGGCAGAACTCCTGTTGCACGATCTGCCGGCGCCAGCGCCCTGGGGTGCATTCCCAGATGCCGGTCTCCACCCCATCGTTGCGCTCGACGCAGGTGACCGAGGTGACCGCGACGGGCTCGCCGAGGGGCACGGCGACTGGGTTGGTGGTGTCCAGGGTGGCGCTTTCTGTGTGCTTGAACTGGGTGATGCTCATGACCACGGCGTCTCGTGTAGGGGGTGATGGATCAGTGCATGAAGCTTTCCATGAAGTCGGCCAGGCCACTGGCCAGGCGTCGACGCCAGGGCGCGCTGCCGGGGTTGGCGAGGGTCCGGTCCTCGTGCACGAAGCTTTGGATGATCGCGTTGTAGCCCAGCCAGCGGCAGGGCTCGGGCGGCCAGCTGGCCAGGCTCGAGAGCGGGCGGTTGTCGTGCACCCAGGGCTGCGCGGTCAGCTCGTTGTGCTGGTCGAGGATCAATGCGGCCAGGGTGCGTCCGCCCAGGTTGCTGGCACCGACGCCTTCGCCGCCGAAGCCGCCGGCCAGGGCCAGGCCACGCTGGCGATCGCACAGCATGTGCGGGCGGAAGCGCCGGGCCATGCCGAGGTTGCCGCCCCAGGCGTGAGTGATGCGCACCTGCTTGAGGTGCGGGAACAGCTCGCCGAACAGGTAGCGGCGCAGTTCGATTTCGCTGTCGCTGAGGCTGAAGTCTTCGCGCAGACGGCCGCCGAAGCGGTAGCTGCCACGGGCGCCGAACACCAGGCGGTTGTCGGCCGTGCGCTGGCCGTAGGTGACCTGGCGGCTGCCTTCGCTGAACGCCTGGCCCTGGCTCAGGCCGATCTGCTCCCAGGCCGATTCGGGCAACGGCTCGGTGGCCACCAACAGGCTCTGTACCGGCAATTGATGACGGCCCAGCGGCGGCAGGCTGGCGGCGTAGCCCTCCACTGCGGGCACCACCCATTGGCAGCGCACGCTGGCCTTGGCGGTGCGCACGTTGCCGGTCTGCCAGTCGAGGGCCGGGGTGTTCTCGAAGATCGGCACGCCCAGGTTTTCCACCGCCCGCGCCAGGCCACGCACCAGCTTGGCCGGATTGATGGTCGCGACGTGCGGGCTGAACACCGCGCCATAGGCATTGGCGACGCGCAGTTGCCCGGCCAGTTGCTCGGGCTTGAGCCAGCGGTAGTCGTCTTCGTTCATGCCCTGGCGGTACAGGTCGTCGAGGTAGGCGCGCAGGTTGCGCTCCTGCTCCGGGTAGCGCGCGGCGCAATAGAGCACGCCGCTCTTGCGGTAGTCGCAGTCCAGGCCTTCGCGTTGCAGCACGGCGTGGACTTCATCGGGAATGCCGTGCAGCAGGTCGACGCTGGCGCGGCGCTGCTGTGGCGAGAGGGTGGCCAGCAGGCGGTCTTCGCCAAGCAGGTTGCCCATCAGCCAGCCACCGTTGCGGCCGGAGGCGCCAAAGCCTGCGGTCTGTGCTTCGAGAATGGCGATACGCAGGTGCGGCGCCTGGCGCTTGAGATAGTAGGCGGTCCACAGGCCGGTGTAGCCAGCGCCGATGATGCACACGTCGACGTCCAGGTCCTGCTCGAGGGCCGGGCGGGCGTCGAGTGGCTCGTCGAGCTGGTCCATCCACAGGCTGATCGTGCGCCAGGCTTGCATCGGTACTGCTCCACATCCACGTAAGGTCTGGGCTCGATGCTAGTGGCGGGGCGGGTGGGTTGTCTTACGTGCGTGCACGCAGAGAAACCTGCTTCACGTAGGCCTTGGGCGAAAGCCCGGTGTGTTCGCGAAAGCACTTGTAGAACGCCGACAGCGAATTGAACCCGGCATCGAACGCCAGCGCGTCGATGGGGGCGCTGGCGCTGTGCTGGTCCAGGCTGGCCAGCAGGTGTTGCAGGCGGGCCTGGTTGACGTAGCGATAGAAGCTTTGCCCGAGCACCTGGTTGAGCAGGTAGGAGATCTGGTTGCGGCTGTAGCCGCTGTCCTTGGCCACCTGTTGCAGGTCGAGTTCCGGGTCGAGGTAGGGGCGCTGGCGCTGGAAGTAGTGCTCCAGGTCCTGGGCCATGGTGCTCAGCTGGCGCGGCGACAGGCCCAGGCGGCTGGTGGCCGGGCGCGGGCCATCGCTGCGTGCGCCTCTTGCGGGTTGGCGTACCAAGGTGGCGTATTCGTTGACCCGCCAGATCAGCCCGTCCTTGACGGTGATCGCTTCGCTGGACTGGAACGCCACCAGGCCGTCACCGCCTTGCACCGTGACTTGGTACTGGATGAACGCGGTACAGCCATCGATGCGAATACGGTCGCTGTGCACGATGTCTTCGCCCGCCTCGTGGGGCAGGCAGGCCTTCACGTAGTCGCGCAGCTCGCGGTAGCCAAGCACGCGGTTCTGGAAGAAGTCGTGGTATTGGACATCCGGGTGGTACAGCGCCATCACCCCGTCCAGGTCGCGATGCTTCCAGCAAAGGTGGTAGCGCAGCACGGTGTCGGCGGTGAGCGAGGTCTGCTCGGGGCCGTCGGGGAGGGTAGAGGCGATCATGGCGGAATAGTGCCTGGGGTGGGCTGGAGTGACAAGGTCGTGCGGCCGACGGCAGCGAAGGCAGTGGATTGGCCTATTTGTGTATTGATCGATTCAAAAATCTTTGACAGGGTGCAGTCGCCCTCATACAGTTTATTAGTATGTCGTTCGATACATAAATAAACGTGCCCGCTCGAAGAGGGGGTAATCATCCATCATGAGGTTTTTCATGCAGAAGGCATTGTCGGGCAAAGTGGCGCTGGTTACCGGTGGATCGCGCGGCTTGGGAGCGGTCATTGCGCAGGCGTTCGCAAAGCAAGGCGCTGATGTTGCGATCAGCTACGTGGCATCTGCCGAGAAGGCCGAGGCCGTTGTCGAAACCCTCAAGGCCAAGGGCGTTCGTGCTATCGCCATCCAGAGCGACCAGGGCGAAACCGCTGCGGCAAAACCGCTGGTCGAGCAGGTGCTGGCGCACTTCGGCAAGCTCGACATCCTGGTGGCCAACGCGGCCATCGCGGTACAGGGCAAGACCGTCGACGACCCGCAACTGGACGTCGTCAACCTCGACCGTCAGTGGCAGGTCAACGTGTTGGGTACAGTCGCCACCACCCGTGCTGTGGCGCCTGTGATTTCTGACGGTGGCCGCATCATTTACATCGGCTCGTTGCTGGGTACCCGCCTGCCGTTCCCTGGCGCTGCAGACTACGCGGGCACCAAGGCGGCGCTCATTGGTTACGCCAAAGGTGTGGCGCGTGACCTGGGTGGCCGCAATATCACGGTCAATGTCGTCCAGCCGGGTGTGATGCCCACCGACATGGCCGCAGAAGTGCTGGGCGATGGTGTGCCTGCGCCCTTGCTCGACCTGCACCCTATCCGCCGTATCGCCACCCTCGAAGAAGTGGCCGCTACTGTCAGCTTCCTGGTTGGCCCGAACGGCGGCTACACCACCGGTGGTGTGATCGACGTGGCCGGTGGCCTGGGTATCTGATGGCCGTCATCGGCATCATCGGTGCGGGCGAGGTCGGCAGCGAGGTCGCTCGCGCGGCCATCGCCTGTGGCTATGACGTGGTCATCGCCAACTCGCGCGGCCCTGAAACACTGGCTGCTCTGATTGCCGAGCTTGGCCCGGCCGCCCATGCTGCAACTGCTGTCGAAGCCGCTGCTGCCGGGGATTTCGTGGTGGTAGCGGTGGCGCTGAAGTTGGCCAACGACATGCCCGTCGAGGCGCTGGCTGGGAAGGTGGTGATCGATACCAACAACTACATGATCTGGCGCGACGGCCATTACCCGATGGTCGACTCGGGCGAGAAGACTGTGCACGAGTTGCGCCAGGAGCACCTGCCCACGTCCAAGGTGGTCAAGGCCTTCACCCATATCCAGGCGCCGCGCATCAACCTGTGGGGCAGGCCTGCCGGTTCCCCGGAGCGTTTGGCGTTGTCGGTTTCCAGCGACTATCCCGAGGCGGTGGCGTTGGTTACACGGCTGTACGACCAGTTTGGCTTCGATGCGGTCGACCACAGCCCGCTGAGTGAGTCGTGGCGTAACGCGCCGGGGCAACCGGCGTGGAAGCAGGAGCGGCAGACTCGCGCCGAATTGGCGGCCAACCTTGGTAAGGCCAGACCAATTATTCTGGGGTAAAGCCAGTTGGTCGGGGCTAGGCCCCGGCCATACAACGCAGTGGCTTCTTCGCGGGTAAACCCGCTCCCACAGGTACTGCGCCGTTCTCAAGGACTGCGCGGCATCTGTGGGAGCGGGTTTACCCGCGAAGCTTTTTACGCCGAACTAGAGAAACTGCTCGGCGTAATGACACGCCACCTGCCGCGTCCCCACCGCACGCAGCGCCGGAATTTCCTTGGCGCAACGCTCGGTGGCATACGGGCAGCGCTTGTGGAAGGCGCAGCCATCGGGCGGGTTGAGCGGGTTGGGCAGTTCACCGGCGATGCGGATCTTCGGCTTGAGCGGGTCCGGGTGGATCGCCGGGGTCGCCGACAGCAGCGCCTGGGTGTACGGGTGCAGGGGTTTCTCGTAGATGTCTTCCTTGGGCCCCATTTCCGCCGGGCGGCCCAGGTACATCACCAGCACCTGGTCGGCGACATGACGCACCACCGCCAGGTTATGGGAGATGAACACATAGGCGGTGTTGAACTCTTTTTGCAAATCCATGAACAGGTTCAGCACCTGCGCCTGGATCGACACGTCCAACGCCGAGGTCGGCTCATCGGCCACCAGCACCTTCGGTTGCAGCATCATCGCCCGGGCCAGGGCGATACGCTGGCGCTGCCCCCCGGAGAACATGTGGGGGTAACGCTGGTAGTGCTCAGGGCGCAGGCCCACCTGCTGCATCATCTTCTGCACTTTCTCGCGGCGCTCGGCCTTGCTCAGCGAGGTGTTGATCAGCAGCGGTTCGGCCAACTGGTCGCCGATCTTCTGGCGTGGGTTGAGCGACGCGTAGGGGCTCTGGAAGACCATCTGCACATCGCGACGCAGCTGCTTGCGCTGGGCCTTGTCGGCGCCTTTCACCTCGTGCCCGGCGATTTGCAGCGAACCGGAAGAGGGCTCTTCGATCAGCGTCAGGGCGCGGGCCAGGGTGGATTTGCCGCAGCCAGACTCGCCGACCACGGCCAGGGTTTTCCCGGCCTCCAGCTCGAACGACACGCCATTGAGCGCGCGTACCAGTGCATGGCCCTTGAACAGGCCGCGGGAGACTTCGTAGTGACGGGTCAGTTCACGGGCGGACAGAACGACAGTCATCACGCCACCTCCTGGTTCAACGGGTAGAAGCAACGCACCAGGCTATGGGCCTGGGGATCGAGGGCCGGGCGCTGTCGGCGGCAGTTGTCCTGCACGTACGGGCAGCGCGGCGACAGCAGGCAACCCTGCGGGCGGTCGTAGCGGCCCGGCACGATGCCGGGCAAGGTCGCCAGGCGCTCGGCACCGATGCTGTGCTCGGGAATCGCCGCCAGCAGCGCTTCGCTGTACGGGTGCGCGGGAATGTCGAACAGCTCCGGCACCTGGCCCACTTCCACGGCTTGGCCGGCGTACATCACGCACACGCGCTTGGCGGTTTCGGCGACCACGGCCAGGTCGTGGGTGATCAGGATGAGCGCCATGTTGCGTTCTTTCTGCAGGTTCACCAGCAGTTCCATGATCTGCGCCTGGATGGTCACGTCCAGCGCGGTGGTCGGTTCGTCGGCGATCAGCAGCTTGGGTTCGCCAGCAATGGCCATGGCGATCGCCACGCGCTGGCTCATGCCGCCGGAGAGCTGGTGCGGGTAGGCGTCCAGGCGGCTTTCGGCGGCCGGAATTTCCACTTTCTTGAGCAGCTCGAGGGCGCGTTGACGGGCAGCCTTGCCCTTCAGGCCCAGGTGCTGGCGCAGCACTTCCTCGATCTGGTAGCCCACGGTGTAGCTGGGGTTCAGGGCGGTCATCGGGTCCTGGAAGACCATGGCGATGTCCTTGCCCACCACTTTGCGACGCTGGCGGCCGCTGAGCTTGAGCATGTCGGTGCCGTCGAAATTGAGCACGTCGGCGGTGATGCGCCCGGGGGCGTCGATCAGGCCCATCAGGGCCATCATGGTCACCGACTTGCCGGAGCCGGACTCGCCGACGATGGCCAGGATCTCGCCGGCATCCACCGACAGGTCCAGGCCGTCGACCACCGGCACGGCGTTGGCGTCGCCGAAGCGCACGTTCAGGTTGTTGATCTGCAACAGTGACATGGCGTTCTCCTCAGGCGGCGTTCTTGAGTTTCGGGTCCAGCGCATCGCGCAGCCCGTCGCCCATCAGGTTGATTGCCAGCACACTGAGCAAGATGGTCAGGCCAGGCAGGCTCACCACCCACCAGGCACGTTCGATGTAGTCGCGGGCCGAGGCCAGCATGGTGCCCCACTCCGGCGTTGGCGGCTGCACGCCAAGGCCGAGGAAGCCCAGGGCAGCGGCATCGAGGATCGCCGAGGAGAAGCTCAGGGTTGCCTGCACGATCAGTGGTGCCATGCAGTTGGGCAGCACGGTGACGAACATCAGCCGTGGCAGGCCGGCACCGGCCAGGCGCGCGGCGGTCACGTAGTCGCGGTTCAGCTCGCCCATCACCGCGGCGCGGGTCAGGCGCACGTAGGAGGGCAGCGAGACCACGGCAATGGCGATCACGGTGTTGATCAGGCCAGGGCCGAGGATGGCGACGATGGCCACGGCCAGCAGTAGCGAAGGCAGGGCCAGCATCACGTCCATCAGGCGCATGATCGAGGGGCCGAGCAGGCGCGGGAAGAACCCGGCGAACAAGCCCAGCAGGATGCCGGGAATCAGCGACATCACCACCGACGACAGGCCGATCAGCAGCGACAGTCGCGCACCCTGGATCAGGCGCGACAGCAGGTCGCGGCCCAGCTCGTCGGTGCCGAGGATGAACTGCCAGGTGCCACCTTCGAGCCACACTGGCGGGGTGAGCAGGAAGTCGCGGTATTGCTCGCTCGGGTTGTGCGGCGCCACCCACGGGGCGAACAGCGCGCAGAACACGATCACCACCATGAAGGCCAGGCCTGCCACCGCGCCTTTGTTGCGCGAGAAGGCGTGCCAGAACTCTTTGTACGGGGAGGGGTAGAGCAGGCTTTGGTCGGCCACCGGGGCCTGGGTTACAGCATTGGGAACAGGGCTTGTCATGGCGAAGACCTCAGCGCTGATGACGGATGCGTGGGTTGGCCAGGCCGTAGAGGATATCCACGACGAAGTTGACCAGGATCACCAGGCAGGCGATCAACAGGATGCCGTTCTGGACCACGGGGTAGTCACGGGCGCCGATGGCTTCGATCAGCCACTTGCCGATGCCCGGCCAGGAAAAGATGGTCTCGGTGAGTACCGCACCGGCCAGCAAGGTGCCGACCTGCAGGCCGAACACCGTCAGCACCGGAATCAGCGCGTTGCGCAGGCCGTGCACGAAGACCACGCGGGCCGGCGACAGGCCCTTGGCGCGGGCGGTGCGGATGTAGTCCTCGCGCAGCACTTCGAGCATCGAGGAACGGGTCATGCGGGCGATCACCGCCAGCGGGATGGTGCCGAGCACGATGGCCGGCAGGATCAGGTGCATCACCGCGTCCTTGAACGCGCCTTCCTCGTCGCTGAGCAAGGTGTCGATGAGCATGAAGCCGGTTTTCGGCTCGATGTCGTAGAGCAGGTCGATGCGCCCGGAAACCGGGGTCCAGCCCAGGCTTACGGAGAAGAACATGATAAGGATCAGGCCCCACCAGAAGATCGGCATGGAGTAGCCGGCCAGGGAAACGCCCATCACCCCGTGGTCGAACAGCGAGCCACGCTTGAGGGCGGCGATCACCCCGGCCAGCAGGCCGACGATGCCGGCAAACAGCAGGGCGGCGAAGGCCAGTTCCAGGGTGGCGGGAAACAGGGTGAGGAATTCGTTCCACACGCTTTCGCGGGTACGCAGCGATTCACCCAGGTCGCCTTGGGCGAGCTTGCCGATGTAGTCCAGGTACTGGGCCGGCAAGGGTTTGTTAAGGCCGAGGCGTTCCATGGCCTGGGCGTGCATTTCCGGGTCTACCCTGCGTTCGCCCATCATCACTTCCACCGGGTCACCGGGGATCAGGCGTATGAGCGCAAAGGTCAGCAAGGTGATGCCGAAGAAGGTCGGTATCAACAGGCCCAGGCGTCGGGCAATAAAACTCAACATCGTTGGAGGTACCTCATCAGCCGGTCAAGGCAGTGCCGCCGATGCCGGGCTCGTGGCCCGTGCGCTCGGCGGTCGTTGTTTTTCTCTACTTCACCTGGGTAGTGGCGAAGTTGTTATTGGTCAGAGGGTTGATCTGGTAACCCTCAACGTTGCTGCGCATGGCCGCGAACAGCTTGGGGTGCGCCAGGCTGATCCACGGTTTTTCTGCATCGTACACCGCCAGGGCCTGGCGATAGAGCTTGGCGCGTTCATCGTTGTCGCTGACCCGGCGGGCCTCGGTGATCAACTTCTGGAAATCAGAGTTGCACCAGCGAGCATAGTTCTCGCCGGTTTTCGCCGCATCGCAGCTGAGCATCGGGGTGAGGAAGTTGTCCGGGTCGCCGTTGTCGCCCGCCCAACCCGCCGACACCAGGTCGGCTTCGCCGTTCTTGGCGCGGCGCAGCATCTCGGCCCACTCCATGACACGGATGTCGAGCTTGAGGCCGATCCTGGCCAGGTCCTGTTGCAGCAACTCGGCGGACATGCGCGGGTTGGGGTTGGTCTGGCCGCCATTGTTACGGGTGAACAGGGTGATGGTGGTGCCTTCCGGCACACCGGCTTGCTTGAGCAGGGCACGGGCCTTGTCGAGGTCGCGGGGCGGATTACGGTTCTCGGTGTTGAAACCGATCATGCTTGGCGGATAGGGGTTGATGCCGACCAGTGCGTTGCCTTTGCCAAACAGTTGATCGACGTGGGTCTGGCGGTCGAAGGCAATGTCGATGGCTTGACGCACGCGCACATCGCTCAGGTACTTGTGCTGGGTGTTCATGGCGATGTAGCTGGTGATCAGGGCTTCCATCTCGGCGATCTTCAGCTTCGGGTCGGCCTTGATCGATGGCACGTCGTCAGGCTTGGGGTACAGCGCCACCTGGCATTCGTTGGCGCGCAGCTTCTGCAAGCGAACGTTGTTGTCCGGGGTGATGGCGAAAATCAGCCCGTCACTCGGCGGCTTGCCACGGAAGTAGTCCGGGTTGGGCTTGTAGCGAACCTGGGCGTCCTTGCTGTAACGCTGGAAGATGAACGGCCCGGTACCGATCGGCTTGCTGTTGAGCTCGCCGGTCTTGCCGGCCTTGAGCAACTGGTCGCCGTACTCGGCCGAGTAGATCGAGGTAAAGGCCATGGCCAGGTTACGCAGGAATGGCGCCTCCGGGCGGGTCAAGGTGATGACCACGGTGTGATCGTCGGTTTTTTCCACCGACTTGAGCAGGTCCTGGAAGGCCATGCTCTCGAAATAGGGGTAGCCGACGCTGGTCTTGTCGTGCCACGGATGGTTCTTGAGTAACTGGCGGTTCAGGCTCCACAGCACGTCGTCGGCGTTGAACGCGCGGGTGGGCTTGAAGTAGTCGGTGGTGTGGAATTTCACGCCTTCACGCAGGTGGAAGGTGTAGGTCAGGCCGTCGGCGCTGATTTCCCAGCTTTGTGCCAGGGCCGGCTGGATCTCGGTGGTGCCGGGCTTGAAGTCGACCAGGCGGTTGAACACGGTTTCGGCCGAGGCGTCGGCGGTGACCCCCGTGGTGTACTGGACGATGTCGAAGCCTTCGGGGCTGGCCTCGGTACACACCACCAGTGGCTTTGCCGCGACATGGGACGTGGCGCCGAATATGACTGCTGCAATGGCAGCACGTAGCGGTAGCGATGTCATGGAACCTCCCTGCGCTGAATGTTCCAGCGTAGACGCCACGGCCCGCGATGCGCGCAGGCCGTGGCGTCATACGGTCAGAGGATGTTGAACGGAATGGTGGTGACGATACGCAGCTCGTCCAGGCTGCCATCGGCCTGGGCCTTGCTGGCACGGTGGGCGGTGTAGGTGGCGCGGATGGTGGTGTCCTTCAGCGCGCCGCTCTGCACTGCGTAGGTGGTGCCGATGCCCCACTCGTAGTGGGTTTCGCCGTCCATGCCGTTCACGTCGTAGGCAGTGCCACGGTAGTGAGTACCGTCGATGCCCCAGCCGCGGGCGTTGTACAGGTTGAACTTCAGGCCAGGCACACCGTATGGGGCCATGTTCAGCACGTAGGAGATCTGCAGGGATTTCTCGTTCGGGCCGTTGAAGTCCGACAGCAGGGAGTTGGCCAGGTAGATGCCGTTGGTCTCGTGCAGGTAGTCGAAGTACTCGTTGCCGTTCACTTGCTGCCACGAGGCGCTCAGGGTGTGGCCCTGGTGGGTCAGGCCGAACGACAGGCTGTAGGTGTCGTTGTCGATCTCACCCATCTTCTTGCTGCCTTCCTCCACGGTCTTGTAGTAGTTGAGACCGGTGGTCAGGCTCAGCACCGCGCTGTCGCCCAGCACGTGGTTGGCGCCGAAGTAGTACTGGTTCCAGAAGTCGTCGACCTTGGTGGCGTACAGGCTGGTGGTGAGGCTCTTGAACGGCTGGTAGTTCACGCCGGCGGTGCTGGCGCGGTCGGTTTCCACGCCCGTGGCGCTGTATTCGCTGCGGAACTTGCTCAGGCTCTGTTCGCTACGCGGCGACACGCGGTCGAAGCTGGCGAAGTCGAACGACAGGTTCTCGAACTCGGCGCTGTGCAGGGCCGCACCCTGGAAGGTCGACGGCAGCGCACGGTTGCCGATGTAGGCGAGCATCGGGGTGTCCAGCGATTGGCGGCCGACGGTCAGGGTGGTGTTGGAAATCCGCGCCTTGACGTTGGCCAGGCCTGCCTTGCTCCACTGGTCGACCGGCTCGCCGTCGCTGTGGGTCAGGGTGCGGTTGTTCGGGCCGGCGATGGCGGCGCGACCACGCTCGAGGGCCAGGGCATTGAATACCGCGACTTCGGTGGCGAAGCCCACGGTGCCCTGGGTGAAGCCGGAGCTGTAGTTGAGGATGGTGCCCTGCACCCAGTTGTCGCGGCTGTGGGTGGCGCGGCGGGTCACGCCGTCGCTCTTGTAGTAGCGCCACAGCGGTGCGCGGGTGGCGCGTTCGCGGGCGTACCAGTTGCGGGTGGTACCCGACAGGCTCTGGCCGTCGAAGAAACCGGTGGCTTCGGCCTGCTCGCTGCCGGATTTCAGGCTCAGCGGGAAGAAGTCCTGGCTCACGGGGTCAGCGTGGGCCATGGCCGAGAACGCGCCGATCGACAACGCCAGTGCGGTGATTTTGTACTGTCTCAAGGTTGTAGCTCCCTTACGGCTTTTTTTTAGTTATCACCCGGCATCGAGGGCTGGGCGTATGGCGGTTAACACGGTGTTGCAAAGGTTTGCCCGGGTTCCTTTGGGCAAATTCGGGCTGCACGCCAGCGCGGGCATGCTCAGGAGCATGCCCGGCCAGCGAGACAGGTTCAGTCGACGCTGACTTCCGAGAAGACGTTGCGGCCGAAGGGGCTGACCTTGAAGTCCTGTACCTTGGCACTGATCGGTTGGTTGACGGTGGAATGGGCAACCGGGGTGATCGGCACCTGTTGCTTGAGACGCTGTTGTGCCTGTTTGTAGAGCGTGGTGCGTTGCTCGGGGTCGGACACTTGCTTGGCTTTGAGGACCAACGCGTCGTACTCGGTGTCGCACCAGCGGGAATAGTTGTTGCTGCCAATGGCGGCGCAGCCGAACAGGGTACCCAGCCAGTTGTCCGGGTCACCGTTGTCGCCGGTCCAGCCGATCAGGGCGATGTCGTGCTCGCCGGTTTTCATGCGCTTGAGGTACTCGCCCCATTCGTAGCTGACGATGCGCACCTTCAAGCCCAGCTTGTTCCAGTCCGATTGCAGCATCTCGGCCATGAGCTTGGCGTTGGGGTTATAGGGGCGCTGTACCGGCATGGCCCACAGGGTGATCTCGGTGCCTTCCTTGACGCCAGCTTCCTTGAGCATTTGCTTGGCTTTGTCGGGGTTGTAGGCGGCGTCCTTGATGGTGGTGTCATAGGACCACTGGGTCGGCGGCATGGCGTTTACCGCCTTCTGCCCGGCGCCCTGATACACGGCGCTGATGATTGCGTCCTTGTTCACCGCCATGTCCAGTGCCTGGCGTACCGACAACTGGTTGAACGGCGCGCGCTCGGTGTTGTAGGAGATGTAGCCGAGGTTGAAGCCGGCCTGCTCCATCACGTTGAGCTTCTTGTCCTGCTTGAGCGCAGGCAGGTCGGCCGGGCGCGGGTTGAGGGTCACCTGGCACTCGTCGCGACGCAGTTTCTGGATGCGCACCGAGGGGTCGACGTTGATGGAGAACACCAGGTTCTCCAGTTTCACTCTGCCAGGGGCCCAATACTCCTTGTTGCCCTTGTAGCGAATCTGCGAATCCTTCTGGTAGCGCTGGAACACGAACGGGCCGGTGCCGATCGGTAGCTGGTTGATGTCACTGGCATTGCCTGCCTTGAGCAAGTGTTCGGCGTACTCGGCCGAGAGTATCGAGGCGAAGCTCATGGCCAGGTTCTGGATGAACGCGGCATCGACGTTGTTCAGGGTGAATTTCACGGTCAGCGGAGAGAGCTTTTCGATCGACTTGATGTTCTTGTCCAGGCCCATGCTGACGAAGTAGGGAAACTCGGTCGGATAGGCCAGGCGGAACGGGTGGTTGCGGTCGAGCATGCGCTGGAAGGTGAACAACACGTCGTCGGCGTTGAACTCGCGGCTCGGCTTGAACGTCTTGTTGGCGTGGAACTTCACACCTTCGCGCAGGTGGAAGGTGTAGCTCAGGCCGTCGTCGGCCACCTCCCATTTCTCGGCCAGGCCAGGTTGCACGGCGGTACCGCCGCGTTCGAACTCCACCAGGCGGTTGTAGATAGGCTCGGCGGCGTCGTTGTCGGTGGCGGCGGTGAACTGAGCGGTGTCGAAGCCGGCCGGGCTGCCTTCGGAGCAGAACACCAGGCTCTTGGCCATCGTCAGCGGAGCGTTGGCCAGCAGGCCCAGGCCGAGTACAGCGGATAGCAAGGTCAGGTGGTGCATGGCAATTCCTTTGTCCGTTTATGGGGTACGAAGCTCGAATCGCGGCAACAGAAGGCCGTTCCTGACGATAGGTGCGCCAGGATGCGGCTGACAGGTTCGAAAGGCTTCTGTTGGCGAGGGAGATTTCCGGCTGAGCCAGAGAAATTTCCTACTACTTCTGCGGGAATATCATCGCCCTGTCGGGTTTAACGCCAACAGGGCGACGATGTTCGTCATTTCTCCACGCTTACCCCATAGAAGGAATTCAGGCCGAACGGGCTGATCTTGAAGTCCTTCACCTTGGCGCTCATCGGTTGGTAGACCGTGGAGTGGGCGATAGGGGTCATCGGCACCTGCTCCTTGAGGATGTGCTGCGCCTGCTTGTACAGCTCGGTGCGCTTGGCCTGGTCGGAGGTGGCCTTGGCCTGCTTGATCAGGTCGTCATAGGGCTTGTAGCACCACTTGGAGAAGTTGTTGCCGGCCAGCGCATCGCAGCCGAACAGGGTGCCCAGCCAGTTGTCCGGGTCACCGTTGTCACCGCTCCAGCCAATCAGCATGGCGCCGTTCTCACCGCCCTTGGAGCGCTTGATGTACTCGCCCCATTCGAAGCTGACGATCTTGGCCTTGATCCCCACCTTGGCCCAGTCGGCCTGGAGCATTTCGGCCATGAGCTTGGCATTGGGGTTGTAGGGGCGCTGTACCGGCATGGCCCACAGGTCGATCTCGGTGCCTTCCTTGACGCCTGCTTCCTTGAGCAGCTGCTTGGCTTTCTCAGGGTCGAACGGTGCATCCTTGATGCTGGTGTCGTAGGACCACTGGGTCGGCGGCATGGCGTTGACCGCCAGCTGGCCTGCACCCTGGTACACGGTCTCGATGATCTTCTTCTTGTCGACGGCCATGTCCAGTGCCTGGCGCACCTTCAGCTGGGCCATCGGGTTGGGCTCGTTGCTGCCCTTGATCTTGTCCATCACGTTGTAGGCGATGTAGCCCAGGTTGAAGCCGGCCTGGTCAGGCATCTGCAGCTTCGGGTCGGACTTGAGCGGCTGGATGTCCGCCGGACGCGGGAACAGGGTGACCTGGCACTCGTTCTTCTTCAGCTTCTGCATGCGTACGGAGGCATCGGTGCTGATGGCGAAGATCAGGTTGTCGATCTTCACGTCGTCGGGCTTCCAGTAGTCCTTGTTGCCCTTGAAGCGGATTTGCGCGTCCTTCTGGTACTTGCTGAACACGAACGGGCCGGTACCGATCGGCTTCTGGTTGATGTCGGCGGCCTTGTTCTGCTTGAGCAACTGCTCGGCGTACTCGGCGGACTGGATCGAGGCGAAGCTCATGGCCAGGTTCTGGATGAACGCGGCGTCTACTTCGTTAAGGGTGAAACGCACGGTGTGGTCATCGACCTTCTCGACCTTGGCGATGTTCTTGTCCATGCCCATGTCGGTGAAGTACGGGAATTCGGTGGGGTACGCCTTGCGGAACGGCATGTCCTTGTCGAGCATGCGGTTGAAGGTGAACAGCACGTCGTCGGCGTTGAATTCGCGGCTTGGCTTGAAGTAGTCGGTGGTGTGGAACTTCACGCCTTCGCGCAGGTGGAACGTGTAGGTCTTGCCGTCGTCGGCCACGTCCCATTTGGTTGCCAGGCCCGGGACCACGGCGGTGCCGCCGCGTTCGAACTGGGTCAGGCGGTTGAACATGGTTTCGGCCGAGGCGTCGAAGTCGGTTCCGGTGGTGTATTGCCCTGGGTCGAAGCCGGCCGGGCTGCCTTCGGAGCAGAACACCAGGTTGGAGGGGGCGGCGAGGGCGAAGGGCGCGCCGGCGAGCAAGCCTGCGCCGACCAGGAACGGAATGACTGCGTGTTTGAGCATTGTGGCCTCATTGTTGTCATTTTTGGTTTGAGGTGGCCTCGTGAGCCGACCTGCGGATACTTATGCAGGGGGTGTACCCAATGCAACACTCGAAGGGATAGGCGGCACCTAAAAGGTGGCACGGACGTACATCAATGTCGCATTGATGTAAATTTGACGCTTGTTGAACGTTTGCGTGCGTCAATAAAACTTCTTTTGCGCAATATTACGAGGCAAATGAGGTCAATAATTGCGCTAATTCGGTGCACGTGACCTATCCAAATGGATAGCAGGCGGGTGGCCAGATGAGGCCAAGTGCCATCGGATGACGCTTTCAACGGGCGTCACCCGACGGCGGAGGGGTTACTGCATCTGTACTTCGATCAGGCCGTCTGCATTCATGCTGACTTCGCTGGTACCGGCTTCGATGTCCGGCGACGGCGCAGCCTCGTCGGCACCCATGGCCTTCATCGCCATCGGCGCGCTGCGCAGGTACGGGCGTGGGTAGCCGCTGCTGTTGAGGTTAAGGCTGACTACCTTGTAGCCCTTGCCGCCCAATGCTTCGGTAGCCAGCTGGGCACGGGCCTTGAAGGCGTTGACCGCATCCTTGAGCAGCTCGTCTTCGCTGGCCTTGCGGGTGGCAGGGGCGATGGAGAAGTCCATGCCGCCCATCTTCAGGTCGCTCAGCAGCTCGCCGGTGAGCTTGGACAGGGCCGGGAAGTCGGCGCTTTCCAGGCGCAGCTCGGCGCGCTCGCGCCAGCCAGTGATCTTCTGGCCCTTGGTGTCGTAGATCGGATAGCTGTTGCGGCTGCCCTGGCTGATCTTCACGTCCTTGACCTCACGGGCCTGCTGCACGGCCTTGTTCATGGTCTCGGTGATCTGCTTGGCGAGCTTGCCCGGGTCGGTGTTCTGCGCTTCGCTGTACAGGGTCACCACCATCAGGTCGCGTGCCACTTCCTTGCTGACCTCGGCACGCAGCGACACCTGGTTGTAGCGTGGCTCGTCGGCGGCCAAGGCCGACAGGCTGGTGAGTAGGCCACAGGAAAGGACCAGGGCGGCGCCGTGACGGGAAATTTGCATGTATGACTCCTTGAATGAACGCGTGGAGTGGACGTCCGTTCCACGCATGGCCGATGAGACCGGAAACAGTGTAGTGGGTTCAACAGTGCCATCATTGAGCTGTTACAAACTGTGGCGCTTTGCCGCATTGCTACAGCGAGGTTCCCGGCTTGGGTATACTCCAGGCGTTTTTTTGCAGCACTGACCGGGAGAGCTCATGCTCGCCGCCGCACATCCGTTGTCCGCTACCCGCCAGAACCTCTGGCGCCTGACCGTCATCCGCATCCTGGTGCTGGCCGCCCAGGCCGGCTCCGTGGGCGTTGCCTACTGGACCGAACTGCTGCCGCTGCCCTGGCTGTCGCTGGTCGCCACCCTGGCGCTGTCGTCGCTGTTGTGCGCCTTCACCGCCCTGCGTCTGCGCCTGTCGCTGCCGGTCACCGAACTGGAATACGCCTTCCAACTGGCCTGCGACCTGTTGATCCACAGCGCCTTGCTGTACTACTCCGGCGGCTCGACCAACCCCTTCGTCTCCTATTACCTGGTGCCGCTGGCGATCGCCGCGGTGACCCTGCCATGGCTCTATTCGCTGGTGCTATCGGGCATTGCCCTGGCGGCCTACAGCCTGCTGCTGGTGCAGTTCTACCCGCTCGAGACGCTGCCGATGGCGCGGGACAAGATGCAGGTGTACGGCATGTGGCTGAGCATCGCCCTGGCCGCGGCGGTCATCACCTTCTTCGCCGCGCGCATGGCCGAGGAGCTGCGCCGCCAAGAGCAGCTGCGCGCCGAGCGTCGCGAAGACAGCCTGCGCGATGAGCAACTTCTGGCCGTGGCCACCCAGGCCGCCGGCGCCGCCCATGAGCTGGGCACGCCCTTGGCGACCATGAGCGTGCTGCTCAACGAGATGCGCCAGGACCACGCGGACCCGCAGTTGCAGGAGGATCTCCAGGTACTGCAGGACCAGGTCAAGCTGTGCAAGGAAACCCTGCAACAGCTGGTACGCGCCGCCGAGGCCAACCGGCGCATGAACCTGCAGGAGCAGGACGTCACCGCCTGGCTCGACGAGGCGCTCAACCGCTGGCACCTGATGCGCCCCGAAGCCAGCTACCGTTTCCAGCGCCTGCGCGACGGTACTGTGCCAAGGCTGACACCGCCGCCGGACCTGACCCAGGCCCTGCTGAACCTGCTGAACAATGCCGCCGATGCCTGCCCGGACGACCTGGAGGTGCGCCTGGACTGGGACGCCCAGGACATCCTGATCAGTATCCGCGACCATGGCCCCGGCGTGCCGGTGGCCATCGCCGAGGCTATCGGCAAGCCATTCTTTACCACCAAGGGCAAAGGCTTCGGCCTGGGCCTGTTCCTGAGCAAGGCCAGCGTGACCCGCGCAGGCGGCTCGGTGAAACTCTATAGTCATGAGCAGGGCGGCACCCTGACCGAACTGCGACTGCCCCGTGGCACGCGAGGAGAAGAACGATGAGCGAAGAGAACCAGGTCGAAGGCGAAGAACTGCCGCACCTGCTGCTGGTGGACGACGATGCCACCTTCACCCGCGTCATGGCCCGCGCCATGAGCCGCCGTGGTTTCCGCGTGAGTACCGCGTCGAGCGCCGAGGAAGGGCTGGTACTGGCGCAGCAGGACCTGCCCGACTATGCCACGCTCGACCTCAAGATGGACGGCGACTCGGGCCTGGTGCTGCTGCCCAAGCTGCTGGAGCTGGACCCGGAGATGCGCGTGCTGATCCTCACCGGCTATTCGAGCATCGCCACGGCAGTGGAAGCGATCAAGCGCGGCGCCTGCAACTACCTGTGCAAGCCGGCCGACGCCGACGATGTGCTGGCGGCGCTACTGTCCGAGCATGCCGACCTCGATACCCTGGTGCCGGAAAACCCGATGTCGGTTGACCGCTTGCAGTGGGAGCATATCCAGCGTGTGCTCAACGAGCACGAGGGCAATATCTCGGCTACCGCGCGGGCGCTGGGAATGCATCGCCGGACCTTGCAGCGCAAGTTGCAGAAGCGGCCGGTGCGGCGCTGAACGGCGGCAAGCTCCCAGATTGGTGGTGGCCTCTTCGCGGGTAAACCCGCTCCCACAGGTACTGCGTCGCACTCAAGGGCAACGGAGAATCCTGTGGGAGCGGGTTTACCCGCGAGAGGCCACCACCGTTTTCCTGGCTCCAACCACGCGCAACCCCTTGCCACTGGCGTATCATTAGCTCCCTAACGGCAACCACCCCCAGGATCGCGCGCAATGCTCGCTCTTCTCATCCAGACGCTGAATATCACGGCTCCGGTGTTCGCCATGCTGTTCATGGGCATCCTGCTCAAGCGCATAGGGCTGATCGACGACAACTTCAACCGGGTCGCCTCCTCGCTGGTGTTCAACGTGTGCATGCCGGCGCTGTTGTTCCTCGGCATCTATCACGCCGACCTGTCTTCGGCGGTCAAACCCGGCGTCATCCTCTACTTCACCGCCGCCACCGTGGTCGGCTTTGCCATGGCCTGGGGCCTGGCGATATGGCGTTGCCCGCTTGAAGACCGGGGTATCTACGCCCAGGGCGCTTTTCGCGGAAACAATGGCGTGATCGGCCTGGCCTTGGCGGCCAGTTTGTACGGCGACTACGGTATATCCCTTGGGGCGGTGCTGGCCGGGTTGGTGATCCTGTTGTACAACTCGCTGTCCGCCGTGGTGCTGGCGGTCTACAGCCCAAGCTTGAAGTCCGACCCCTGGAGCATCTGCAAGAGCATCTTCAGCAACCCGTTGATCATCAGCGTGCTGGTCGCCACGCCCATGGCCTACGGCCAGGTGCCGTTGCCCAACTGGCTGCTGACCTCCGGCGACTACCTGGCGCAGATGACCCTGCCCCTGGCGTTGATCTGCATCGGCGGCACCTTGTCGCTGGCAGCGTTGCGCGACAGCGGCAAGCTGGCTGTCGATGTGAGCCTGGTGAAAATGGTCTGGATGCCCCTGCTGGGTACTTTTGGGGCTTGGCTGTGCGGGTTTCGCGGGGCGGAGCTGGGGATTCTGTTTCTCTACATCGGTAGCCCGACCGCGGCGGCCAGCTATGTGATGGCGAGGGCGGCGAACGGCAACCACGAGCTGGCGGCGTCGATCATCGTGATCACCACGCTGATGGCGGCGCTCACCACCAATATCGGCATCTTCATCTTGCAGTGGGGCGGATGGATCTAGATGCTGGCGACCCACTATTCCAATAACACTGCCTCCTTGAGCTAAAGGACACTTCATGCAAGACCAGAGCACGCCCGAGCGTCTACAGCGCGGGCTGAAAAACCGTCATATCCAGCTGATCGCGCTGGGCGGGGCCATCGGCACCGGCCTGTTCCTGGGCGTAGCCCAGACCATCCAGCTGGCTGGACCGGCGATCCTGCTGGGCTACGCCATCGCCGGCCTGATGGCCTTCTTCATCATGCGCCAGCTGGGTGAAATGGTGGTCGAGGAGCCGGTCGCCGGCAGCTTCAGCCACTTCGCCCACCACTACTGGAGCGAGTTCGCAGGCTTCGTCTCGGGCTGGAACTACTGGGTGGTCTATGTGCTGGTAGGCATGGCCGAACTGACCGCCGTGGGCATCTACGTGCAGTACTGGTGGCCGGATTTTCCCACCTGGGCGACGGCGGCGATCTTCTTCGTGGTGATCAACGCCATCAACCTGACCCAGGTGAAGGTGTATGGCGAGATGGAGTTCTGGTTCTCGCTGGTCAAGGTGGTCGCCATCGTCAGCATGATCGTCTTCGGCGCCTGGCTGCTCGGCAGCGGCCAGGGCGGCCCCGAGGCCAGCGTGGCGAATCTGTGGCAGCATGGCGGGTTCTTCCCCAATGGCGTGGCCGGCCTGGTCATGGCCATGGCGGTGATCATGTTCTCGTTCGGCGGCCTGGAGCTGGTGGGTATCACCGCGGCCGAGGCGCAGAACCCACGCCAGAGCATCCCCAAGGCCACCAATCAGGTGGTCTACCGCATCCTGATCTTCTACATCGGCGCCCTGGCCGTGCTGCTGTCGCTGTACCCCTGGCAGAAGGTGGTGCAGGGCGGCAGCCCGTTCGTGATGATCTTCCATGAACTGGATAGCAGCCTGGTGGCCACGGTGCTCAACATCGTGGTGCTGACGGCAGCGCTGTCGGTCTACAACAGCTGCGTCTACGCCAACAGCCGCATGCTGTTCGGCCTGGCCAGCCAGGGCGATGCACCGCGCCAGCTGCTCAAGGTCAGCCGTCGCGGCGTGCCGCTGGTGGCGCTGGGTGTCTCGGCACTGGCGACCGGCCTGTGCGTGGTCATCAACTACCTGATGCCGGGCGAGGCCTTCGGCCTGTTGATGGCCCTGGCGGTGTCGGCGCTGGTGATCAACTGGGCGAGCATCAGCATCACCCACCTGAAGTTCCGCAAGGCCAAGCTGACGGCGGGTATCGCCCCGTTCTACAAGAGCTGGGGGCACCCTTTCACCAACTACCTGTGCCTGGCGTTCATCGTGCTGATCCTGGTGGTGATGTACCTGACGCCGCCGGTGCGCATCTCGGTGATGCTGATTCCGCTGTGGATCGCGGTGCTTTGGGTAGCCTTCCGTTTGAAGAAGAAGCGTCAGACCACGGCTTGACCTGCGGCCGATGCGCCGCCCCTTTCGCGGGCAAGCCCGCTCCTGCAGGCATTGCAAAACCCCTGTAGGAGCGGGCTGGCCCGGGAAAGGGGCGGCGCGGTTTCAGGCCTGGTAGCTGTCGATCACTTCCTGCGCCGCACGGAATGCATCGATCGCTGCCGGCACGCCCGCGTACACCGCGCAATGCAACAGCGCCTCGCGAATTTCCTCCACCGTGCAGCCATTGTTCAACGCGCCACGCACATGGCCCTTGAGCTCCTGCGGGCATTTCAGCGCGGTCAGCGCAGCCAGGGTGATCAGGCTGCGGGTCTTCAACGGCAAACCCTCGCGAGACCAGACGCTGCCCCAGGCGTGCTCGTTGACGAAATCCTGCAGCGGCTGGGTGAATTCGGTGGCATTGCCCAAGGCGCGGTCGACGAAGGCATCGCCCATCACCTGGCGGCGGACTCGCTCACCGTTCTGCTTGTCGATATCAGCCATGTTGCTTCCTCAATGTTGGCGGCGCCAGGCACGCACGGTGGTGTACAGCAAGACCAGCGCCAGTACCGGCAAGACGTAGAACAGCATGAGCTGCTCCAGGCGGCCTGCCAGCGGCATGCCGGTGGTGAACGCAACGATGTGCAGGCCGTAGGCCAGGTACAGGCACAGGAACACCAGGCCCTCCGCCCTGGTGACCCGGTAGCCGGAATAGAACACCGGCAGACTCAAGGCGGCCACGCCGAGCATCACTGGGAGGTCGAATGCCAGTGCGTTGGGCGAGATCGACAGCGGCTGCGGGGTAACCAGCGCGGTCAGGCCCAGCACGGCGAGCAGGTTGAACAGGTTGCTGCCGATCACCGTGCCCACGGCGATTTCCCGCTCTGCGCGCAAGGCTGCGATCAGCGCAGTTGCGAGCTCTGGCAACGAGGTACACACGGCGACCACGGTAAGGCCGATGACGCGCTCCGAAAGCCCCAGGTCGGTCGCTACTTCCACCGCCGCTTCCAGCAGCAGGTGGCCGGCCAGGCTCAACAGGAGCAAGCCCAGCAACGCCTGGGTCAGCGTCTTGCTCCAGAAGCGAGTGGGGTTGATGGACACTGCCTCGGGGGTGGGGTATGTGCGCGCATAGTGACGCGACTGGTGCCAGAGCATCACCAGATAGCCGACCAGGCCTGCCAGTAGCAGCGCGCCCTCCAGTCGGCCCAGCTCGCCGTTGGCCGCCAGCAGGTACACCAGCACGCTGGCGGCGATCATCAGCGGGATGTCCAGGCGTACCAGTTGGCGGGATACCCGCAAGGGAATGATCAGTGCCGCGAGGCCCAGGATGACCAGGACGTTGAAGATATTGCTGCCGATCACACTACCCACCGCCACGTCGGGTGCGCCCAGGTAGGCGGCCTGCAAGCTGACGGTCAGTTGCGGCGCGGTACTGCCCAGCGCCACCAGGCTCAGGCCGATGATCAGTGGCCGCACATGCAGGCGTGCGGCCAGGCGCAGGGCTGCGCGCACCAGCAGCTCGGCGCCGATGACCAGCAGTACCAGGCCGAAGCCCAGTTGCAGGAGGCTGAAGGTGGGGAGGGTGGCCAAGTCGAAAATGGTGGAGGCTCCGCTAGGGTCAGTCGCTCAGACCTTGTACCCGGACGCGCGCCGTTCCGCTACGGAGCATGCCGATTTTTTCTGCCGCCGCGCGGGAAAGGTCGATCAGTCGGCCGCGAATGTGCGGGCCGCGGTCGTTGATGCGGACCACCACGCTGCGCTGGTTGTTGAGGTTGGTGACCACGACACGGGTGCCGAATGGCAGGCTGCGGTGGGCGGCGGTAAGACCGTGCTGGTTGAACGGTTCGCCGCTGGCGGTGCGCTTGCCGTGGTGGCGAGCGCCGTAATAGGAGGCGACGCCGGTCTGGTCGTAGCCGGTTGGGTCGATGTCGTGGCTGGCGCAGCCGGCCAGGAGGGAGAAGAGCGCGAGGGTGGTCAGGGAACGCTTGATCAAGGCGAGTACTCCAGGGCTGCCCATTCGGGGCCGCTTGGCGGCCCTTCGCGGGTAAACCCGCTCCTACAAGTACCGCAGCGTCTCATCGAGCAGCGCAATACCTGTGGGAGCGGGTTTACCCGCGAACGAGGGCGAAGCCCTCGCCGGTCTACAGGGGTAAAACCGTCACCCTTCGAGCTTGGCCTTGAGCAATTGGTTCACCTGCCCCGGGTTGGCCTTGCCCTTGGACGCCTTCATGGCCTGGCCGACGAAGAAGCCGAACATCTTGCCGCGCTTCGCTTCATCGGCGGCGCGGTACTGTTCGACCTGCTCGGCGTTGGCGGCGAGCATCTCGTCAAGCATCCTGTCGATCGCACCGGTATCGGTGACCTGCTTGAGGCCGCGGCTTTCGATGATGCTGTCGGCGGTGCCTTCACCGGCGGCCATGGCTTCGAACACGGTCTTGGCGATCTTGCCGCTGATGGTGTTGTCGCGAATGCGCAGCAACATGCCGCCGAGCAATTCAGCGCTCACCGGCGACTGGTCGATCTCCACGCCCAGCTTGTTCAGCAGGCTGCCCAACTCGACCATCACCCAGTTGGCGGCCAGCTTGGCATCGCCACCGATCTTCACCACTTCTTCGAAGTAGTCGGCCTGCTCGCGGCTGGCCGCCAGCACGTTGGCGTCGTAGGCCGACAGGCCGTACTGGCTCTGGAAGCGCTCGACCTTCTGTTGCGGCAGCTCCGGCAGGCCTGCGCGCACGCTGTCGAGGAAGCTCTGCTCGATGACCACCGGCAGCAGGTCCGGGTCGGGGAAGTAACGGTAGTCGTTGGCTTCCTCCTTGCTGCGCATCGAGCGGGTCTGGTCCTTGTTCGGGTCGTACAGGCGCGTTTCCTGGACCACCTTGCCGCCATCCTCGATCAGCTCGATCTGACGCTGGATCTCGTAGTTGATCGCCTTCTCGATGAAGCGGAACGAGTTGACGTTCTTGATCTCGCAGCGGGTGCCGAACTCGGTCTGGCCTTTCGGGCGTACCGACACGTTGCAGTCGCAACGCAGCGAGCCTTCGGCCATGTTGCCGTCGCAGATGCCCAGGTAGCGCACCAGGGCGTGGATCGACTTGACGTAGGCCACGGCTTCCTTGGCGCTGCGCATGTCAGGCTCGGAGACGATCTCCAGCAGCGGGGTGCCGGCACGGTTCAGGTCGATGCCGGTGGCGCCGCTGAAGTCTTCGTGCAGGCTCTTGCCGGCGTCTTCCTCAAGGTGCGCACGGGTAACGCCGATGCGCTTGATGGTGCCGTCTTCCAAGGCGATGTCCAGGTAGCCCTTGCCGACGATCGGCAGCTCCATCTGGCTGATCTGGTAGCCCTTGGGCAGGTCCGGGTAGAAGTAGTTCTTGCGCGCGAACACGTTGCGCGGGCCGATCTCGGCGTTGATCGCCAGGCCGAACATGCACGCCATGCGCACGGCTTCCTGGTTCAGCACCGGCAGCACGCCGGGCATGCCAAGGTCGACCAGGCTGGCCTGGGTGTTCGGCTCGGAGCCGAAGGTGGTGGCGCTGCCGGAGAAGATCTTCGACTGGGTGGCGAGCTGGGTATGAATCTCCAGCCCGATCACAACTTCCCATTGCATGTGTGAATTCCTCAGAAGCCGTTAGGGGCGCGGGTGTGCCAGTCGGTGACTTGCTGGTAGCGGTGCGCGACGTTGAGCAGGCGGCCTTCCTGGAAGTACGGGGCCAGCAGTTGCACGCCGACCGGCAGGCCATCGACGAAGCCGGCTGGCATCGACAGGCCCGGCAGGCCCGCCAGGTTGGCGGTGATGGTGTAGACGTCTTCCAGGTAGGCGGCGACGGGGTCGCTGCTCTTGGCGCCGAGTTTCCAGGCCGGGTTCGGCGTGGTCGGGCCGAGGATCAGGTCGACGCCTTCGAAGGCGGCCATGAAGTCGTTCTTGATCAGGCGGCGGATTTTTTGCGCCTTGAGGTAGTAGGCATCGTAGTAGCCGGCCGACAGGGCATAGGTGCCGACCATGATGCGCCTCTGTACTTCGGTGCCGAAGCCTTCGCCGCGGGAGCGCTTGTACAGGTCGGTGAGGTCCTTCGGCTCTTCGCAGCGATAGCCGAAGCGCACACCGTCGAAGCGCGACAGGTTCGAGGAGGCCTCGGCCGGGGCGATCACGTAGTACGCCGGAATGGCGTGCTGCATGTTCGGCAGGCTGATTTCCCTGACCACCGCACCGAGTTTTTCCAGCTCCCTGACGCTGGACTGGACCAGTTCGGCGATGCGTGGGTCGAGGCCGGCGCCGAAGAACTCCTTCGGCACGCCGATGCGCAGGCCTTGCAGCGAGGCATTGAGGTTGGCGGAGTAGTCCGGCACCGGCTCGTCGACGCTGGTGGAGTCCTTGGCGTCGAAGCCGGCCATGCCTTGCAGCAGCAGGGCGCAGTCTTCGGCGGTACGGGCCAGCGGGCCACCCTGGTCGAGGCTGGAGGCGTAGGCGATCATGCCCCAGCGCGACACGCGGCCGTAGGTGGGCTTGAGACCGGTGAGGTTGGTCAGCGCCGCCGGTTGGCGGATCGAGCCGCCGGTGTCGGTGCCGGTGGCGGCGGGCAGCAGGCGCGCGGCCACGGCAGCGGCCGAGCCGCCGGACGAACCGCCCGGGACGTGCTCGAGGTTCCATGGGTTCTTCACCGCGCCGTAGTGGCTGGACTCGTTGGCCGAGCCCATGGCGAATTCGTCCATGTTGGTCTTGCCGAGGCTGACCATGCCGACTTCGGCCAGCTTGGCGACCACGGTGGCGTCGTAGGGCGCCTTGAAGTTGTCGAGCATCTTCGAGCCGCAGCTGGTACGGATGCCGCTGGTGCAGAACAGGTCCTTGTGGGCGATCGGCGCGCCCAGCAGCGTGCCGGACTCGCCTGCGGCGCGACGGGCGTCGGCGGCGCGGGCCTGTTGCACGGCCTGTTCCTCGGTGATGCTGATGAAGCTATTGATTTGCGGGTCGAGTCTCTTGATGCGCGACAGCAGGTCGCCGGTCAGCTCTTCGGAGGAGAAGGACTTGTCGGCGAGCCCGCGGGCGATCTCGGCCAGGGTCAATTGATGCATGGCAGGCTTTATCCCTTACTCGATGACTTTCGGAACCAGGTACAGACCACTTTCGGTCGAGGGTGCGACGGCCTGGTAGCGATCGCGCTGGTTGCTTTCGGTGACCTGGTCGGGGCGCAGGCGCTGGGTGGCTTCCAAGGGGTGGGCCAGGGGCTCGATGCCGTCGGTGTCGACAGCTTGCATCTGGTCGACCAGCCCGAGAATACTGTTCAAGGCATCGGTAATGCGTGGCAGCTCGCCTTCATTCAGGCCCAGGCGGGCCAGATGGGCGATCTTTTCCACGTCGGAGCGTTGAAGCGCCATGGGGGATCTCCAGGGAAACAAAAAACGGATTAGGGCCGTGATCAGGAACATGCCGGGCTTCTGGCGGTCATACGGCCGCGATCATCGGCAGGCGTGCTCGGAAAAACTGCCAATTTAACATATTGGCTCCTTGCCCAAAATCCCTGCCATTGTTAGAGTTTGCCGCACTTTTTTACCCACGCTTTCCCCAGGGTCACTTTCCCATGTTCAAGAAACTGCGTGGCATGTTTTCCAGCGATCTGTCCATCGACCTGGGTACTGCCAACACCCTTATCTACGTGCGTGAGCGCGGTATCGTCCTGAATGAGCCCTCGGTCGTTGCCATTCGTACCCACGGCAACCAGAAAAGCGTCGTGGCAGTCGGTACCGAGGCCAAACGCATGCTGGGCCGTACGCCTGGCAACATCGCCGCCATTCGTCCGATGAAAGACGGCGTGATCGCCGACTTCAGCGTCTGCGAGAAGATGCTGCAGTACTTCATCAACAAGGTGCACGAAAACAGCTTCCTGCAGCCCAGCCCTCGCGTGCTGATCTGCGTGCCGTGCAAATCGACCCAGGTCGAGCGCCGCGCCATTCGTGAATCGGCCCTCGGTGCCGGTGCCCGCGAAGTGTTCCTGATCGAAGAGCCGATGGCCGCTGCCATCGGTGCCGGCCTGCCAGTCGAAGAGGCGCGCGGCTCGATGGTCGTCGATATCGGTGGCGGCACCACCGAAATCGCGCTGATCTCGCTGAACGGCGTGGTCTATGCCGAATCCGTACGGGTCGGGGGCGACCGCTTCGACGAAGCCATCGTCACCTACGTGCGCCGTAACTACGGCAGCCTGATCGGCGAATCCACCGCCGAGCGCATCAAGCAGGAAATCGGCACCGCCTACCCAGGTGGTGAAGTCCGTGAAGTCGACGTGCGTGGCCGCAACCTGGCCGAAGGCGTACCGCGTGCCTTCACCCTGAACTCCAACGAGGTCCTCGAGGCCCTGCAGGAGTCGCTGGCGACCATCGTCCAGGCGGTCAAGAGCGCCCTGGAGCAATCGCCGCCGGAGCTGGCCTCCGATATCGCCGAGCGCGGCCTGGTGCTGACCGGTGGCGGTGCGCTGCTGCGCGACCTGGACAAACTGCTTGCCCAGGAAACCGGCCTGCCGGTGATCGTCGCCGAAGACCCGCTCACCTGCGTCGCCCGTGGTGGTGGCCGTGCGCTGGAAATGATGGACAAGCACGCCATGGACCTGCTCTCCAGCGAGTGATTCCACGCGCAGGTGCAGGCATGCGCGGTTTACAGGTGGCCCTTGCGGTGCTACCTGTATGTGCTGGCTGGCGCCCATTCGGGCGCCTTTTCCATCTACCCGCAGGCGAATCGGTGCATTGCCCCATGTCCAATGACCCCCTGAAACGTCGTCGACGAGGAACGGCCCATTAAACCGCTTTTCTCCAAGGGCCCTTCGCTGGGCGTTCGTCTGCTCGTGCTGGTGGTGCTGTCGGTCGCGCTGATGGTGGTCGACTCGCGCTTCGACGTGCTCAAGCCGGTACGCAGCCAGATGGGCCTGGTGCTGATGCAATCCTATTGGGTCACCGACTTGCCGCAGCGTGCCTGGCAGGGCGTGGCCGGGCAGTTCGGCAGCCGCACCGAACTGATCGCCGAGAACGAGAAACTCAAGACCGAGGCCTTGCTGCTTCAAGGGCGCCTGCAAAAGCTGGCAGCCCTGACCGAGCAGAACGTACGTCTGCGCGAGCTGCTCAACTCGTCGGCGCTGGTCAACGAGAAGGTCGAGGTGGCCGAACTGATCGGCGTCGACCCCAACCCGTTCACCCATCGCATCCTGATCAACAAGGGCGAACGTGATGGCGTGTTTCTCGGCCAACCGGTGCTCGATGCCCGCGGCCTGATGGGCCAGGTGGTCGAGCTCATGCCCTACACCTCCCGCGTACTGCTGCTCACCGACACCACCCACAGCATTCCTGTGCAGGTCAACCGCAATGGCCTGCGCGCCATCGCCAGTGGCACCGGCAACCCCGAGCGCCTGGAGCTGCGCCACGTGGCCGACACCGCCGACATCAAGGAAGGCGACCTGCTGGTCAGCTCGGGGATGGGCCAGCGTTTCCCCGCCGGCTACCCTGTGGCCACGGTCAATGAAGTGATCCACGACTCCGGCCAGCCGTTCGCCATCGTCCGCGCCATTCCCACCGCCGCCCTCAACCGCAGCCGCTACATGTTGCTGGTGTTCAGCGATCGGCGCA